>JAZDLP010000099.1:0-5600 GCA_043801885.1 Planctomycetota bacterium | reverse complement strand
TGCCTGCACTACGGCAATTGTCAAATTTGCCATATTTTAACTCGTTTTGCCGTGTTTTGAATCACTTTACTGCGATTAAGTGTAATCATCGGCATGGAGATATTCGCGTTTTGATCGATTACGAAACAGAAACTAATTAACGTTATCCGCATTATTTTACATTCTCCCCACAATAAAGACAGATAACCCGGTCGGTTACTGCAAAAAAAAGCGACTATTTGCAATTATTATTGCAGAATTCATCATTCATCATTTTGAGTTGTCGTGGCGAAACGTTTGTCGTGGCGCTGGCGGGCATCGGCCAGAAAACGAAATAGACGTTCGCGCGCCGTTTCGACGCCTTCACCGGGTCGCGCGCCTAGCATCTCAACTTCTTGAGCCAATTGCAGGACTTCTTGTCCAAACTCTTTCAGAGCCTTGCTAAGTTCGTGGCTATTCTGTTCGGCAATGTCAACCCACATGGCGGAGTCGCTGCCGGCCAGGCGTGTCATATCTCGCAAGCCTGTACCAGAGATATTCATTGACCGGTCAGTCTGCACGGCCACCAGCGCGCCGGCTACCAAATGCAACAGGTGGCTGGACCGCGCCAGCACCGAATCATGCTCGTCTGGCGATAACCGGATCGTCTTCATGCCTAAATTTTTCCAGAAATCATCAACGCGATGATAGGCTTCGGGGTCAGTGTGTGGCGTGGGCGTGATGACGCAGATCGCATCAGTCAGCTTGACTTCACCGGCAGCAGCGATTCCTTTCTTTTCACTGCCGGTTACTGGATGACTGCCCACAAACCTGACTGGGGATTTCAGTTTATGAATTAGGCCTTCGACCTGTCGTGCGATCAGCGCTTTGGACGAACCGATGTCAGTTAAGATGGCATCTTCGCGGCAGGCTGGAAGGACGGCGCTGGTCGCGTCAAAGATGGCTCGCACCGGGACGCAGAGAATCACCAAGTCGGCGTTATGTACGCCTTCACGTAGATCAAGAGTAGCTGTATCCACGGCGCCTTGGGCGCGGGCGTGTTCAATTGTATCCAGACTGTCCGCGACGCCGATCACATGCGTCGCGCTGCCAGTGCGTCGTGCCGCAGCGCCAATAGCTCCGCCCATCATCCCCAAACCAACAATACACAACTGATGAATTGGCATATTAATTCTCTCTTTACTCTGTGAATCGTTAAAATCTTTGCGCAACGCAAAAATTTTGTAACCGTTCACCACGAAGGCACAAAGACACAAAGACGAACAGATTTGAAAAGTAGTTATTGAGTCTAGTTTATCTCTGTGGTGAACGGTTACCAAATCTTCGTAGCACACAAAGAAAGCGCAAGAAAAGAATGTGTTAGGCTACACCCCATAAACGGTTGCATTTTTTAGTTGACAACTGTCAATTACACTTTATAAGAGAGTATGCTTTATGGAAATGTCATCAATAAATGAATTGTTGGGGAGTTGCGCTTGAAGTGAATTTGTAGCGCAAAATGAAATTTTGTCTTCGTCAGAGACTACTAAATTGAGGACAGATAAATGCCGCAGACCAAGAAACAAATCGCCCGGACTAATACGTTGCGCCGCAAGTCAGCCAAGTCTTGTCGCGATTACGCAACTCTTACGCTCGATAAGTCGCGACGCCGACATTTTGCATCACCCGTTTCGTCGCCGCTAATTTTTCATCACGCGCCAACTTCGAAAGTGTTGTCCAGCGACCAAATCGTCAAGCAGACACCGGAACAAAGCGCGCGCGCGCAAGTCAGAGCCACGCGACGCCAACACGAAAAACAACTCTGGCAACACTATTTCAAAGAACATAGCGATGATGCGCGCAACGCGTTGTGGGTCCACTATCAACTGCTAGTGCGTTATCTAGCCGAAGGCGTCAAAGCCAAGCTGCCCGAAAATATTGATGTCCATGACTTGATCAGCGCCGGTAATATCGGCCTGCAGGACGCGATCACAAAATTTGAGCCGAAGATGAAGGTTCGCTTCGAGAGTTACTGCGTCTCGCGCATTCGGGGCGCGATCTTGGATTCCATTCGCAATCTCGATTGGGTGCCGCGCATGATTCGCAACAAAATCCACCAGCTTGAACGGATCGTGCGCGAAATGGCGATGGAACTGCGCCGCGAGCCTAAAGACGAAGAGGTCGCGGCTCGTTTGAATATGAATCTGCAGCAATACCATGAACTACAGCGCGAACTAAACGTCAAGGCGCAAATCTCCGTGAAAAGCGGCGGCTTTGACCCTCATGATGAGCGCAATATGTTGCGTTTGGAAATGCTCAAAACCCCTCGAGAGATCGAACCCACCAGCGAACTGCAGCGCGAAGAAATTCGTCAGATCGCCTTCGATAATCTGAAGAATCATGAACGTTTCGTCATTGAGCAGTACTATTTTCACGGTCACAGTATGAAACAGATTGGCGACGACTTGAGGCTTAGCGAGTCTCGCATCTGCCAGATTCACGCTCAAGTACTGATTCTTCTGAAAAGAAAATTTAGAGCTTATGAGGAATCTTGTGAATTCTAATCGTCTCTGATACTATTCTCATAATGAAACTTCGATTAGCGCTCTGGCTGCCACTGCTTATCGTTGGTGGTTTTGCCGCAGACCTCCCTGATGAGAAGGCCTCGGCGGCAACCAAGACTCCACAGACTTTGGAGGCGCGCAAACGACAGTTCGCGTCAGTGCAGAAGGAACTGGAAGCCGCTCGCCCGGGCGAGAACGCTACGCCCGAGGAGATTATAGCTTTTCTGGAATTGGCATTGGATGGCTACGGCAAGTTTGCGAAGGCGAACGCAAAGACCGCCGAAGGATTCGAGGCCGCCGCGTCACTGGCGGAATTGCTGGTTCAAGTCGGCCATCCGGAGGCGCTGAAGTATTCCGAACTGGCTGTCGAGACCGCGCCGATTGCAGGCGTTGATCTCAAGCGCGTTGGGCTGTGCTGGGCATTCGTCGCGACCGGCAAGCTGCGCGCTCTCGATGGCGACGGAGCGAAGAGCGCTATCGAAAAAATCAAAGAGCTGGATAAAGACATGTATGCGCAGTTCTCCGCGCAGCTTGACATGGCGATCAAGCAGCTTGAAGCGAGCAAGCAGGCGCAGCGCGAGGCCGAAGCGCGATTACAACCCGGCCAAGCTCCATTTCCCATCGAAGATACCGACATCAAAGGCGAGAAGTTTTCACTGGCGGCCTTGAAAGATCAGGTTGTGATCGTTGACTTCTGGGCTTCGTGGTGCGCGCCATGCATCAAAGAGCTGCCCAATCTAATTAAATTGTACAACGAGCACAAAGACAAGGGCTTGGCGATTGTAGGCATCAGCCTGGACAAGAATGCCGGCCAGCTTCAACAGAGCATTGAAGAACACGGCATCGCCTGGCCGATTCTTTCAGATAATATGGGCTGGCAGAACGTCATCGCTCAGAAGTGGAACATCCGCGCCATCCCAAAAACATTCATTCTGGACCGCAAAGGCATCATCCGTCATATAGATATGCATGGCCAAGCGTTGGCGGAAGCAGTGGCTAAACTATTAAAAGAGAAGTGAGCCTGCTCCGAAAATACCGCAACGTGTATAATATTTTCGTAACCGGTCAGTCTCTTCAAGCCGTTCAAGAAAATCCACAGATAAACACAAATAGACACAGATAAGGAAATCGTAACTATTCACGGTTATGGATTATAATTTACAATCCGTCGCCGCATTCGTAACTGTCTCAAGCGGCGCTCCGCGTGCAGTATATTACTTCGGTCAGGTGGCGTTTTTTGCAGTAATCTAATCCTGTTGTTCGTCATCTAATGTATGAGGGAAGAGGGAGATATTTTATGCAACTGACGATTAGAATGCTGATTTGTGTCGTGACGCTGGTCTGGACGGGGATACTGCGAGCCGATCCATCGGGTGAAGCGCAGACGCTGCTCAACGAATCGCTCGCTATTTTAAAAGCCAACTCGCAGCGCGAGGCGCCGCCGGAGCAGACTGCGCAGGTCATTCTTAAACTCGAAAAAGCGCAGCAGATTCTGGACAGCGCCAAGATTGAACAAGGCGAGTTGCCGGAACTGGTGAACAATACGTTGTTCTGGACTCGTCGCTTCTCAAACATTCACGTGATCAACGCGCTGGATAAATTGCGCGCATCCAGCGGGCAGGTTCCACCGCCTCCGCTGATAAAGAAAATCGAACCACCAAAACCGCCGGAGCACTCGCCGGAAGAAATAAAAGATGCGCCGCCGCTGGAAATCGCCGGCATGAGTGATGCCAAAAAAGCTTTCGACGAAACAGAACAGTTTGTCAAGAATCGCGACGACTATACTGTTTCGCTGGCCTGGTTTCGTATGGCCAACGAACATTCTGGCAACGATTATGCGCTGAAGGCTTTAGGATTGGCTCGCGACGCGCAAACGCGCTTCGCCGCCACTAAAATTGCCGCCGCCGATATGTCAAAGAAAGAAACAATCAGTACGCCTGAGATGAAACTGCTTCAGGACGGCGACGCGCTGGCACGGGCCGGCAAGTATGAAGAATCCTTCGCTCTTTATAGAAGTTCATTGTCGCTGAAGGAAACTATCCCCGGACATCGTAAAATGGCAGAAGCTTATTACCGACGCGGCCAGCAGATGAAAGATGCTCTGTTGCCAAAGTATGCGCCTGCTGCCGCCGATTTAATGAAAGAATACAATAATGCCTTCGAAATTCGCAAGACAATGTTAGGCAAAAGAAAAATTTTCCGGCCAAATTACCTGCCGTACGTAGAGGCCAAGCGTAAGTATAACGATCTTTACAATCAGGGGTTGAAGGCTATCGTCTTGTATGATCAAGCGGCGTTAGAGTATAAAGCGGTGTTGAAGATGTCGCCTGGCAATAAGGATTTGGACGCTGCCGGTCACGTAGGAATCTGTATGGCCGTCCGAGGCGACCCGCTTACTCGCATCAATGCTCGACAGTATTTGGTGAAGTTCCTGGCAGATTATACACCAACAACTGACTTGGAACGCTCGCTCTACGAATTCTGCAAGACCGAATTGAATCGCATCAGCACATCAAAAAAATGATAGCTGTTCACACATTCGCGGCCAAGTCGCCAATGCATGATTGACTATTGCGCGATTCGTAGTTAATGTATTGATTCTCATTGGGCGCTTAGCTCAGTTGGTTAGAGCGCGTGGATCACACCCACGAGGTCAGGGGTTCGAGTCCCTTAGCGCCCACCATTCAAGAGATGTTTTCGAATTTATAGGCATGGTTCAAATCTGGCCTAAAATGGGTAACACTCTTTTGGGATTGGACTCAATATCTTGATTTAAACCATGCTAAATCTGTTCATCTTTGTGTCTTTGTGCCTTCGTGGTAAAACTTTGGCGTTGTTGCACTTGACTACATGAGCCGCAAAATTAACCACAAAGACACAAAGGCACAAAGAAACTAACAGAACAACGCATGGCATTCATTGGGAAAAGTGTTACCTTGATTTGAACCAGTGCGCCATGATAGCGCATCCATCCAGCGGGTGGAAGACCCGTCTCGGTTCGGACTGCAAGAGCCGAGTAGCTATCCTGACGGTGGGAAGCGTCGAAAAGGCGGCCACTGAAGCATCAGGAGAAAGAAG
>JAZDLP010000192.1:0-2093 GCA_043801885.1 Planctomycetota bacterium | reverse complement strand
GTAGTTTTGAGTCTAGTCTATCTAAAGTTAAGTGCGCGTTATAAGTAGCACAAATCTACATTAGAAACACTGGACTCAATAGCCTTATCAGGAAAGGATTACGCAAACATGAAGAGATTCATTCAAAGATGCGAATGGTGGCGCGCGGGTGTATTCGGACTATTATTCGCAACGTTGAGTTTTTCTTTCGCGCTGGCGACTACTCCCGGCGGCGTGGCGTCCAGAGCGATTGATGTGAACTTTCAACGACCGCCGACGGAGTTTTTAACCGACTCGGATCTCGGCCTTGCCGTCGCGGGCAGTCAATTGACGCGTCAGGTTCTAGTGCGGTTTGGATTCAAGCCACATGTTTTCTCCTTAACAGGCAATCAGCAAACAGCGCTGGCGATTAGCAACAGTGGCGCTGTGTCCGGCGTGATTTGCCAATCATGTATTGAAATCTTTACCCTTAAAGTGATTGATGATATTGGCGCGGACATCATTCCGGTGCGAACCAAAGCGTTCTTCCTGACGGCGGTGGCAGCGGAAGTTTTGCCGGCCCGGGCGTTACAGTTCGCGCATGTTTCTCCGCCAGCCGCGCCGACGTCCGTGTTTGCTCTGCCTAACGCGTTGACGCAGGAACCTTACGGCTTCAGCATTCATCCCAACGGCGGCATTCCGCCCTATTGCATTCGACTGGCCGCGGCTGCGGACCTGACCAATCTGCCCGTTGGCTTAACCATGGATAGCGCCGGCCTGATTTACGGCAAACCGATCATTCCCAGTCCGCTCGATCCGACCGATCCGCAAGGCCTGCGCCGTATCCCGTCGGTGTTCACCATTAGATTGTCGGATAAAGATCAGACTGTCGTGGATCAGAAATTTTCATTGATAGTCGAACAGGGTGTTACCAGCTCAAACTTCGTCGGCACGTCCGGCAAGTTTACGTTGAACTTTGGCAGTCAAGGCAAGGACTCGGCGACATTGAGCATTCTTTTGAACAAAGCAGATCTCGCCAATAACGGGGTGCGCACCAAGAAAGACTTGACGAGTAAAACATTCCAGATGCAGTTTGGTGGAGCCGTTCTGCCGCCAAGAGCAGACTTGCCAAATATTTTTGATACGAATGGAACTTTTTGTTTCCCTAATCTGGTTAAAGGTATTCTTCACGCTCCAGGCGAGCTTTTAACGTACCGAATTAATTTTAATCCGGCCACTGGCAAGTTGAAAATTAAGTTTGCCAATATGGATTTGATCCAGAAGCTGAATGCTCAATTCAATACTTTCCAAAATCCGATTATTCCCATCAGCATCAAGATCGGAGACAACATTTATAACAAAACAGACATTATTAAATTTTTATACGAGCGCAGAGGCTCGAAAGGCAAAGGCACTGCCGGCATGAATGACAAAAAACCTCCGGGCGGAATATTCCTGGTGACGAAGGTACGAGGTAGTGAACAGGTTAAGAACCAATATCCCAATCAGTTTGATAACGTTGTGCTGTGTTTCAACGGTCTGCTGCGACAACCCGCCGATGCCGTAAGCGGCAGCACTTTCCTGATACCTCAGGCCACGGATACGGTCGCCGTGCTGCTGGGCAACAAGTGTCTTGGCCAGTTCCCGGCCTCCGATTTGACGCGATCCGGCAACACACTATCACTCGTGAATGCGGATTTCGTCGCCGCGCCACTCAAGACCTTCAAGGTGGATAACGACAAGGGCGCCTTCTTTATTGACACGTTCCCGTTAAATCCGATAGACTTCTTCGCTCAGGACGTGCTGCAGAGCGACACTCCTTTCTCCATGTCGTTGACCATCACGATCTTTACGCCGGGCGTTACTCCGAAGTTCACCTTTGACGGACAGTCTTCGATGACTCTTTTCCGCAAAGGAAACCATATCCTCAACAAGTAAAGCGTACCGCAGGCGTCTCGCCTGCCTGCTCTAATGCTTCTCTAAAAGAATCTGTGGCTGATCTTCTACAGTGTATTTTTAGAAGTGATTAGTATTGTTGAGGTTGCAAATTCTCGAAATGACCGTTGGCACTACAAGCCGATCTTTTGACGGTTTAGGTTCTTTCGCTCTTTTTTACAATGACCCGCAAAAAGGCT
>JAZDLP010000175.1:0-4867 GCA_043801885.1 Planctomycetota bacterium | reverse complement strand
GACACAGAAGAGTTGAATTTAAAATAATATCCCCCTATCTCCATAATCTCCATATCTCCCTTTCTTACACTATCTGAATGGCTATAAACCGTTGGATAAAAGATAAGGACTGAACGGTTACAGGGATTTTTGATTGTGGATTGAAGGAAAAAAGGTCTCTTTTGGCAGTAAATTTTGACTTTGGCGACTAACTTTGAAATTCCTATATTTCAAGAAAGAAAGGATTTAATCATCATGTTTGATCGTTTTACTGATCGTGCGCGCAAAGTAATGAGCTTGGCTAGACAGGAAGCTGAGCGTTTTAACCACGACTATGTTGGCACTGAGCATATTTTGCTTGGGCTGGTCAAAGAAGGCTCCGGCGTCGCCGCGAACGTGCTTGAGAACCTCGACGTGGATCTCGAGAAAGTTCGCTTGGAAGTCGAGAAACTCGTCAAGCCCGCGCCCAATGTCGTAACGATGGGGCAGCTTCCTTTTACGCCGCGCGCCAAGAAGGTGTTGGAGTTTTCAATTGATGAGGCGCGCGCGCTGGATCATAATTACGTCGGCACCGAACATCTGCTGCTTGGTTTACTGCGCGAACAGGAGGGCCTTGCGGCGCAAGTGCTGATGAACCTGGGTCTTAAACTGGAAGATGTGCGCAATGAAGTGATGGAATTCCTCGGCGCTGAGACGCAGAACAAAGATAGCAGCGGCGAGTCTAGCGGGACATCGAATGCTACCGCTCAGCCTGCTCAGGCCCAGACTCAGGCCAAGCAAAACGAGAGCAAGACTCCAGCGCTGGATAGTTTCGGGCGTGACTTGACCGAACTGGCGCGCGAAGGCAAGCTTGACCCAGTAATCGGTCGCCAAGCCGAGATCGAACGCGTACTGCAAATTCTGGCGCGACGCACCAAAAATAATCCCGTGTTGCTCGGCGAAGCCGGCGTAGGCAAAACGGCGATTGTCGAAGGTTTTGCGCAGATGGTTGTTAAAAATGAAGTGCCCGAACTGCTGCGCAACCGCCGCGTCATCGTGCTGGATTTGGCAATGATGGTCGCCGGCACCAAATACCGCGGTCAGTTTGAAGAACGCATCAAGGCGGTAATGAATGAAGTCCGCCGCAGCAAGAATGTGATTTTGTTCATTGATGAGCTCCATACGCTGGTCGGCGCGGGTGGCGCGGAAGGCAGTATTGACGCCAGTAATGTGCTCAAACCCGCTCTGTCGCGCGGCGAAGTACAATGTATCGGCGCGACCACGCTGGATGAATACCGCAAGTATATCGAAAAAGATTCGGCGCTGGAACGTCGCTTCCAGACCATCATGGTCAATCCACCGACTCAGGAAGAAACGCTGGCGATCTTAAAAGGTCTGCGCGACAAGTATGAAGCTCATCACCGTGTGCGAATCACTGACTCGGCGTTGGCGGAATCGGTCACGCTCTCCGACCGCTACATTACCGGACGATTCCTTCCTGACAAGGCCATTGACGTGATTGACGAATCCGGTTCGCGCGTGCGCCTGAGCAAAATGACGCGGCCGCCGGATCTAAAAAACATCGAGAAAGAAATTTCCGAATTGGAGATGGAGAAGGAGCAGGCCGTAGCCGGCCAGGACTTCGAGACGGCGGCTGAATATCGTGATCGCGCCGAGATTCTGCGCAATCAGATGAAAAAAATTCAGAAAGAGTGGCGCGAGACGTCCTCCGAAGCCATCGGCACTGTTGACGAAGAGATCGTGCGCGAAGTCGTCAGTAAAATGACCGGCATTCCGCTTCGCAAAATGCAGGGTCAGGAAACCGAACGGCTGCTGCGCATGGAAGAGTCGTTGCACAAACGTATCATCAGCCAGGAAGAGGCAGTGTCCACTATCGCCAAAGCCGTGCGGCGCAGTCGCGCAGGATTGAAAGACCCGCGCCGTCCAATCGGTTCGTTTATTTTCCTCGGCCCTACCGGCGTGGGTAAAACCCTGCTGGCCAAGGTGCTGGCCGAGTTCATGTTCGGCGATCAAGATGCGCTGGTGCAGATTGGTATGTCTGAGTATATGGAAAAGCACGCGGTCTCGCGGCTGGTTGGCGCGCCTCCAGGCTACGTCGGTTATGAAGAAGGCGGACAATTAACCGAGAAGATTCGGCGCCGTCCGTACTCAGTCGTACTGCTCGACGAAATCGAAAAAGCTCATCCGGAAATATTCAACATCCTGCTGCAGATTATGGAAGATGGCAAGTTGACTGACAGCTACGGTCGTCACGTTGATTTCCGTAATACGATCATGATCATGACCTCCAACGTCGGCGCCAAGCTGATCAAGGACTCCGGATCGATCGGGTTCGGCAAACGGAGCGAAGAAGCCACTTACGCCGATCTGAAGCAAAAACTAACGCAAAAAATGGAGGAAGAATTTCGGCCTGAGTTTATTGCGCGACTAGACGATGTCATTGTCTTCCATCATTTAACTAAGAACGACATGCTGAAGATTGTGCATCTTGAAGTTGCGCAGGTCTCTAAACGCTTGCGCGAGAAGCAAATCGCGTTGCAGCTCTCCGACACGGCGTTGGATTTTATTCTAGAAAAAGGCACAAACCTGGATATGGGCGCGCGCCCGTTGCGCCGCGCGGTGGAGCGATTTATTGAAGACCCGTTGAGCGAAGAGATTCTGCGTGAAACGATTCCGCCGAAAAGCAAGATCGAAGCGATTCCAAACGAGAAGCGCGAAGGGTTAGTTTTCCGCGTAATTGGCGAGTATGAACCGGCGCCGGCGAACGTCGAAGCAACACAACCTATCAGCAACGCCGCTCCGCCCAGCGTCCGCCCCAGTGGACCGAGCAACAGTGGCGCCGGCATGATTAGCGATTGAATAGGAATTTTGAAGTTGATCATCCAAGTCAAAAATAGTCGTCAAAAACGGAGTCTATAGCATCAGTACAGCATTTTGGGCGTACTTTACCCAGTAATTATCCGAGCCGCGCGCGGTATAGTAGGGGCGGTTCGCGAACCGCCCCTACGAATTGCTTCTATTCAACGCTTGCCATTATTCCTTAGACACACCCCAGCCTTTAGGTTGTGTGCCCACCACCAGGTTCAGCGTTTTTTCCTCGTCATGGCGTCGAATAATCAACTTAATTTGGGTCTCTGGAGCGATCTCGGCGACCAGATCTCGAACGTCGCTGGCGGAGTGAATGGCCTTGTTATTAATCTTCAGCAGGATATCGCCGGGGAGCAACCCAGCTCGCTGCGCCGGACCTCGCAAGTAAACCCCTTCCACACTTACGCCAATACCGTCCGTCAGACGCAAGCGTTTGCTTTCTTGAGGAGTCAAGTCCTTCGCTTCTATGCCTACCCAACCTCGAACAACAACGCCGAACTTAATTAACTGGAGCGCGATCTTTCTGGCCTGGTTGATGGGGATGGCAAAACCAATACCCTGATAACCGCCTGATCGCGAGAAGATGGCGGTGTTGACACCCACCACTTCGCCGTTCAGATTGACCAATGGGCCGCCTGAGTTGCCCTGATTGATGGCCGCGTCAGTCTGTAGATAGTCTTCATAGTTGGACAGACCAAGACCTCTGCGTCCCTTGGCTGAAATGATGCCCGCTGTCACGGTTTGTTCCAGCAGACCGAAGGGATTGCCTACCGCCAGCACCCAGTCTCCGACTTCCTGTTCGTCTGAATTACCCAGCGTGGCGGCAGTCAATTTATCGCCATCAATCTTCAGCACGGCTACATCAGTTTGTGGATCAGCGCCGATTAATTGAGCCTCCACTTCGCGTTTATCGGCTAGGCGCACAACGTACGACTCGCCTTCGGCCACTACGTGATTGTTGGTCAGGACGTAACCATTGGTGGCGTCAAAGACGAAACCGGAGCCTGCGGAACGTGGCGTCAAACCTTCTTTGATGCGCGGTCGGCGATAGAACGGCACACCTAGGTTGTCAATACCGAACCCGCCGCCTTCCGCGACGCGGATTCGCGCTAAAGTAGTGATGTTGACAACTGAAGGCGCAATGGTCTTGGCCGCATTACGGAAAATTTTGGCCTGATCAGTGATCGCCTTGTGGCCTTCCTTGTCGCTTTCCGCGATGACCGGCGACGGCCAGCCTTCCATGACCTTGGCGCCCACTACTCCCAACAGCACGCCTATAACGATGCCAATGGTGACCGGCCAATTGCGATTGATGACACTCATGCTCAGCTCTCCTTCTCTTTACATCTGCATTAGCTATCATTCTATACAATATAAAATATTGGCGCAATCAAATTGTATTTGCTAAACTATGGCAATTAGCGAGGAATTGTGCCCGTGAAGCTCAAATCTGCATGTATGCTCATCGTTATCCTGGCGCTGTGGGTCACGGCCTGCAGTGTCAATACTCCTACCATGGACCAAATCCGCGACTCGAAACTATTTGATCGGCGCATCAAAGAGACGCCTCGTCAAAAAGTAATCCGCGAATGCAAACAGGAGTGTGATCGCTATCGCGTCAACTGCCGGTCATGCCACACGACTGACAAGCTTGATGACATTCAAAGTCCCGATAAACCGCAACTCAACAAAATCGGGGAACGCGCTCGAATTATGCGTCAGAGCCTGTCCTTCGGCCTCAATCAGGACTGCTCTGGTTGCCACCAGAGCAAATTCCAGATAAACCGTTCAGCGGAGAAACTCTTCGGTCCCGGCGGCGTCAAATACGGCGAAGCGCAGAAAGCGCTGAAGCCGGACGACTAACTATTTTTGTAACCGTTCAGGTAGTGTAAGAAAGGGAGATAAGGAGATTATGGAGATAGGGGGATATTATTTTAATTCAACTCTTCTGAAATCCGCCTTTTCTTTGGCGAAGTTGACAAGAATAGCCACTTTTCTTCCTGTAGCTTTCAAATATGAA
>JAZDLP010000125.1:0-2054 GCA_043801885.1 Planctomycetota bacterium | reverse complement strand
TAAATCCATGTTTAGCGTACAGTCGTCAAACTTTGAAATTCATAAGCCTCGAGTTAAGTATGATTGAAGTCGAGAATCTTTTCGTTCGGGCGAGCGCTTTTGCGCTTTCGCGCATCAGCTTTCAGGTTCCGACGCGACAGTATGCCGTGCTGATGGGCAAAACCGGCAGCGGCAAGACGACGTTGCTGGAAACTATTTGCGGTCTGCGTGCGCAGCAATCCGGCCGGATCGTCTTGAACGGCAGAGACATCACCGCGTTGAAGCCGCGTGAACGCGGTATTGGCTATGTTCCGCAGGACGCGGCGCTGTTTTCCACTATGACTGTGCGCGAACACTTGTCCTTTGCGCTGGTAATCCGACGGTGGAAACAGGTGGAGATCGAGCGGCGCGTTGACGAACTGGCCGAGTGGTTGGATTTGCGTGCGCTGCTGAACCGCAAGCCCGCGGGACTCAGCGGCGGTGAGACTCAGCGCGTCGCTTTGGGCCGCGCGCTGGCCAGTCAGCCGGAGATTTTGTGTCTGGATGAACCATTGAGCGCGCTGGATGAGCAAACGCGGGAAGATATGTACAGTGTGCTCAAGTCCGTGCGCGAGCATACTCACGTGACGATCTTGCATATTTCGCATAGCATCATGGATGCGCAACGGCTGGCCGATCTAGTGCTGTTACTGAAGGATGGTTGTGTGCAGGCCGTATCGCCGACGGGAATCGTTCACCGCAGAGACGCAGAGAACAGAGAAGGAACTGCTCTATAGAAACAATGTTCAGCCCTGCGACATTATTTGGAGGCATAGCATGAAAGTGACGGTGAAATACTCAGCGCAACTTAAGCAGGCGGCCGGCGTGTCGCGCGAGATACTCGACGTAGCCAACGGCTGTTCAGCTCGCCATGCCGTGCTGAAGTTGGCCGTCGGCAAAACTGAGCCGCTGAAAGGGATGCTGCTGGATTCAACTGGCGCGCCGCATGAATACATACTGCTGTGTGTCAACGACGAACAGATCGCTTGGGATTCGGAATTGAAATTGAACGACGACGACGAGATTATACTGCTATCGCCAATCTCCGGCGGATGATTTAATGAATTGTGGATTTTAGATTTTAGATTGCGGATTGAAGGAAAAAAGCGAGTTATGACCCGAAGGGAGAAGAGATGAAAGCAAAAATGAGTATTAAATTAAAAAAATCAAAAGCTGCTGCGCATGATGCGCAAGCCATGCAGACGTTTGTTGCGCTGGATTTCGAGACCGCCGATTACGAGCGTGACAGCGCTTGCGCTATCGGTATTGTCAAGGTGGTCGGGAATAAAGTTGTCGAAAAGATCTATCGCCTGATCCGACCGCCACGAAAAGAATTTGTCTTCACGTACCTGCATGGCATCGCTTGGAAAGACGTGGCGAAAGAACCGCCTTTCAACGAAGTGTGGTCTGAAGTCAGCGAAACATTAAAAGATGTGGACTTCATAGCCGCTCACAACGCAACCTTCGATCAAGGTGTGCTGGAAGCGTGTTGCCACTCGGCCGGCATCAAGCCTCCGAAGAAACGTTTCGTCTGCACGGTCGGTCTGGCGCGACAAATCTGGAACATTCGTCCCACCAAACTTGACAATGTCTGCCGCTACTTAAAAATCCAACTAAAACACCACGAAGCTCTCTCCGACGCTGAAGCTTGCGCCAAGATCGTCCTGGCAGCGCGAAAGACCGGCGCCAATATCTGAAAATGTGAACTGAACGATTAGGCGGCGTCGAAAAATTAGTTAAGGGACTCAGGGGACTGACCTGGAGCCATGGAAAAGTCGTGGTTTAATTGTATAGTTCCAGTTTGGACACAGGCGATGATAAATAATGTTCAACGCAGCCATGAACGCGTCTGTTACCTTTTCTTTAAGAGGATACCGGTGGCGATCCAAACTGGCCGTGGCAGCGACGCCCTTGGTACCGCGAATCAGCGATAACATTTTACCTATTGTCGTCAGAGGCTCGCCGCTCCAGTTATGGCTTACGTGACTGAATAGACGATGTTCGACCGGGTTCCACTTGGATGCGCCGCGTGGATA
>JAZDLP010000067.1:0-11962 GCA_043801885.1 Planctomycetota bacterium | reverse complement strand
ATCCTTTTCTAATTCCACCAAAATGTCATAATCACTTTCTTTTGTATCTTTATTGTGAACAATTGACCCAAAAATACCAATAGATACAACCCCCAATTTTTTTAAATATTCTTTATTTTCCAATACAACCTTGTAAAATTTTTCTTTTCTTGTCATTGGATTTTTGCCTTTCATTATTGGCTCATGTTGGCAAGTGTGTGCAATAACGTAGGGGCACGGCATGCCGTGCCCCTACGGAGCGCATGGGATTTCACACACTTGCCAACATGAGCCTCATTATTAAAGTTAATGATTAAACAGTCTATGACTGACTTGTAATATATGAATTTTAAAGTTATCAGGCAAGCGCGATTTCACTATACTACGCGCGGCTGAAAACCCAGCTTTTTTACCCAGTAGTTTATAAGGCATGAGCTGCTCAAGAACGCACGAAAGACTGGACTGATTCCACTTTGTCCGGTATCTAATGAAGTGTCTGGTGAAACGGAAGTGGGCAACGCTCTAAAGAGCGACCCACCGAGTGATAACCAGATGCTGTGAGAGAACGCGGGCGGAGGAGCACTCATTCGTTTAATGCCTCAGACTGCCTTTTTCAGCGTCGTTCTTGAACAGCCCATGCCTATAAACTCACGAATAGCTAACCCACGTGTTATGGCACACACTACGACGTTTATCTGTGCCCAAAGTTACCCACAGTCACTATGACGCTGCGCGTCACCCGGAAACCATGAAAATGCCGCGCACGTTGCGGTATTTTCGGAGCAGATTCTTTTAGAGAAGCTAAAATTAAAACTGTCCGGGTGGGTGAGCATCGTGACTTCCGGGCGACAGATTGAGATTGTGACGGATCAGGACGACTTGGAAGAAACCTCGAAACTAGACGGGTGTTATGTGCTCAAGACCGACTTGAGCAAAGAAGTCGCAGACAAAGATTTAGCGCTTGTGGAGTGGGCATTTCGAACAAGCAAGCCGGTCAATTATCGTAACGGAACTGCTGGTCAACGCTCATATCTTGATGACCTGTTTCAAGTTTATCCGACAATACCAGAAGGAATAAGAGATATTAATAAAAATAATTGGTTTTCTATTGAAAAGGCTTTTAACCGAAAAAATAACGACTGCTTGATAAAGGAACTTCTAAAACTTGATTTGTTTCCAATTAAAGATTCATATATTGCCTATTTGAAAAGAGATAAATCATCAATATATAATTTGGGAAGCAAAGTTTTTAACTGACTTTGGTGGACATCAAAACGCGCAATTTAATGACGCAATTAGTACAGTTGAATCAAAGGGTGTAACAGCAATCAAAATTGCAATTTTAGATGGTGTGCTTTATATTAAGGGTAACAACAAAATGTATAAATCAGTAACGGGAAAATACAAGAATTATAATATTATGAGTTCCTTGGTGTTGCGGGAATTTATTTATCAGGTGTAGAAAATGGATAAAAACATACTTATAAAAGGTGATAATGTTGCAGCATTAGAATGGCTTTTAAAAGAAAAAAAAAATAAAAGGCAAGATAGATTTAATTTATATAGACCCTCCCTTTGCCACTAATGGTAATTTTACAATCACTGATGGCAGAGCTTCAACAATTAGTAATTCAAGAAATGGAGATATCGCCTATTCAGATAAACTAATAGGGACGGATTTTATCGAATTTTTACGACAAAGATTAGTTTTGTTAAAACAGTTGTTATCTAATGAAGGGTCTATTTACCTTCATATTGATTATAAAATAGGCCATTATGTAAAGGTAATGATGGATGAAGTTTTTGGAATAAAAAATTTTAGAAATGATATAACGAGAATAAAATGTAATCCTAAAAATTTTCAACGAATAGGATATGGCAACATAAAAGACCTTATTCTTTTCTATACCAAGTCTGGCAATCCAATTTGGAATGAGCCGAAAGAAGCCTATTCTGAAAAAGACATTGAAGAATTATTCCCTAAAGTTGATAAAAATGGAAGAAAATATACTACTGTTCCGATTCATGCCCCTGGTGAAACACAAAATGGCAAATCGTCCCAGCCATTTAAAGACATGATGCCTCCAAAAGGCAGACATTGGAGAACCGATGTCGCAACTCTTGAGAAATGGGATAAAGAAGGTTTATTAGAGTGGTCTTCTACAGGTAATCCACGTAAAATTATTTTCGCAGATGAGAGAGATGGAAAAAGGACACAAGACATTTGGGAATTTAAAGACCCGCAATATCCGGTTTATCCAACCGAAAAAAAATCTACTCTTTTGGATTTGATAATAAATACTTCTTCAAACAAAAATAGTATAGTTTTGGATTGTTTCTGTGGTTCTGGAACTACATTGAAATCAGCCCAACTAAATGGTCGTCAATGGATCGGCATTGATAAATCAGAACATGCTATTGAAGCAACAAAAAACAAGCTTGCCACAATAACAGGTGATTTATTCATTTCAAAACCTGAATACGAATTTATAGAATTTGAAAAAATAAACAAGACCGATTACTTGTCGCCTCGTTGATTCTTTTTTGGATGAATAAATGTTAACCCAAGTTTCGCATTCATACTTGTAAGTCGTTTGCAGTCAACAACCTTTCCTTCCGAGACACTACAAAATCGACGGGGACTCCTTGCGCGCTATGATTATCTTTTGCACATTGTGAATGCGAAACTTGGGCTAGAAACTACCCATAGCTTTTTTTGAGAGAGCGACGTAAAAAAAGAGGATTTGTAGTGTCAAATCTGCGTTTTTAGAATTTGCAACTCCTTGATATTACATAACTTAGTTTTTTAGATCGTGAAGTTGGGTTAGAGTTGTCTTGGACGCACATTCCTCCACATCACGACCATATACGTCGTGCCCGCCCAAGTACGCATCAATGCAACCAAAAACTCAAGAAAATTATTATGCTCGCCAGATTTTTGAGTTTTTACTTTGAAAAACTCAATGTTCTCGCCTAATTTTTAGTTTCATATCTTCCGCGTCTCTTACTTCGGAGGGTTTTGCAAGAGGCTCATTTGTTCCGCTTTTAGTTACGGCTTGGCCGCACATGCCTATCCTTAAGATTCATTCCGCGGCGAGATTGCTCGCTATCAGCGACTCTGACGCAACGCGGAGCATGCTGCCGATTCCGTTCTTCTCGCGCCAGCGTTTTAAGCATGGCGTGGCGCTGGTACTATTAATCTTGCTGGCCATGACCGTGGTAACCAGTCTGCAGATACGCGAAGCGTTGCGCGGAATCGAACGCAGCGCGGTGAACAGAGGCCGTACGGTGGCGGCGGCCGTTGCGCCTCTTGTTGTGCCCATGTTCGATCAGGGTAAAACCGAAGATCTGAAGCGCTATTTCTTTCGAGTTGAAGACGAGAGGGACATTGACTACATTCAGGTCATAGACGCGAATGGCCGTGTGATTATAGGCAATCCGCCGCGGACGGGCGAGCGGCCTGCCAAGCCGCAACCAAAAGGTTGGTTGATGCAATTGGAAAATAGGATCAAGCTGGATCGGGAAGCGATCTCCGTGCTTTGGCCGAACCGCGAGACTGGCGTAGATATTTTCGTCGCGCTGTTGGATCAGCCCAGTCTGGCCACGCCGGATATGGTCGAGAATGCCATGCATTTGCGCATCGGCATCAATTTCAATGACGTTGCTCAAAAAGATATCCCGCGCACGATCCGGCGCATGCTCTATCTGACTCTGGTAGTAACTGCGATCATGTTGTTGTTGGTGTTTATGTGGCTGGCCTACCTTCTGCGTCCGGTGCGTGAACTGCACAGAGGCTTGCGCGCGGTGTCTGGCGGCAATCTTGAATATCAAGTGCCGATTTATAGCCAGGATGAAATGGGCCGACTGACACAGGCTTTCAACACGACCACTGCTCGATTACGCACGGCGTTCCAGCGCATCGAAGAACTGGCCACTCATGATCCGTTGACCAATCTGCCGAATCGTCGCATGTTTGATGAACGGCTGGCCATTGAAGTAGCTCGTTCCCATCGCTACGGTCGTTCCTTCGGACTGCTTATTATGGACTTGGATAAGTTCAAAAACATCAACGATCAATACGGACATTCTGCCGGCGACGAAGTATTGCGAGTAGTGGCGAAAGTCATCGAAGCCAATGTGCGTGAAACAGATTTACCGGCGCGCATCGGAGGCGATGAATTTGCGGTGATTCTGCCGGAATCCCAGTCTCGCGAAATTCAAATATGCGCTGAAAAACTGCGGCTGGCGGTGGAGCAAATGGAGTTGCTACCCAAGTACGGACTCCCGCCCGGCGCGCATATTACGATCTCTATAGGCGCGGCAGATTCAATAGGAAGCTTAACAACGCCAAAGCGAATTATAGCCGGCGCGGATGCGGCGTTGTATCAGGCCAAGAGTCGAGGCCACAACTGTGTCAACATGGACTCTTCGTGCATCTAGTAGGGGCGGTTCGCGAACCGCCCTACAACGTCCGTATCGCAGGCGTCTCGCTTGCGGTACGAGAAAACAGTCGCTGTGTATTAGGATGGGGATTGGCGTGATTACGCACCGACGGATTCTCTCCCTCATCTTCTTTCTAATTGGGCTGAGCGTCTCTGCAACAGCTCAAAATGTGATTGACGCGTCTGGCCGGCTTGAACGTCTTAAATTGGGCAACGGCTGGCTGAATGCGCAAACGAACGTGGTTGTGCCGGAGAAAGGCTGGAAGAAGAGGCTCGCGTTGAGTGAGGCCAAGGCGCTGCGGCCATCCGGGACTCTGGCCCGGAGAATCTGGAATACTACGTTACGGGACGAGACGAAGCGGTTGGAGTTCGATATTCGACAGATCGTCCGCGAAGCGCGTGATCGGGTTGTCTTCGACGTTCAAGCGATCGCGCGTGATGATGGCGAGACCGAAGGTGTGCTGTTTTGGATTGACATCCCAGCCGAGCAGTTTGCGGGTGGGACGTGGCAAATCGGCCCGCACGGCGGGAATCTGCCGCTGAAGTTGACTGACGAGATTTATCTGGCCGAAGACCGCGCCGATGAGATTAGCTTCACAGGAGCTGATTCGACTCGACGACCGGCGTTGAAAATTCGATTTAATCGCCACGCACGAGTGGTCATCCAGGATGGACGCCAATGGAACGACTGTTTTTCAGCGTTGATTGACATACACAACGGAACACTCCCGAAGGATCATACCGCACGCTTGAAGGTTTCGTTGCAACTGACCGGTAGCGTTGATGAGACGCCGGCGAGGTTGACACTGGATGCCAAAACTCCGCTCTACACAATCATTGGTCTCGGCGGCAACTACTGTTTTAATTCTGAATCGCCGATTACGCGTTTCACGCTTGATAATCTCAACGTCGCGTTTGCGCGCGTGGAAATGTCGCTTGATCAATGGGAACCGCAGCCTGCCAACCGCAGTAGCGCGGCGGCTCATTTTGGCGAGCTTATCGCCACCGATAAGCCCGGCAGTAAATTGCGCCGCGAATTCGAATTGATGCGTGAACTGATGGCGAAGAAGATTCCGTTCATCGCCAGCGTCTGGCGGCTGCCGGATTGGGCATACACGCGGCCTCCAGCAGACCGTCACGCGACCGGTAATCGAATCGCGGAAGATGCCTGGCCCGATGTTTTGGAAACCATCGGCGCGTATCTGCTGTACGCTAAAGAGATGTATCAAGCTGAGCCGAATTTCTTCTCGTTCAACGAGCCTGATATCGGTATCAATGTGCTCTTCGACGCCCAAGAACACTGCGCTGCGATTAAGCGTCTCGGTGCGCATTTTAAAAAACTGGGTCTGAAGACAAGACTGCTGCTGGGCGAGACCGCACGCGCAGGCGGCACTCATACTTACGCGCTGCCCACTACAAAAGACGCGGAAGCCATGAAGTACGTAGGCGCGCTGGCATTCCATTCGTGGGGTGGCGCCGCGCCCGAACAATATGGCGCGTGGGCCAAACTGGCCAAAGAATTGAAATTGCCACTGCTGGTATCGGAAGTCGGCGTGGATCCAGATGCATGGAACGGCGCGCGGTATCAGAATTTTAAATATGCTGCGCGCGAGATGACGCACTATCAGGAAATATTTTTGTACGCGCGTCCGCAGGCGATGCTGTATTGGGAATACACCGGCGATTATGCGCTATTGCGGACTGGCGCCGAATCTCAAAAGCTGGCGCTGACTGAACGTTTCTGCATGCAGAAACACTGGACCGAGTTCATTCCACCCGGCAGCATGGCTTTGAAAACCAGCAGCGACCAGGCAAGCATTCTCTTTACAGCATTTCGATCAAAAGACGAACCGAAGCAGTTTGCGCTTCACTTGGCTAATCAAGCTTGGTCGAGAAAAGCGACCATAGAGGGCGTTCCGGCAGAAATCAAGACGTTGAATGCTGTCTGCACCAGTCAGGGCAAACTTTTCAAAAAACTTGAACCGTTGACCGTAATCGCCGGCAAAGTATCAGTGGAATTGCCTGGCGAATCGTTGTTGACGTTGACAACGATGACGATTCCCGAATTAAAATTGCCATAAGTGTTCACCGCGGAGGCATAGTAGCGCAGGCATCCTTGCCTGCAAGCGAGCAGGCAAGGATGCCTGCGTTACGTTTTTGAAAGATATATTTTGCGCTTGAGTTTAAAACATTTTATTTTAACTTAATAACATCTTTGGAAAAAAGGGGCAAGCTTAATCGTTTTAATCCGTTAAAATAGATGGAACTCTGTCTGGATATCAAACTCGAGTAGGAGGATGAATAAGAATGAACTGTATAGCACAAGGTTTTAGACGATTGGCTGGCGTAAGCGTGGCCGCTCTGTTGTTTTTTGGATTTGCAGCTCCGTCTTATGCGGAACTGGATTACGAATTTGCCAAGTTGATGCTGGAGCGCGATGAACCCAGCTTCAGTACAGAGGATTTAATTCAACGATTGGTGGTCAAGTTGGAGGCTAATCCGGCTAATAAGTCGGAGGCTATGTTGATCAAGGCGACGGTTAAGCGGCGTCAAGCCAACGCTGCCGCCGCGGAGAAAGCCGATAAACTACTGAAAGAAGTAGAGTACATTTACAAGGAGATTCTGGCTGGCGATCATAAGTTCAAACATTTGTCAGTCGTGAACAGTGAAATAAAGTCACTGCGCAGCTCGCGCATTAAGGCAGCCAGAGCGGCCGCCAATGAATTGCGTTCGAGCGACCCGAATAAAGCGCGGACTGTGTGTCACGATTTGGCCGTGCAGATGGAAACCATCGCGGCCGAGCGCAAGGTCGTCGTGGATAAAACCGAAGCGGCGTTCAAGCCTTTATATGAGAATTTTTTGAAATGGAAGGCCAAGAACGATCCGGATGATGAAGGCAAACCCATTCCTTCGGAAATACTAGGGACGTTGTCAAAAAGTTTTGACGCTTGGATTAATGCGGACAATCTTTATGTAGCGGCAAAAGTCGAACAGTTAGAATGTTATGACGATTCCGATCCGGATAAAAAGCCGCTTGCCGCGGAGTTGGCTAAGTATTGCGAGACTAAAGTCGGTAATGAGGCGTTAGGCGGATTCCCAGCGACCGTTTCTTGGTACAACTATATACTCGGACGTATCCACGCTTGTACACAGGACGCGGAAAAAGCCTCCGAAGCCTGGAATAGCGCGCTCACTTGTGATTCCTCCAATCTCGACGAAACGCTGCGCAAGCAATTGTTTAATCTTAAGAAGCAGATTATCGCCGACTTGGTCAGGATGAAGATGAAAGCTGGCAAATACAGCGATGTGGAGAGCATCGTTGTCGAAGCGACACTGGACCCCAGTTTAAGAGTACTCTTTGAAGAGGACGCAGGTAAAGAATTACAGATTGAGTATGCCAAAGCGCTGACTAAGCAGCCTGAGTCCGGCGAGACCGAGTACGCGAAAGCCATTAAGAAGCTGTGTGAGTTGGCGCAGCAAGAGAAGTCAAAAGGCGCCAGTACGATGTGGGCTAATTCGTTCGCCTCCAACATGGCCGAACTGTTTGAAAACGCTCGCGCTAAAAAATTTAAACTTCGATTAATGGTAGAAGAATGGCACGAAACAGCCCGTGGATTCTACTTAAAAGGCGCACAAGCGTATAAGAAGTATAAAGAGTTGGAGAAAGACTCTCCGAATGAAAAAGTTGCTATCAAAAATCAGTTCGAAAAAATGTATGCGGAATACCAGAATGCGGTGGGCTGTTACCAACATACTATCAGTATGGCGCGCAGCGAAGGCGCGGATTTGGCCACGCGTCTGAGTGTGGAACCAAAGGCTTGGGTTGAGATGGGCATCGCTTATCGGCAGATGAAGCATTATTACGAGAGTATCATGGTTTGCCAGGCGTTTCGTAGCGCCTTTCTACCAAGCAATCGCAAAAAATGGATGCCTGATCCCAAGAGCTCTGAAGGTCGGAAATTTTATACAAAGGCCGTCAATACTGCTCTTGAGGAATTGGATAAGTTGCTCGGAAATATCAACAACATCATCATGGACGTAGTGGATCAGAACGCAGCCGCTCATCGTCATCCAAAAGATTTTTGGAATCCCAAGTTAAAAGGTATGATTCTGGGTGAGAGTGAGGGTGAGATTGGTTTGTCGCCTGGCAAGGAGATTAAGACTCTCGCCTACATAAAGGCCAAGACCGAAATGGAGGAAGCCAAGGGACTGGCTGAGGCGGCGCGCAACGATTCGGATCACAAGACACAAGAAGAGAACTATAACCAGGCCTTTACTAAATGGATATCCGCTGGCGATAAGTTCGCGAAGATCAAGTCTGGCGAAGATGGCTATGAGCCGGCCATTTATCAGGCCGGACAGGCTTATACTTTAGCTCAGGCATTGCTAACGACCGGCAAATTGCCTAGTAAAAAATCCGCAGACGTCGAGAAGCTGGCCAAAGAGCTATGCGTCAAGGCGTTGGATAGTTATCAGAAGTATCTGGATTTTGTGGCCAAAACCCCGGCCGTAGAAGAAGAAGATAAGGCGATGCGAACCAATTTGGAAGGCGCGGTATTGTTGGCTCGCAATACACTTTATATTGGCGCAAAGGAATGGGACAAGGTGCGCAAGAGCGCCGATGACTACATTGCGTGGGAGCAGCAGTTGTCGCAAGCATTAACCAATAGTTCGATACACGTGGTGTTGCAGAATAAGTTCCGTGCGTTAATCGCGTTGACGGGTCCGCCTAATTCTGTCCCAAAGTGCGATCCTTTTCTGAAAGAAGCCGAGAAGGTGATGAACGAGTTGATGAAGATAAAACCAAAAGATAAAATACTTCATCTCTATCTGCTTACGACATTATCGGATCGAAATAATATCGCCGCTTTTCAGGCGGCAAAATTTATTAGGGAAGGCACATTGCCGTTCGGCTCCGAAGATGTCTACGAAAACAAGGTGGCTGAACTACAAGAAAAGCGCGTTGATATGGTCGAAGAGGAGCCGGATCAAGAGCCGGCGCTCGAAGATTATTGCCGATTGGTATATCTGTTTAACAAGACCGCCAAGTATGAAAAGGCGGTGATGGTAGCCCGCAAGCTTCTGGGAAAATTCGACCCGCAGCAGAAGAACGTTCGGATTCCGGATGAGGCGAAGGTGTGGCAGAGTCTCTTGGCGCGCATGAAGGGCGACGCGGGAACCAACATGCATGGTATTCTCAAGTATACTGATATCAATAAGGATGAACGCTGTAAGAAGGAACATACGATCCTGATTGATTATTTGTATGACACTCGCGAAGGCCACGCGGCCCGTACGATCGGGGAGCGCCCAGCGTTCGATAAGTACAATATGGATATGGAGCGGGCGCTTAAACAGATTGAGCGAATCTATAAGGATTTCCCAGACTGCGCGACATTGCCCACTCCGGATACTAAAAAGCCCTCGCCTTTAGCAATTAAAGCGCTCAATGATTGGATTGATTCCTGGAAAGATACGTATCCGGATTTACAGGCCATCAAGCCCAAGCCTGGCGCGCCAAAGTCCTTCCTGAACTTTATCGAGGAAGAAGTTGATTTTCGACGTAAGATTGAAGCGACTCGCGACCTGCTCTCTTCGCTCGCCTTGGAACAAGGTGAAAAATTGGCGCAGGCGGGCAAGGAAGACGAAGCTAAGAAATATCGCGAAATAGCCGGTGAGCAGATTAAGATTCTGGGCGATTTGCGGGGCGATACGCCACAGATGCAGATTAAGACCGCCGAGATTGATATCTCGATTGGCAAGCTTGAAGTGGCGTTGGCGACCTTGTTCAAGATCAAGACGACAGTTGATCGCGATAAAGATTTTTCGATCTACTTTGATGCGTCGCGCAAGATGTCCGAAATATATGCTAGACAGAAGAAGTGGCGCGAGGCGGCGGAATTCTCTGAATATTTGGCCATCACCGCTGGTTTTAAATCCAGAACGATCAAAGAACGGTGGCCGCGATTGAAAGATTTCCTTAAAAATTGCTACGCCAACGGAGTGCCTTGTCCTCCTCAATTGGCGGCGGATATCGAGGCGGATGATAAGTCAGAAGAGAAGAAACCGGATGATGTTAAGGAAGAGCCAAAGATCGAAGATGTGAAAAAAGAGGCGACGGCGAAAGAAGAGCCAAAGCCATGAATCAAACGCTGTACTACTGCTATGGCGCTACTTTATAGTAAAAATTTCGCTTTCGCAATTGCAGACCCAATTCGGCGCTGAGCCGCCGAAGTTCTTCAATCTGAACATGATGGACGGAGCCGGCCTGACTGATCACGTTCTCCTCCATCATTAGTCCGCCCCAATCGTTACTGCCGTAGAGGAAACTGATCTGCCCGATCTTCGCGCCCTGCGTCACCCAACTCGACTGCAGATTGAGAATGTTATCCAGAAACAATCGTGCTACAGCCAGTGTGCGCAGATATTCAAACGCGCCGACCGGTTCGATTTTGCCTTCCAGTTTTGTATGTCGCAACTGCATTGTCCAGACAATAAACGCGCTAAACGGATGATATTCATCCTGCGTGCGCCGCAGACGTTCGAGATGCTCAACGCGCTCGGCGAGCGTCTCGACATGTCCGATAACCATCGTAGCCGAACTCTTCAGGCCTTCTTGAGCGGCGACGATCATTATATTCAGCCAATCATCGGTCATGACTTTGCGCGGCGCGACCAGTTGGCGCACGCGGTCCACGAGAATTTCGCCGCCACCGCCGGGGATCGAATGCAATCCGGCGTCTTTCAGGTGGCGTACGATTTCGCGTACCGGCATTTTGAAGAGCTTCGAGAAGTGCGCGATCTCGCTGGGTGAAAACGCATGTATGTGAATCTCTGGAAACTCGCGACGTATGTCCCGCAACAACGTCTCGTACCAGGAGAGCGTAAGCTGCGGGTGATGCCCGCCTTGCAGCAGTATCTGTGTGCCGCCGATGGCGCGCAATTCGCGAATTTTTTTGAATAACTCTTCGCTGGTCAGCACGTAGGCGTCCGAGTCTTCCGGATGACGGTGAAACGCGCAGAACTCGCAGCCAGCAACACAAACGTTCGTGTAATTGATATTACGATCAACGAGATACGTCGTGATCGGTTCCGGATGCAGGCGCTGTTTGACGGCCAGCGCGGCGCGGCCCAAGTCGTTCAAATCGGCACGCTCTATCAGAGTCACGCCGTCGGCGACGCTAAGCCGCTGTCCGGCGACAACTTGATCAAGAATTGCGCGAACATGGCGTGAGTCAGATTGCATTTCTCACCGGATTTAGTGGCAATAAAGTCAGACATGGTGTGGTTCCCTTGTGTTCGATCCTCAAATAGAGAATAACACATTCGGGGCTAATCCGCAACCAAAAGGCATTGTTGACGGGGAGACAAGGGGGAAACACGAGGACGGGGGAAACAACTTTGGTTCTATGGAAAAATCTGTGGGCAAAAAACAACGGAAAACAGAAAAGTGGAGGGGCGCAGCAAAGTTCGCGCCAGCGGCCTACAGCCGCCGCTGTCACGAACTTTGCTGTGCCCATTTGTTTTAGGGGGCTCTGACT
>JAZDLP010000055.1:0-8512 GCA_043801885.1 Planctomycetota bacterium | reverse complement strand
ATTTCCCATCGGCCAGCCCTCCCTGAAATGAGTTGAGAAACGTTCGAACATCACAAACTGAACTTTCTGTAACCCATTCCTTTTCGAGGTAACTGGCCTTTTTTCAAGTTCCATAGTAACTCTGTGGTGAACGGTTACGTATGTTCTTCAATTCCATCTCTGTGCCCTCTGTGGCTTTGTTTTACGCTTTCAGCGCTTGGCGCACTCGCTCGGTGAATTCGTCTATCAAAGCTTGCGCCGATTCTGGAGTCTTTGCTTCGGCGATAATGCGCATGACCGGCTCGGTATTGCTGGCACGCAGATGAACCCAGCGGTCTTCCCAGTCCAATCGCAGCCCGTCTTCGACGTTGACGCGAGCTGACCGATCTTCTATCTTAATGGTGTGGATCAATCGTCGCCCCTGCGCAACGGGGCAATCTAACTTTGTCTTAAGCATGCAATACTTCGGCAGTGTCGCGACCAACTGGCTGCATCGTTGACCCGAGCGCGCTAGGTATTCCAAAATCAGTCCCATCCCTACGACGGCATCGCGTCCGTAGTGAATACGAGAATCAATGACGCCGCCGTTGCCTTCGCCGCCGATCAAGGCGTCGGTCTCTTTCATTTTTTCCGCGACATTAACTTCTCCTACGGCTGTCCGAATCACCTCGCGACCCGCCGTGTGCGCCACATCCTCGCTGACGCGACTGGTGGACATATTAATGATCACCGGCCCCGCTCGGTCCGGCAAACGCGACAATACGTACTGCATGGCCAGCGCTAGAGAGAGTTCTTCGCCTAGAAATTCGCCTTTTTCAGAGACCACCGCAATACGATCAGCATCCGGATCAGTGGCGAAACCGATATCTGCTTCGCATTCATTAGTGAAGCGACACAGATCCTGCAGATTGACGAACGTAGGCTCTGGCGTGTGCGGAAACAAGCCGTCCGGCGTGCAATGAATAGGTTCCACTGAGCAGCCCAATGCGCGCAGCAATCGCAGTGAGACTCCCACTCCGGCTCCGTTGCAACAATCCAATGCCACGCGAAACTTCCGCGACTTGATCAACGGCACATCCAGGATCGAGAGTACTTTATTCACGTGATAAGCTTCTGCTTCGGCGATGACTTCCACCGTGCGTAGTTCATCCCAGGGTTTGCGCGTAAAATCACCGGAGTAATAAATTTTAAGCAAGTCGTTGCCTTCCGCCGCGTTCAGATACACGCCGTCAGCGCGAAAGAACTTCAGCGCGTTCCATTCGATCGGATTGTGGCTGGCGGAGATTACCACGCCGCCGTCCGCCTTCTGTTCCTGGATCATCAATGTCGCGGTTGGCGTGGCTACGACGCCGACGTCAAGAATGGAACAGCCGGTGGAGAGCAGGCCGCTGAAGATGGCGTGCTTCACCATTTCGCCGGAGACGCGCGTGTCTCGTCCGACCACAATGCGCCCCGAGCGCATGTATGTACCGAACGACTCGCCCATCCGAACCAACAGCTCCGGCGTCAAACTGCGGCCGACAATGCCGCGCACACCGGAGATGGAGATCATCAGATCATTATAATCGTTCATTGTCTGGTAAAATCCTCATTCATGGCCCAAAATTGTGTTTTGCATTTTTGACGCGGTCTTCGGATACGTTAATCTCATCCAGGATCGCCTCGTAACGTCCCGTAGGTGTCTTGCCGTCCACGGACAACGTATTGTCAGGCGGCGCGACGGACGCAATCGTTGCATCGGATGCGGTAGAATTAGCGGACGCAACGAGCGATTCGCGACTAACCGCGATCTTGCGCAATCGCCGACCTTCGCGCTTGGTCACGCGGAACGAAAGATTTCCGTAATGCAAAATATCTGTTTCTTTGGGCACGCGACCGGCAAGATGATAGACTAATCCCGCCACTGTCTCAAATTGTCCTTCCGGCAGCTCGTAAGTCGGGAATATCTCCTTGAGGCGACTCAAGCCTGCTTTGCCATCGAAGATAAACACTCCGTCCGTAGCTCGCTCGACCTCCGCCGGCTCGACATCGTATTCGTCTTGAATCTCGCCAACAAGTTCTTCAATCACATCTTCGAGCGTCACCAAGCCAGCCGTCTCGCCGAATTCGTCCACCACAATAGCAATATGCATTTTGCTGCGTTGAAATTCGCGCAATAGCATCGAGACCGCTTTGCTCTCCGGCACAAACAACGCTTCGCGCAACAAGTCCACCAGCTTGATCAGCTTTGGATTCTGTAGCGTATACATCAAATCTTTGACATAGATGATGCCTTTGATGTTACTAAGATTGTTCTCATAGACAGGCAAGCGGGAGTAGCCATGTTCGAAGGCCGTGCGAATCGCTTGCTCGCCGGCGCGAATTTCAAGCGCAATAATATCCGGCTGCGGTTTCATGATTTCGCGGACCGTTTTGTTGTGAAACTTAAAGACCCGCAGCAGCATCCGCTGCTCGTCTTCGCTGACTACGCCCGCCTTTTTGCTCTCCGCGACCAGCAGCATCAATTCTTCTTCGGATAACGCCAGCGAATGAGCGTCGGACGGACGGAGATTAAATACTTTCAGAATGCGATTGGTGGTGCCATTAAGCAGCCAAATCAGCGGGTGAAAAAGGAACACGAAAAAACGCATCGGGCGCACGATATATAGCGCCAATTTTTCCGGATATTGCAGCGCCAGACTTCTGGGGATCAACTCGCCCAGCACCACATGCAGGTATGTGATCAGAATCAGCGCAATAGTAATGGCAAAGCCGTGCGACCATATCTGGGCGACGTTTGGCGACAGGATCATATTCAATAGCGGCAGAAAAATATATTCTGCCACAAAAGGCTCGCCGCGCCAGCCTAATATCAGACTGGCCAGCGTAATACCAATTTGCGTTGCGGACAAGTAAGTGGGGAGATGTTCCATCGCATGCTTGACGACCTTGGCCGTCGGATGTCCACCAGCCACCAAAGTTTCAATGCGCGTCCAGCGCGCGCGAATTAACGCGTACTCGGCTGCCACAAAAAAGCCGGTGATAATGATCAGAAAGATGATCGTCAGCAGGTTAAACGTAATATCCGGACCGCTATGCTCGATCACCGTGGTGACACCGGCAGCCGGTAGCGAACTGGTCGTCGCCATTAGCGCTATGGCGAAGAAAAAAAAAAGGCGAGTTCGATTTTTCATGTGTGAGATTATGTATTATTTGGTGTAGATTTCAAATAGGTGTTGTTGATGAGCTTCCAGAGCGATATAGAGGCCGGGACTGACCAATTCGCTGCCGATGCGTTCGTAGCGCTTGCCGTCCAGACAATCATGGAAGGCGTACTGCTTGGAAGTCTCGAACAGAGTGGCGGAAAGTGGAATATGGCCGTAGGCGCGCCAAGGGTTAAGATTGACGACGATCAGATAGCCTAGGTGTCGGTGGCGGTTCTGCGCGCTAGATACGCTTGCGGCGCAGGGGGCCGAAGTCCAAGTTAGCGCGATCAGCGATTCGTTAGATGCGTCGCCCCAGCCGGCCGAATGTACCTCGCATACTTTAAACTCGCCAGTTTGAAAGATATTATCCTGCAGTATCGCGAGGATTTTTTCATAGAACAACGCGGTCTCGACATCCTCGTTTTCCAACGGACGTCGTTGAAGTTGCACTGGGATTTTGATGCGACGGCCTTCTAACTGGCCATTGTGAAATAGTTTTAGGCCGGGCGTAAAGTAGCCGATCATTGCCGCGCCGCGCGCGCGCGCCGCGCCAAAGACAGTGACGGCGCGCTGTTCGTCGTGGTTCTCAATAAAGCGCGCGCAGTGATCTTGGAATTTCAAAGCGGCCTGTAGATGCTGTCGGGTGCCGTTGTGGTCGTTCTGTCGCAGCCGGTCGTAGAGGATTTTGTCGTAGGTGAAATCGAAGCCTTCTTCTTGCAATTTCCATTCTAGGTTCCAATAGCTTTCGGCCAGAAATAGAAAATTCGAATAGATGGCGTTACATTCCTGAATGACTTCCTGACAAAAACTTTGACGAATCCAATTGTCGCCAAGCCGTTTACCCCAGACCTGCTCAATCACTTCGGGTAGCAGCAACATAGCCATATCGCAGCGTACACCATCGCACTGCTTGGCGACTTGCAACAATTCGGTTTTCATGATCTCGCGTCCGACGGACCGGCCGTAATTGATCTGCGCGGAGTCGGTCCAGGGCGGAAAATACGGGTCGCGACCATGAGCGAGTATTTGTCCCGTAGATGTTTTGAAGAATGCGGTTGGATCGCGCGTTAAATCTTCGACCGAACCCTGTATGTAAATTTCGGGATGTTCGGTAACGAACCGGTGGTCGCACGCGGTATGATTAAAAATGAAATCCAGCATTAGACGGATGCCGCGGCGCGCGAGGCGTTCGCGGAATACGGCCAGCGCATCCGGCCCGCCTAAATGGCTGGAAACGTTATATGCGGAGACGGCGTAGGGTGAACCAACGACATCTTCGCGAGTGAAGTTTGGGAGCGCTTGGCGATATTCACTCTGGAGCACGGAGTGGCTGCGCGCAATTTCCACTGGTTCCGAGCCGGTAGTCCAGACCCCCATCAGCCAAACGGCGTGGAACCCGTACCGAGCGATACGATCAATCTCTTCATCGGGTACTTTATCTAGCGTAATGACGCGGCCCGCGCGTATTGATAATTCATTCAGCCATACGCGCGTATTGATCTCGTATAGCAGCGGATATTTAGGCCACTTGCTCATACTTTCGCTCTTTTAGGTTAACAACAAAATCAAACATCGAATTTTGTTATTAATCGTGGCCTAAACCTCTCTTTTCTTGAGTCTATAGTTAGTATAGTATTTTTTACAGTCTATAGCATTCTGGCCTTTGGCGCATTTTAATTCAAGAGGAGATATTATGCTACTGCAAGCCTTGCCAGTTCGTCCGAATTTCTCTTCGAGAGTTTGCGCGGTTTCCCAATCGCGTTCTGCGCACGGCTCGGATAAGTTCCGGTTCTCACGCCTGGCGCTGTTCCATCTTCTGGACATGCAGTTTGCGCGAGACCAGTAGTGTGCCGCCGCCCCAGAATTCGATCGCGTAGGAACCCGCCTGGTCGAACCGAATTTGTTGCAGTTGAAACGCTAATTCAGCGACGGGCGTGGGGCCGCCGATTTCAATCTGCCCCGGCAGTTTGAAAACTGTCAGCCCCTGGTCCAATGAAGTCATTCGCAGTTCACATGGCACGCGCCCGTGGACTTCGGTGATGGCCACATAAACCGATATGTTCGGATGCACGCAAGGAAAGTTCTGCGCGAAGATGTTGTTAAAAGTGCCGATCAGTGAGAGCTTGTTAGTGCCTACTTCGCGAATAATCGTGTCGCACAACACCAAGGCCAGAACAATGGGTTTAACGGGCGCAAGCATAAAGAATACTCCTCGCTAAAAAAGCTACTAGTTGCCAAAAACAATCTTTTTTCTTTCAATCCACAATCAAAAATCTAAAATCCACAATTCCCTTTTGTTCACTGTTTCCATTCGCCGCACTTCTTTTGCAGCAGCGTCCGTCTTAATCGCGCAAAAACCGGCAGGCCGTCGGGGCCTATTGGCACTTTGACTTCGCCTTGGACCAGCGGGATCAAGTATTCGCGGAATTTTTTGGAAATATGCGCGCCGCTTTCGTCCATAAAATCACGTGGCAGCAGCGATTCTCCGTTGGCCACTTCGGACAGTTTGGCCAGGCCAGTGACACATTTATAGGGCCGATTGCTCTTGCGAACCAGTGTTATCATGTGTCCGGTATTGCCGTTCAGCGCCTGACGAGTCGCTTCCTGGCCGCACAGGAAAGCTTCATTCGCGTCAGTCCGGCTGGCCCAGTGCATGCCTGCTCGCTGCAGTGTGCCGGCTTTGTTACGGCGCGCTTTAACGCCGATCTCCTTCTCAATAAAGTTGGCGATGAATTCGCCGACGCCGCCGAGTTGTTTGTGTCCGAAAGCATCCTTGCCGAAGGCACCGCCGATCTCCGAAAGATATTCGCCCTTTTCGTTTTTACAACCTTCACAGACGACGATGAAACAGCGACCGAGTCGTTTGAGATAATCGCGGATTTGATTGGCCATGGTGTCCAGCGACACGGGAATCTCCGGTATGTAAATCAACTGCGGCGCGTCTTCGTCAGTGCGGCGTGCCAGTCCGCAGCCGGCGGCAATCCAGCCAGCGTTGCGACCCATCACTTCCTGCACGGTGATGGTGTCGGTGGTGTACAGAGCTTCAGTGTCCTTGCCGGCTTCCATGACTTGTGTGGCATTGTATTTGACCACGCTGCCGTAACCGGGGCAGTGATCGGTGCAGGCCAGGTCGTTATCAATAGTTTTTGGGATGCCAATCACGCACAGGTCATAGTTCTGGTCTCGAGCCAACCGCGCGACTTTGTCGGCAGTATCCATACTGTCATTGCCGCCGGCGTAGAAAAAGTAGCGAATATTGTGCGCTCGAAAGACTTCGATGATGCGCGCGTAGTCGGCTTCGTTCTTGACTTTGTAGCGACATGACCCGGCGGCGGCGGCGGGCGTAGTGCGCAGAGCTTTAAGGTCGGCAAGTTTTTCGCGACCAAAGTCAAAAAATTCTTCCTGCAGGACGCCCAGAATGCCGTTCTTTGCGCCGAGTAATTTTTTTAATGTTTTTTTATGCTTCATGGCTTCCAGAACTGCACCGGACATGGACGAATTGATAACGGTGGTTGGGCCGCCGGACTGCGCAAAAACTGCGTTGCCGACTAAACCGCTCAACCCGCCGACTGTCGTATGTTTGCCCATAAAGTTTCTCCTAAAGTTTAGACATTATCTGATGAAAATAATAATATACGACAAGTCGTGCGAATTTTCGATTGCAAAAATGCGATGAATGATGAATAATAAGTGATAAGTGACTGTGTTATGTTTTACTGGGTATTTTTGGGAGGTTCGCCATGTTGCGCTTATCGAAGCCGATTTTCATGTTGGCAGTTGTAACGATCTGTGTCGGAGCGCCTTTTCGCGTATTGGCGACGGAGACATCAGATCTAGCTCGCAATGCGTCTGAACGCGAACCTGACGCTGTAACGCGCGGTCAAACGCTTGAAAACGCCACACATCCTGTCTTTGGCCATAAGAAAAAAGAAGCCAAATCCGAAGAGTCAAAAGCGACCGAACAGAAATCGAATGAGAAAAGTGAAAAGTGCGATAAGCAGTGCAAGAAAGATAAGAAGTGCGACAAGCAGTGCAAGAAAAGTGAAAAGTGCAGCAAGCAGTGTGAGAAAGGCAAGAATGTCGCCACGTCCGATCTCAAGAAAAAATTAACTCCAGAAGAAGCGGCTGCGCTTGCCGCTGAGGAGAAGCGGCTGGCGATGGAAGCGGCCAAAGCGAAAGCGGAACTGGAAGCGCGACTGCGCATTGACATCCGACATCTTAGTGGCGCTGGGTGGCGTGAAGCGCAGGCCGAACTGATCAACGCCGGCAAAGCCGCTATTCCGATTCTAATTGAATCTATGACCGAACCGGAAGAAGGTCAGCCATCGTTGAGCGCATACAGCGTGGGCGGGCACATCAAGGCCGACGCCAGTCGCGCGCCGCGACAGCGCCATTTGGCTGAAGTCTGCGCCGAAATGTTGACTACTATCGTTAATGCTCATTCTAATTACCAAGGTGAAGTTCCAGTCGCCGATCAAAAAGCTTGGCAGGAATGGTGGACGATTAACGCCGAGAGAGTGATGTTTGCGCGCTGACCGATAGAAGTTCCACTGTTCCATCAATCTTGCCCACCAGCACGCGACTGCAAGTGCCCAGAAATAGTCCCGTGTCCACCACGCCGACAATAGCTAGGATGCGCGCCTCCATATTGCGCGCCGTGCGACCATCTTTTAACGGCGACTTCAGCGCGCAGTCAAGAATCAGATTGCCGTTGTCCGTGAAGTATGGCGGAGATGGTTCTTCGGCTTTGCTTTTTTTTGAAGTGGCGAGCACTGTGCTAAGCCGCATAGTCGGAACTAAATCCAGTTCTTTGAGCTTGCGGATTACGTAACTTTTGCTCAACGGGATGATTTCGACCGGAAGGCGCCCTCGTTCGCCCAGAGTCTGCACCAACTTTTCTGAACTGACGAGAATAATCTGTTCGCGGCACATTGAAGCGACGATACGCTCACGAACCAACGAGCCGCCCCAGCCCTTAATCAGGTCCAGATTTGGAGCGACTTCATCCGCGCCATCAACGATGAAATCGAGTATCAAGTCTTCAGTCAATTCAATGATCGGGATTTTCAAATCGCGCGCGAGCTTTTCGGATGCGTTGGAGGTCGGCACACCTTGCACACGCAGTCCGTCTTTGACACGCTGCCCCAGCGCCTTGATAAAGGCCATGGACGCGCGACCGGATCCGAGGCCGAGTTTGGCGCCGTCTTTGACGTAATCCAGAGCATAGCGTGCGACAGCCTGCACGGCCGGATCGTTCAGACTGCCAACACCAGTTTTTTGTTTTAAGTTCATACCGATAATCGTGACTCAAGGGATTAAGAATTTCAAGTTGAATGTTGCACGATGAG
>JAZDLP010000083.1:0-7927 GCA_043801885.1 Planctomycetota bacterium | reverse complement strand
TCGCCACATCTAACCCAGAGCTGGCGCTCTGGGCTAAAATCTACCGCCCCTTCGGGGCTTATTGATTCCAGCGGCTTCTTTTCCCATTATCGCCACGGAGTGGCGAAAGACATTAGCCTAGGGCGCCAGCCCTAGGAACACCGTTCACAAAAAACGCATAGCCCTGTTAAGGGCGACAGAGACTCTCTCATTTCATCGACTAGAAATCCGCAAAACTTGTGGGTAAAGACAAGGTGTTTCCCAGCGCACGACGGGCACAAACTTGCCAACATGAGCCGAAAGTTTAGCTTTTTTGCGGGTCGTTGTATTTAATTCCATCTCTGTGTCCTCTGTGGCTCTGTGGTGAACGGCTACCATTTATCGCAACCGCTTCCAATGCGACCGCACGGCATCCACTACTTCGTCCGCGCCCAATCCGAGTTTCCTAGCTTCGACAACCAATCGTTCCACATCTGATCCGAGGATTTGATCGCGCTGTTTACTGGTGGCTTCGGGAGCGGCGGACACGATTGTTCCGATTCCCGGCTTCACTTCGAGTAGTCCTTCCGCGACCAAGGCTGCCACGACCTTGTGCGCTGTGTTCGGATTGATACGCAATTCATGGCTCAGCTTGCGCACGGACGGAAACTGATCGCCAGGCGTCAGCACGCCACCGATGATCGCCTTCTTCACGGCATAAACGACTTGCTCGTAAGCCGGCAACCCGCTCTTGATCTCTACATAAAAACTCAGCATGTGTATTATGTACCATAGTACACCTAGAACGTCAATAAGTATTTTAAAAAATTATTTTTTTATAGCCGTTCCGGCCTCTATTTCTCCTATGAAAAAGAACATAAGAAAATTTTTGATTTTAGATTTTTGATTGTGGATTGAAGGAAAAAAGATGGTTTTTGGTGTAACCGTGTAGCGAAGCTACGCCTCAAACCGACAAGTGCGACCATTTTTCATTCGTCCCTAACGGGACTAAATCTCGCACTTGCCTTTTTCCCAGCGATAAATCGCTGGGCTATTATCGTATGTCCCTAACGGGACATGTTTTTCGGTGACAAACTTTGAAATTCCTATACTTGGGCAACTGTAGAGGTTACCCAGATTTGAACCAGTGCCATATTTTATTTTATTTTCGTCGGTTGGCGGACGGATGCAAGTTGCGTTGTGTATCGAGCCATTGATGCAGCGTCGCTTTGAAACGCGAACGATTGGCTTTGCCGTATGGCGTGGGTTTGTGGCTGGGCAGGTTCATCTCGCGCAGAAACTGTTGAATCTCACGGCGCGCAACCAGGTCGTGGATAATTTCATCGGTCAGCGCGCCACCGGAAAAATTTATGGCATCCACTTTCTTCCGCGCAGCTTGCTGAGCGAGCAAGAGATCGGCGGTGATGATCAAATCGCCGGGTTGCGCCTGTTGAATGATCCAGTGGTCAGCGGCATCGAAATTGGCGGAGACGACCTGCATTTGCGCATCGGCGGAGGCCGCAATCGCTGGGATTTCGGCGTTGGCGACGAAGATAGGCGCGATTTTATGACGCCGACAGACTTCCAGAATTTCATTTTTCGCCGGACAGGCGTCGGCATCAACGAAAATTTTCATTGTTAATGGTATAAAGCAGCGCCTTAACATTGACTTGGCGAGTCAACGCCGCGCTGACGCGCGCTACAAATGACGACTGCGGCGGCTCCAGCTCCTCGACTACGCCGAAATACGGCAGCATGGCGATAACTCGCTGTCCGCTGATTCGTTCGATCTCTTCTTTAGCGCCGATCATTAAATTTACATCTTCAGCGCGAGTGCAATTCATAACGATACCCACAAGTGGCAGATTTGCGCGCTGAATTTCTCGGACGGTCAGCAGCGTATGATTGATCGTCCCCAGTCCGGCTCTGCAAACGATCAGCGCCGGAAAGGCGATTTTGGCCATGAAGTCAATCACCAGTGTTTGTTCATCCAGTGGCGTCAACACGCCGCCAATGCCCTCGACGATTACCGCATCGTGTTGCGTACAAAGCTGCGTCAAAGTATGGCGAGCCAGATTCAGGTCAGGGGAACCGAGTCCCTCGGCGCGCGCGGCCAGTGTCGGCGCCAGTGGCAACGCGAAACGTAGTGGGCAGATTTTTTCGATAGGCTCGCATTTACCCGAGGCCTCATGCAATGCCGTCGCATCGCTCCAACCATCGCCAACTTTACCGGTCGCCACCGGTTTGAAGCCAACCGCATCCACCATCTGTTCGCGCAGTATATGCACGAAACTGCAACTGATAACGGTCTTGCCTACGCCCGTATCGGTACCGGTGACAAAAAGTCCCTTGACCATAATGGTTATTTAGCGACTGCGAGTTTTTTTTGCGGCTTTCGCGTTTTCTTGGCGCGTAGCGTCGCTACTTTCAAGTTAATAAGCATCTGAAGGCTGGCATAATCGCTGTCGTTCTTGATGGGTAGTCGCACGCTACGTGCGTCGTTTTGCAATTTGTCGCGAGCAATGCGTCGTTTCAAATCGGGCGTTAGTTGCGCAGCGAGAAGCAATTCGTCCATTTCTTTGCCCAGTATCACCGTGACTTCAAAGATGTGAGGCAGCAGATGCAGCGTACAGAGAGTGGTCTTGGCGCCCATCAAATAACGCACTGCCCAGCCCCAGTTTGTACTGTAATGGAATAAACTGCTGGTGGCGCCATCAATCGTAGCCATGAACCGTTCCACATCTCTGTAACGTTTTCGGCCCAATGGGTCTAATAGACTGACCAGACGCGCGCGAGTAGGTTTGGGATCTTTTTTAACAAATGGATGGTTATTGAGTTTGTTTTTGCCATTATTGCTGTTCACTCGAAGTCTCCTTATACTTTGCTTACTGGTATAAGCTAATCTAAAAAGTATAACCATAAGGATGCAAAATTCAAAGACAGGATATGGAAAACGATTATGCGCCCGCTGATTGGCCTGAATACCTCGCTACTGGATTTGAACGACCCGTTCAAAGCCAAGACCTTTTGCCTGCTCAAATATATTGACGCCGTGGCGCTGGTCGGTGGCATTCCAATCATCATTCCACCATACACCGATCCGGCATTATTGGACGAGGCGTTGGCGCCACTGAACGGTTTTTGTTTAATCGGCGGCGACGATTACCATCCCGCAGCATACGACGGTCATCCACAGACCGAAAATCTGCTGCCTCCACGACGGCATCATTTCGATCTGTGGCTGGCGAAACAGATTCTCGAAAAGTCGCGTATGCCAGTGCTGGGTATCTGTTGCGGACACCAGCTTATCAGCATTGCCTCTGGCGGCGCGCTTGTTCAAGATTTGAAGACCGAATGGCAGCCGCTCAATAAGCGCGTCTGTACGCTACCGCATGCTGATTCCTACCGCAAAGGCGCGCTGATAGGCAGGCGGGACACCTGCGGTACGACACTGCCGCAGGAAGGCGCAGACTATCGGCACGTAGTGACGCTGGCACCCGACAGTCGTATCGCGCGGATCATCGGCGCTCAGACCGCGCAGACCAATTCTTACCATCATCAAGCTGTGCAGCTTGCGCGTGTCGGCCAGGGACTGATCGCCACTGCCTGGGCGCCGGACGGCGTGATCGAAGCTATCGAATCGGCGACGCAAGCGCGCTTCATTCTGGGTGTGCAATGGCATCCTGAGCGACAGATAGATGAACCGCCGCATCGCGCCATCTTCGAAGCGCTGGTAACCGCCAGTAAGTAGTGAATTATCCGAGCCGCGCAAAACGCGGCATTGCCCTGAAGATGGCCCAGTCGGATTTTCAGGTAGTGTATCGAATAGCTAATCGCCTAAGGCGCTCTGGCCGGGTAGGTCAAGTCTATTTTTCAGAAGTAGCGACTTAAATATTATATGGGCAAAAAATAAAATCATCTGTGTCTCTCTGTGTTCTCTGTGGAAAAACAGCCTGAACGGTTACAGCGCAAAATCGTACGCTCGCTTGACGCCATTAAATAAGTACGCATACTTTGAGTAATTAATTTCTCATGTAATGGATAGATCTGATTATGAATCTGAAGGGATCGCAATCGTTGATCGAGACGGCTCTAGCGGCCAAGCGGCCTGACAGCGCGCCGACGACGAACGCCAAAATCTCCGTCGGGTCTCTGCCCGCTTCAACTAAAATCCACGTTTCAGGAACTCTGTACCCGCGCCTCTGTGTGCCGATGCGTTCGATTGCTCTGACCGCGCCATGCGCGCCGGTCGTCGTCTACGACACTTCCGGCCCGTACACGGACGTCTCCGAGAAGATTGATATTCGACAGGGATTACAGCCCATCCGCAGCGAGTGGATTAGCGCGCGCGACGATACTCAAGCGCTGCCTAGTACTAGTCAGTCGGTCACAGCGTGGGAAGCGTTGCGTTTTCATACTCAACGCCCAATCCTCCGCGCCAAATCCGGCGGCAACGTGACACAGATGCATTATGCGCGCAAAGGCATTATTACGCCGGAGATGGAATTCGTCGCCATTCGTGAAAATCAGCAGCGTGCAGGCGCGGCGCTCGAACCGCGGCGCGGCCATAGTTTTGGCGCGCATATTCCCGACGTCATCACACCCGAGTTTGTCCGCGCCGAAGTCGCTCGCGGTCGCGCCATTATCCCCGCCAACATCAATCATGCGGAACTCGAACCGGCGATCATTGGCCGCAACTTTCTGGTCAAAATTAACGCCAACATCGGTAACTCGGCTGTCGCCAGCTCGATCGAAGAAGAAGTTGAAAAGATGGTCTGGGGCATTCGCTGGGGCGCCGACACCGTCATGGACCTTTCCACCGGCGCGCATATTCACGAAACGCGCGAATGGATTATCCGCAACGCGCCCGTGCCCATCGGCACCGTGCCGATTTACCAAGCGCTGGAAAAAGTCGGCGGCCAAATTGAGGAACTTACTTGGGAAATTTACCGCGACACACTGATTGAACAGGCCGAGCAAGGCGTGGATTATTTTACCGTGCATGCCGGAGTCAGACTGCAACACATCCCGTTGACTGCGCGCCGCCGATGCGGCATCGTTTCGCGTGGCGGAGCAATCTTGGCGCAATGGTGTCTGGCTCACCGCCAGGAGAATTTCCTCTACACGCGCTTTGAAGAAATCTGCGAGATCATGCAAGTATATGATGTGGCCTTCAGTCTCGGCGACGGCTTGCGCCCCGGCTCCATCGCCGACGCCAACGACGACGCGCAATTCGCCGAGCTGCAGACGTTGGGCGAGCTGACCAAGCTTGCTTGGAAGCGCGATGTCCAAGTGATGATCGAAGGACCCGGCCATGTCCCTCTCGACCTCATCAAAGAAAATATGGATCGAGAGTTGCGAGATTGTTTTGAAGCGCCATTCTATACACTTGGCCCGCTGGTCACAGACCTTGCTCCCGGTTACGATCACATCACCAGCGCGATCGGCGCGGCGAACATTGGTTGGCACGGTTGCGCCATGCTCTGCTACGTAACCCCAAAGGAACATCTCGGTCTGCCCAATCGCGAAGATGTCAAAATTGGTGTGATCGCGCACAAAATCGCCGCGCACGCCGCCGACTTGGCCAAAGGTTTTCCCGGCGCGTCAGCGCGCGACGCGGCAATTTCGAAGGCGCGCTTTGAATTCCGCTGGGACGATCAATTCAACCTGGCGCTCGACCCCGACACTGCGCGAGCCTATCACGACGCCACGCTGCCACAGCTCGATGCCAGAAGCGCGCAGTTCTGTTCCATGTGCGGCCCGCATTTCTGCGCAATGAAGATCACCGCGAACGTCCGCACTTGTGTCGCGCAACAAGGAGGACATCATGTATAATACGGTTACAAGATTTTAATGGTTGAATTACAGACGAGACGCCTGCAGTACGAAAATACAGGCCAGGCGATTTTGAGGATGATGTGATTGGCAACCGGTGAAACAGTAATAGATACGCAGCGATTTATGCCAGTGAGTAATAATACGCTTCGCGCGTCCGCCGAGTGGCTCAAAGATTTGTTGGCCGTCGCCATTGTGTCGATGTTTGTCTTCGTACTGCTTATCACGCCCATGTTGCGCGGACGATTACTCACAGGCACACCCGAATTGCGAGTAGCCGTTGTCGCGAGAGAGATGATCGCTTCCGATAACTACCTCGTGCCAACACTGGGCGGCGAACCGCGCTTTAACAAGCCGCCGCTGGTATATTGGTTGGTAGCGAGCGCGGCCAAATTGCTGGACTGGAACGTGTGTTCTACAGGAACTTGCGAAGACGCTCGTTCACGAGGTCCTGACCAGCGAACTATGATTCATGCCGTAGAAATCACCTCCGCTTTTGTCGCAGCTCTGACGCTTTTTATCATAGGACTTTATGGTTGCGTAGTATTCAGCCGGACCGCGGGAGTGTTGACTGGACTGATATTTGGCCTGTTGGCCATGACTACAAAATTCGGATGGATGGGTAGTGGTGATACGACGCTGATGCTGACATGCGCCGGCATGTTCTGCGCCGCAAGCTGGCTGGTTTGTATGCCCAGACCCGGAGTCTGGTGCGCGCTCGGGTTAGGCATCAGTCTGGGGTTGGCGATACTGGCCAAGGGATATATCGCGTTGCTGTTGCTGCTGGCGCCACTATTGGCCGAAGCGCTGATGCGGCGAAGTTTCAACGGTCGAAAAGCGCTGTTGCTGCTCTTGGCGCTCGTCGTTGCCGCGGCCATAGCCACGCCTTGGTTTCTCGCCATTAGAAAAAGCGGCGCGTGGGCTGTCATGCAGACTGAAGTTCAATACGCGATTTGGCCCACAAGTCATGACCAGAGCCACCGCTGGAGCTATTATCCATTTAGACTGCTGGGCGGACTGCTGCCGTGGACTCCACTCTTGATCTTCGCCTGGCCGTTTTATCTACTCTATTTGCGTCCGCGCTTGGATCAACAAAACGAATCTCTTGTTCTTGCTTATAAAAACATGCGTTTCCTGGCACTCGCTTTCGGGCTGGGATTTTTAGGCTTTTATGCATTTCCAAAGCAACAGGAGCACTACTTACTGCCGATGTTGCCGCCATTGGCGCTGGCGAGCGCTTTTGTGATCAGCCAATTCAAAAATCCCGGCGGCTTCGCTGAAGAGCGCCTAGCGTGGACACAACTGGTTGTTGGCCTGCTAGGTACCGTAACGCTAATCGCGGTTGCTCTCTGTCCTATTGAGTTCTTCACTTTGTTGTTTCCTAAAAACATCGAGGACGTGGAGAAAATCGTGGCGCTCCGCCTCCTCTTGCCGGACCGGCACGTGGTGATCGCTATTGGAGTTGCGTTTGCCGGATTGTATCTATACTTGGCTCGGCAGTGTGTTGAGGGACGAGTGCTGCGGGCGAGCATTGTGCTGGCAACGCTGACATTTATCGGCATGCTGAGTTGGTGCCGGTATGAGTATTCCAAGGATCTGCCAAAGAATTCGATTGTCGGCGCCATGCCTCGTGTGCGCGCTGAAGTCGAGCGTTTTGGGGATGATATTAAGGTCTACACCGCCGGCATCTCCCAGCCGCTTCTGATCTTTTATCTCGAGCGACCGATACTTACGCTAAGAAACCATCTGTGCAAGGAACCTGCGGGCAAAACTCCTGCGGAATCGCCGCAACGCATCTTGGTAGGGCATCGCGTCGACTTGATGCGCCTCAAATTAGAAAAGTATCTGCTCGATGGAGATGAAAATATCGTGGTTGTCGCGCTGCCAAAAGACGACGTAGATTGGCCGCAGTATTTTCAAATGTTGCCATCTACAAAATGCGTTGATCGAGAGTAACACGGCTAACCGTCAGACATAGAAATTTCGTAACCGTTCACCACAGACTCGCTTTCGGGCTGGGATTTTTAGGCTTTTATGCATTTCCAAAGCAACAGGAGCACTACTTACTGCCGATGTTGCCGCCATTGGCGCTGGCGAGCGCTTTTGTGATCAGCCAATTCAAAAATCCCGGCGG
>JAZDLP010000385.1:0-9665 GCA_043801885.1 Planctomycetota bacterium | reverse complement strand
TGTGCCTGCACTACGGCAATTGTCAAATTTGCCATATTTTAACTCGTTTTGCCGTGTTTTGAATCACTTTACTGCGATTAAGTGTAATCATCGGCATGGAGATATTCGCGTTTTGATCGATTACGAAACAGAAACTACGTATCCTGAAAATAAACTGAATGATTATTAAAATGTTGTAACTTTTTCTCGATTCGTTACTCCAATCTTACAGACGGAGGACTCATGCGCGACACCGATACCGATACCGAACTGGTTGCTGCTTACCAAAACGGACATACTCAGGCCCTGGAGATCCTTTATTGGCGACATGCGGAACGAGTTTGGCGATATGCGCGCTACTTCAGCGGCTCGGAAGAGACGGCCGCAGAGATCGTGCAGGAGACGTTTTTGCGCGTGACGAAGTATCTTGCCGGATTCGAGGGTCGCGCGCAGTTTTCAACTTGGTTGTTCTCTATCGTTCGTTCAGCCGCCGTCGAAACCGTCGCCAAACAGCATCGCGCCGGATCGCAAGTCGAGGAGACGTATATGGAACAGATACCGATAACCGCGCCCGAACCGGATCAGGAACTGATCGCGTCCGAAACTCGCGCGGTGGTCCGAGCGGCTATCGCACGCCTGCCGGAGCACGAACGCGAAGCGGTGTTACTGTGCGAGATCGGCGATCTGCCCATCCGCACCGCCGGCGAAATCCTCGGCTGGGGCGAATCACGTGTAAGAGTCACGCTCTTTCGCGCACGCCGAAGACTGAAAGAAATGCTGGCGGCGTATGTCGGCGCGGAAAACTAATTTTGTGTGACCGTTTACCACAGAGCCACAGAGAACACAGAGACGGAATGGAATAAAAGTGATGAGTGATGAATAGGGGATTTTTGATTGCGGATTGAAGAACAAAAGGTCGTTTTGGGTTATTGTTTTCCGAGCCGCGACCGTTAGGGAGCGGTCTGCTTGATCGCTTGCTAACGCGCGCGGCTCGGAAAAAACTCAAAAAAACGCTGTACTGATGCTACAGTCTCCCTTTTATGCTGTTTTTCTCTGTGCCCTCTGTGGCAAATCTGACTGCGTGCGATATAGCGAAAGGAAGTGATCTTTTATGGAGTGCCATGAAGCTCGATTACTGATTGATGAGCGCGTACACGGCGCGCCGGCCGCGGGACTGGATGAGCATTTGCAACTTTGCGCCAATTGCCGCGAAGACCTCCGCCAGCTCGCCAAGTTGCGCGAACTACTGAACGTTGCTAAAAATGACGCGCCGCCAAAAGGCGCGCTGGCCGCCATCTGGCAGGCCATCCGTCAAACCATTTCATCCACCAACCACATTCAAAGGAGACGTGCGCCCATGACCACTATCGCTACGACCTCACGTCGGTTTGATGATTCTGTTGATACGCGCTGGAAACGCTGGCGTACGACTATAGCCATTTCGCTCTCCGCCGCGGCGCTGCTGATGCTGTCGTTCCTGGTGGGCCAGTTACAACAGAAGCCAAGTATAAGGAGTGCCAGGGTGACGGAGGCCTCGTCTGGCTTTCTCGACAAAGCTCAACGGAGCGAGCCATTGATAACCGAACTTGCTCCGTCGGACAGCGCGGTCGGCAGTCCGGACTCGTGTTTAACTCCCAGCGTCAAGGACATGGACGAATCAAAAAGTCGTGGCGGCATAAGCAGCAGAAGCAAGGAATCGCGCTCACGCGCGTCTGCCCATGACCGCTTGCTCACGTCCACGCCTCCGCCTGCATCTAAGCCTGCCGCGCCCGCCATGTTGGCCGATTCCGCGGAATTGAAAAAAACTGCATTTGGCTCGCATGAGGCGCGGCAGCTCGCTGAAAAAAGTCAACCTACCGATGCCGTAGTACCCCCAGAGCTGCCCTATGATCAGCGCAGGGGCGAATCTAACGCGGTGCGTAAAATTGCCGCAGATAACAAAGACGCGGGAGACAAGCAAGGCGCAGCAGACGACAAATCTACTCAGTCAAAGATCATCAAGACCGGCGAACTGACTATCGAAGTCAAAAATTACGTCGAAGCCGGACGCGCTGTGGACGCGCTGGTGATCAAATACCAAGGCTTCGTCGCCGACAGCCGCGCTTACGACCTGCCCGGCGCGACCAAGCGCAGTGAGATCGTGATCCGCATGGCGCCGGAGAAGTTCGAGGAACTCTTCGCCGAACTAAAGAAGATCGGCGTGGTCTTGCAGGAACGAGCCGGCGGGCAAGATATCACCGCGGCGTACACCGACACCGAAGCGCGCATAAAGAACATGCGGATCGCCGAGGAACGATTGCAAGAGCTGATCAAGAGCAAGACGTTCATGGACAAGATTCAGAGCCTGCTGGAGGTCGAGCGTGAACTGTCGCGCGTGCGCGGCGAGATCGAAAGGATGCAGGGGCAGATGCGTGTCTGGCAAAATCAGCTCTCGCTCTCCACTATCCGTTTGACGTTGCAGGAACCGTCGCGTGCGGTGCCGGCGGGCAGCTTGTCGGTCGAAGTACCCGGTCTTGTCGAAGCCAAAAAGACGCTCGACGCAGCCATCACCAATGTCGGCGGCCAGTTGCTCAGCGGTCAGACCAGCAAGCGCGGCGATGGCACACTGATGGGCAATTATACGCTGCGAGTGAAGTTTGGTCGCTTCGTCGAATTGGTCGGCGCGATCAAAACTTTGGGCCGTGCGCAAGATGAGCACATTCAAAATCAACCATTCGGGACGAGCATCCCGGATGGCGCGCAGGACGTGCCATGCAATTTGGCGCTGGTGTTGTTCGAACGGTCAATTCAACTGCCAAATGGTAGTCTGAATCTCGAAGTTGTCTCGTTGTCCGAAGCGATGTCAAAGTTGGACGTGGCGTTAGCCGCGGCGCAAGCGTCCATCATTAGCAATCAAACGCAGCGGCAAGATGATGGCTCGTCTCAAACGCAAATCAATCTATGTGTGCGTGCAGGCAATTTTACCACGCTGGTAAACGCGTTGCCCGTTCTCGGCCGCATCACTCATCGCGTCGTCAACGGCGAAGCCGGCAAGATACTCGGCGGCGCCGCGGACGTTCCGGCGACACTGAGCCTGCATCTGGTCGAGCAGCGCAAGCAAGTCCCCAGCGGCAACATGACCGTCGAGGTGAACTCATTTGCCGAAGCGCGTGATAAACTCTCCCTGCTGATCAAGGAACATAGCCTGCAAGTGTTCGGTTCCGACAGTCAGCAGCGCGGAGATGGCACTTGGACCGGCAAGTTCAGACTGGGCATTAAAGCCGAGAAGATGGACACGGTTGTCAGTCTGCTCGAAAAGTACGGCCACGTGAAGACGCGACAGATTCAGGGACTGGGGCTTGGCGATCTCTCCAAAGTGGATCCAAACGTAATCGGCGAAGTCGTGCTGGTGTTCGCCGAGAAGCCCTCGCTGGCTCCGCAGGAAGAAGGTTCGTTCCGTTTGATGCTGCGCGACACGTTCGGCGGCTTCCTGAGTTCGATGGGCTTTGTTATTCGCGGGTTCGGGATGCTGTTGCCCTGGGTTATACTCGCCGGCCTAGTTGTCTGGCTAATCTCACGGTTTAGCCGCCGCGCGCTGCGGACTGCGCGCGATAATCGTGTCGCTCCGCCGACTGATCTCGACGCCACGAAGAAATAAAACCGCACAAGTAGGGGCGGTTCACGAACCGCCCCTACGAACCGCTCCCTAACGGTCGCGACTCGGATAACAGTCACAAAACATCAGTGGTTGGAGTGTGACGCAGTGGTGGTTACGTACTCATCAATCGCTTGCGCTGCTTTTTTGCCGGCGCCCATGGCGAGGATTACGGTCGCGGCGCCGGTGACTATATCGCCGCCGGCGAAGACGCCCGGGCGTGTGGTGGCGCCTGATTCATTAGCCACGATTGTGCCATGCTTGGAGACTTCCAGGCCGACAGTGGTCTTGCCTACAATCGGGTTGGGCGTGTTGCCGATGGCGATCACGACCATGTCCACATCCAGCACGAATTCCGAGCCTGGGATAGGCACCGGACGGCGGCGGCCCGATGCGTCCGGTTCGCCCAATTGCATACGTTGCAGTTCCAGCCCTTTCACCCAGCCTTTCTCGTCGCCAAGAATTTTTGTGGGAGCGCAGAGCATCATGAACTCGACGCCTTCTTCCTTGCCGTGATGGACTTCTTCCAGTCGTGCGGGCATTTCTTTTTCGGTGCGCCGGTAAACGATATACACTTTTTCGGGCTTCAGGCGCTGCGCTACGCGTGCGGCATCCATGGCCACGTTGCCGCCACCCAGCACCGCGACACGTTTGCCACAGAAAACCGGCGTATGATAATTCGGAAAATCATAAGCTCGCATCAAGTTCACTCGAATCAGGAATTCATTGGCGGAGTAGACACCGTTAAGATGCTCGCCGGGCAGATTCAGCAGAATCGGCAAGCCGGCGCCCGCGCCGATGAAGACCGCTTCATAGCCGTTCTTAAGCAGATCATCTATAGTAAAAGTGCGGCCAACGATCTGGTTGGATTTGATCTCGGCGCCCATGCGTTTAAGTATATCAATCTCATAACGCACGATCTCTTTCGGCAGACGGAACTCCGGAATGCCGTACATCAGCACTCCGCCAGGCTCATGTAGCGCCTCGAAGACCGTTACATCGTAACCGCGTTTGAGCAATTCGCCTGCTGCGGTCAATCCGGCCGGGCCGGAGCCGACGATGGCGATGCGCTTATTCTTTTTTGGCGCCAATTTTGGCAGTTCGCGAGCGGCTTCCGCGCGTTCGCAATCGGCCGCGAAACGTTCCAGCCGCCCGACGGCGACTGGTTCGTTCTTGATTCCCACTATGCAGTATTTTTCGCATTGTTCTTCTTGTGGACAAACGCGTCCGCAGACGGCGGGCAGATCGGAGAACTCGCGCAGTTTTTTCGCCGCGCCGATAAAATCCCGATTCACAATCAGCTTTAGAAAACCAGGAATATCAATGCCCACCGGGCATCCGTCAATGCACTTAGGGTTTTTGCACTGCAAACAGCGACCAGCTTCCAAGACAGCCAACTCGGGCGTATAACCCAGCGCCACTTCGCCAAATGTGCGGATACGCGCATCTGGCGGCTGTTCGGGCATAACTTGACGAAGAATCTTCGGCTTCTTGGCAGGTTGCGAATTATTCATTAAAAATCTCCTGAATGACCAGTCGTTCGAGTTCGTCTCCGGAAACTATGTAATCAATTACACGGTTACAACTAAATTAACCACAAAGACACAAAGGCACAAAGAAACTACCAGAGTATTCTTTACGGACTCCAAATAACTCCGGTCAAATGCTTTTACGAACTTTAAACGCGGCATCCCATACTTCCGCCTTTCATTCGTCCCTAAGGGGACTAAATCTCGCATTTGTCTTTAATCTCTGAGCAACTTCATCATACGCGATTTTGTCATTCATAATATCTCCACATAACATTCAGTTTCGCTGGCGCGATACTTGGCGAGTGGGCGCGGTCTGGGAGTAATCGCAAAAAAAAAAGCGGGCGATGGGGTTCGGACCCGCGACCTTCGGCTTGGGAAGCCAACGATCTACCACTGAGCTACGCCCGCATGGACTGATTATGTTTGTACGATAGCGACGCTGTAGTTCAAGAACTATTTTGCCCGAGCCTCGTTAGTGAGTGCATGTCGCTGAATGTAGCGCAGGCATCTTGCCTGCCTCTCGCTTTTCTCATATAATTATTCCCAGATACCGTGCGTCTATTGAAAGGTAATCTACTAATGCCGTTGGTGAATATAGTTGAAGATCTGCGCTGGCGCGGACTGCTGCACCAGATGAGCGATGAGACGCTGGAACAGAGACTGCTGGCGGGGCAGTTCACGTTGTACTGCGGCTTCGATCCCACTGCCAACAGTCTGGCGGCGCACCACCTGATCTCGTTGCTGAATTTGGCGCGCTTTCAGAAAGCTGGTCACCGCCCCATCGCGGTAGTGGGCGGCGGCACAGGTTTCATCGGCGATCCGTCAGGCAAATCTGAAGAACGACGGTTGCTAACGCCGACCGAGTTGGAAAAAAATGTCGCCGGCATGCGCGCGCAGATGGAACGCTTCCTGGATTTCACGCCGGGAAACTGTCAGGCGCAAGTTCTCAACAACGCCGATTGGTTGTCCAATCTGAATCTGATTACTTATCTGCGCGATGTCGGCAAGCACTTCACAGTTAATGGGATGCTGGAGAAAGAATCCGTCCGCAAGCGCCTTGAAGATCGCGCGCATGGCATCAGTTACACCGAATTTAGTTACATGCTGCTGCAAGCTTTCGATTTTTATCATCTCTTCCATACTTGCGGCTGTCGGCTGCAAATCGGCGGCAGCGATCAATATGGTAACATTACTGCGGGCGTCGAATTAATCCGCCGTAAGCGGCCCGAAAACGAGCCGCTGGAAAAATGGCAGGCTTACGCGCTAACCACGCAATTGATCACTGACGCCGCCGGCGAGAAAATCGGCAAGACCACTCAAGGCGCGCTCTGGCTGGATCCGCGTCGCACTTCGCCTTTTGATTTCTATCAGTACTGGATCAATATCAACGACGCCGACGCGTTGCGATACTTGCGCTTCTTTACTGAATTGTCGCATGATGAGATTCTGGCAGTGGAAGCCGAGCACCGGACCGATCCAGCCAAACGCATAGCGCAACGTGCGCTGGCTCGCTTGATGACTGAAAAAGTACACGGTATTACCGAACGCGAAAAAGCCGAACAGGCGACAAACGCGCTCTTTGGCAAGACCGAATTATTAGACGGATTAGACGAAAAAACTTTGCTTGACCTGATGAAAGAAGCGCCGAGTTCCGCGCTTTCGAAGTCGCGTCTGGAAGGCGAAGGCTGCTCGATTGTGGATTTATTGGCCGAAGCCGGGAAACTTTGGCCGTCGAAAGGCGAAGCTAAAAAAGCCATCCAGAACGGCGGCGCCAATCTAAACAACGTACGCATTACTGACCTGAAACAAAAAGTTGGCGCCGCTGATCTGCTCCACGGTAAGTACCTCATCTTGCGCAAGGGGAAGAAGGATTATCATCTGATCAAAGCGGAGTAGCGGCGCGTTGCGCCACTAGAAGTATAGCAATTTCAAAGTTTGTCACCGAAAAACATGTCCCGTTAGGGACACATGTTAATAGCCCAGCGATTTATCGCTGGGAAAAAGGTAAATGCCAAATTTAGTCCCGTTAGGGACGAATGAAAGACGGAAGAGGGATTAAATGCAGGAAAAAATTGCGATCATCGGGTTGGGTTACGTCGGGTTGCCGTTGGCGCTGGCCATCGCCAAAAAATTTCCCGGCACGGTTGGGTTCGATCTCAATGAACGAAAACTCGATTTGCTGCGCCAGGGCGTTGATCAGACTAACGAAATCAGCCGCGAAGAACTAAGCGGCACTCGACTGCTATTTACGTCTCGACCGGCGGATATTGCCGCCTGCACTTTTTTTGTGGTCGCCGTCCCCACGCCTATTGATCAACAAAATCGGCCGGAGCTGACTCCGCTAATCACCGCTTCCGAAACGGTGGGCAAAGCGCTTAACCGCGACGCTGTAGTCGTGTACGAATCCACCGTCTATCCCGGTCTCACTGAAGAGATTTGCGGCCCCGTGCTCGCACGCTGTTCGGGCCTTAAACAAGGTTTGGATTTCAAACTCGGCTACTCCCCTGAACGCATCAACCCCGGCGATAAAGAACATACACTCGAACGAATCGTCAAAGTCGTGTCGGGCGAGGACGCGCAAACACTGGAACGTGTGGCTCGAATGTATGAAGCGATCATTCCGGCCGGCGTTCATCGCGCGCCGTCCATCAAGGTCGCGGAAGCCGCAAAAGTTATCGAAAATACACAACGCGACTTGAACATCGCGCTGATGAATGAACTGGCCATCATCTTTGATCGGATGAACTTGAATACTCAAGACGTGCTGGCCGCCGCGGGAACAAAATGGAATTTTCTGCCATTTAAACCGGGTCTGGTCGGCGGGCATTGCATTGGCGTGGATCCGTATTACCTGACGTCGAAGGCCGAGGAACTGGGCTATCATCCGCAGGTGATCCTGGCCGGCCGGCGGATAAATGACGGCATGGGAGCATACATCGGCCAGCGTTGCGTTAAAATGTTGATGCAGCGCAACGTCCCCAGCTCTGCAGTGCGGCTAGGCATTCTAGGCCTGACGTTTAAGGAAAACGTGCCGGATTTACGCAACAGCCGCGTACCGGATATCATCAACGAATTAAACGCTTATGGAATTCAATCGCTCGTACATGATCCGCTGGCCAACCCTGAAGATGCGCAGCGCGAATACGGTCTCACGCTGACTCGGTTGGATGACCTGCAAGACTTGGACGCTCTGATTATTGCTGTGCCGCACCGCGTCTATCAGCAGATGCCGACGACGAAACTATTAAGCAGATTGCGCTCAAACGGCGTATTGGTGGATGTAAAATCCATGCTCTCGCCGAGCGTTGTGAATCCTTCGATCAGTTATTGGAGTTTATAGAATTCTCTGTACCAGCGCACGAAATTCTTCAGCCCCGTCTCAATCGGCGTATGCGGACTAAACCCAACGTCACGCGCCAAATCATCCGTATCCGCAAAGCTCATCGGAACGTCTCCGGGTTCCATCGGCAACAGATGTTTCTCGGCCTTGCGTCCCCACTCGGTCTCGAGAATTTCCACAAAACGCAGCAGTTCTACCGGCTGATGGTTGCCGATATTGTACACTTTGTAAGGCGCCAGGCTGGTCGCGGGATCGGGAGCGTCACTCTGCCACTGCGGATTTGGCTGCGGGATTTTTTCAAGCGTCCGTGCGACTCCTTCGGCAATATCATCAATGTAGGTGAAGTCGCGGATCATTCGGCCTTCGTTAAAGAGTTTGATTGGCCGACCTTCCAGAATCGCTTTGGAGAAGATAAATGCAGCCATATCCGGCCGGCCCCAGGGGCCATAAACCGTGAAGAAGCGCAACCCTGTACACGGCAACCGATAGAGGTGCGCATAACTGTGAGCCATTAACTCGTTGGCTTTTTTTGTCGCGGCGTACAGCGAGAGCGGATGATCAACATTGTCATGCGTAGAAAACGGCATCCGCGTATTGCTGCCGTAGACGGAACTCGATGACGCAAACACCAGATGCTTAATCTGCGCGTGCCGACAACACTCTAAAATGTTTAGAAAACCCGACAGATTGCTCTGCACGTATGCCTGCGGGTTCACCAACGAATATCGCACTCCAGCCTGAGCCGCCAAGTGAATCACTCGCTGCGCTGCGAGAGTGAAGACTGCCTGCAGACTTTGATAATCGGTCAGATCCAAACGATGAAAAGAGAAATTTTTAAAAGTCTTGAGTTGCTCCAGACGCGCCTCTTTCAAGCGTACATCATAGTAGGAATTGACGTTATCCACACCGATTACAAACACGTCTTGTTCAAGCAGTCGCTTGGCCACATGAAAGCCAATAAACCCGGCGACGCCGGTCACTATGTCCGTGGTCTCTTTAATCATGAAGTCGTTCCAAATAGTAAAATCAAACAGTGGATTTTGTTGTTAGCCGTGGCCTAAACCGCTCCCTACCGGTCGCGGCGCGGATAACGGCAACTGCGCCGCAAGTTCCGCGGGCATCTCGGCTGGAGCGATCATAGCGCGGGCGGCGTCTTCAACTTTTTTTGAATGTGTTAAGT
>JAZDLP010000075.1:0-10827 GCA_043801885.1 Planctomycetota bacterium | reverse complement strand
AGTCTATGTTCACCTTATTAACCGCGAATACACGCGAATAGACGCTAATATTTTTTTCTTCTGTGATTCGCGTTCATTCGCGTTTATTAGCGGTTTATTGCTTGAAGGGACTGAACGGTTACGAAAACACGGCCAAAGTAGTTATTGAGTCCAGTTTATCTAAAGTTAAGTGCGTTATAAATAGTGCCAATCTACATTAGAAACACTGGACTCAATATTGCCAAATTTACCGCCAAAACCGATCTTTTTTCCTTCAATCCGCAATCTAAAATCCAAAATCTAAAATCCCAATCACTGCTCTTTTCCCGCCGGTATTGTGAATGATTCCAAAACTATGTTCTTGCTGAACGATCCGACACGTTGTTTCTTGAACGCAATTAGCTCAGCGTCTTTGAGCCAATCTGTTTCGAGCGACGGAAACAGCAACGTAAAGTCAACCCAATTCAGCCGTTTCATGCGCCCGAGCCTCGCAATCGTCGTCAGGATGTGGAAGGCATTGGGCATGATCATGGAGAAAATCACTTCATTTGATCGCGCCGGGTTCACCAGCGCAAAATCCCACCTGTTACACGGCATAATCTGCTCACCCCAGGAAAGCGGCTGCGTAACCGGCTGAAACATGAGCGACACCGTTCGCATACGCAGCGTTACGCTACTCCCGTTTTGAGCGACATAGACGATGTAGGTGGCGTCAGCGCCTTTTCCGACGATCCCAAGCCGCTGGATAGGTGTCCGTCCTACGTTTTGGCATCGTGCGGCCGCAAAGCAACTGGTTATGGTTCCCGTAGCTTGTTGACCGACCTGGTGGCTCTTGACGTCTGCTAACAGCGTCAGAAAGACTTGCTGCATGGGGGCTTTGGGGGCGATCACGACGTTCGACTCCTTGCCGAACTCATGCCACTGGCCCAGCGTTTTCGTGAGCGTCGCTTGCAGCGGAGTCATCTCGTTAGCGCATATTCTAGCGCACTGTTCCGAGTTCGTGGATTTGATCATCGTTCCATCGCGCATGCGCAACGACGCTTGAGTCATCTGCGGTGTAAGGTTTATATCATTAGGAAGACCATCTACTCGGAACAACCCCAGCAGACTGTCGTCGCGATTTGGCGCGTTCGTTTGATGAGTATCAGAATCGGGATTTGCCACGGAACGAACATCAGAGGAAACGGACACGCCAACCGCGGTTTCCACGGGACGGCGTTCCACGCTGGAAAGGGACAAACGCACCGCGTCCGGATCGAACCCCATGTGTCCCGCGCTTTGGAACTTGTCAAGCGCGTCCAACACGTTCCACGGAAAAAAGACTTGAACACATATCGCCAGGATTGCGCCCGCAATGGCCGCGCCGGCGACAAGACGTGTCCGACGGGTGAGGAACTGCGCTCCGATGATCAGCCCACCAATCACCAATGTCAGGACTGCTTCCGCCAGATCACGGGATGCATGGAAACTCGGCAGCCAATAGCCTGTGAACATCTCATTACTGCTAATTTTGGAAAGAACGTAGATGAGCCCCCCGAACAAGACGCCCGTTCCAATGCAGTAGAGTATTCCCGCGATAGCAAAACGAGCAAAAGTCGGCGTCAGCACAGCCAGCGCGCTGACAATCACCAGGAACTTCGTCTGCTCTATCAGCGCTTCCAACATGGCCAACCCAACTTGAATCGCCGTGGCGGAATTGAACCACATGACGATGGCTTCGCCGAGCATCGTCGGCAGGAGAACGACAAGGCTAACAAAGAGCAGTTTGCTCAAGAGAAGATTCTTCCGTGAGATTGGCCGCGTGAGCCAGAACGATGTTGTGCCAACCAGCGGATCGTCCTGCAGCGTCAGCGAAATCAGCACGACAAGAATAAGGAAACTCAGAATCGGGGCGACAAGCGAGACGATCTGGTATGCCATCCACAAATCTGAGTGGGAGATGATCGCCGGCGCGGCGACGCCAAAGAGGCAATTCACTCCGGTTACTCCAAGCCAGAGCGCCGTCAGAACCCAGAAGCGCCGAACATCTTTCTTAAAGTTATGCCAGATCAGATTCATGATCGTTCCTCCTTCATTGCAAACCGATACGTTTTTGCCAACGCGATGAATATCTCGCGCAGCGACATGGGCGCGGCGCCGATCTCGCTACACGATGGGAACAGCTCGCGCGTGGCGGCTTCGCTGACGCCCTCCTGATAGCGACTCTCGACGAACCGCACGGCGCGCCCCTCGTTCTCTGTCAACAGCCAACTCGACGGCAGCTTCTTCGGCAGACCCTTCTCGTCTTTCATCGCGAACTGCACCTGGCGGAATCGGCGCTGCATTGATTCCGTAGATTCGCATTCCATCAGGCGGCCCTCGTTGATGATCCCCACCCAGTCGGCCAGCCGTTCGACCTCATCTATGTCGTGCGAAGAAACGAACACAGTCCATTTCTCTTGTTGAGTCAATTCGAGAACGCCGCGGATGAAATCATCTCGCACCAGCGGATCGAGGCCGGTGAATGGCTCGTCCAACACCAGCAGTCGCGGCCGGTAGGCCAGCGACGAGAGCAGCGTTGCTTTCATCCGCATGCCGCGCGATAGATGTTTGAGCTTCCGATCCAGCGGCAGATCGAACTGTTTCAACAGCTCGCCGCAGAATCTCTCGTCCCACGTCGGATACATCGGCCGAACATAATCTAAGAACTGCTGCACGGTCATCCAGCCCGGGACTTCCAAGTCCTCGGAGACATATCCGATCTGACGGAACTCGGCCGGACTCAACTTGCGAGCGTTTGTTCCGAGCACCGTCGCCTCGCCGTCCGTCGGTTCGAGGATGTTCATCAACAGTTTGATCGTCGTGCTCTTCCCCGCGCCGTTTGGGCCGAGAAAGGCGAAGATGCTTCCTTCCGGCACGCGAATCGTCAAATCATGCACCGCTTCTTTCTTCCCAAACCTGCGCGACAAGTTTCGCGTCTCTATCACATCACTCATAACCAACCTCCTTTATCTTATTTAATCAATGACCCGCAAAAAGGCTAGAATGGCGCAGTGCATGCATTGCGTTTCCCCTTGTCGTTACCTACATCTTTGTATATTAGTCAGTACGATTGCGACATTCTCTATCGCCCTTACAGGGCTCTCCTCTTAAATCACCACATCTAACCCAGAGCTGGCGCTCTGGGCTAAAATCTATCGCCCCTTCGGGGCTTTTGATTCCAGCGACTTCTTTTCCCATTATCGCCACGGAGTGGCGAAAGACATTAGACTAGGGCGCCAGCCCTAGGAACATTGTCCACAAAAAACGCATAGCCCTGTTAAGGGCGACAGAGACTTTCTCATTTCATCGACTAGAAATCCGCAAAACTTGTGGGTAAAGACAAGGTGTTTCCCAGCGCACGACGGACACAAACTCGAAAGTTTAGCTTTTTTGCGGGTCATTGAAAAAAAAATGTCTGCCGGCCAGTGCCACCCGCCGCGATTTTGGATTTTGGATTTTGGATTGACGATTTTGGATTGACGATTGTAGCTGATGGTTCGGCGAGAACCCGGAGGGTTCGTAGGGGCGGGTTTCATTTTCCTTCAATCTAAAATCCACAATCAAAAATCTAAAATCCCCTAGCGGTCCAACAATCCTTCTCCAAACATGCCTGGATACGGCGAATTGCCGACACCGGGGCTGACGCCAATAGCTTTCTCCACCGCCGTTCCCGTATCCTGATCATTGACCATGAACGAAAATCCAAACTTACGCCCAGCCTCCGATTTTAATTGCAGATAATCCAGCGGCAGCGCCAGTTGGTAAATGGTCTGCTTGGCGGCTTCTTTGCGCACGACAAACACCGTGGCCGGCAAAGGCGTGTTGTCGCCGATGTACTTGCCTCGCTCTACCCAGCGATGGAAGACCGTATCGCCTGCTTGATTCGCACTGATCCCTATCTCGAAGTCTTGGCCGCGATAACCCATGCCGCCGTCACGATCTACGTCGAAGACAATCTTCACGCTGTCGCCAAAGTCGCAATGCGCGCTTTTAGTCTGTTCGTTCTTCTGGATATCGTCGGTAACGACAAACAGCAAATACAAATTTTTGTCGTCGTAGCCGCCGCGGAAAGAGACCTTCAAGTCGGCGGGGCCTTTCCAGAGTGGCTTCTTGTGGCCTGGTCGGACATCATCTTCGCTGGCCAAAAACACATCGCGCCAGTTGTCGAGCGTTTTCTCGGACAGGTCGGCCCAGTCGGTCAGGTTGCCGTCAAGTTTAGGCGCTCGGATCATCTTCTTAAAAGTAAAGAGCGGCTTCGCTTTAAGCGCATACTCTTTCCGCAAGCGGGCGAACTCTTCATACACAGCCGAGAACTTTTCGTCCGATAAGCCGCCTTCAGTCAGCGCGGCGACCAGTTCGCCGATAGCATTTTCGTGTTCGCCTTTGTCGAAAAGCGCTGAGGCAAATTTGATCCGCAGGTTCGCGTCTTTCGGATTCTTTTTAAGTTTGGCTTGTAAGTCCGCGAGATTTACATGGCGCACGGTCGCATCCACGGCCAAGTAAGCAGAATGTTTGCGCAATTCGGTGATCACCAAACCACCTTCGAACAACTGCGCCGTAAAGGATGACTGCGGCGTGTCATCAAGCATGTTCTGCGGACGAATTTCGGAACTCAACGTTATGTCGGTGATCAATTTGCCGGTTTTGCGATCCACCAGCACGACGGCGGATGACTTCGCGCCGGTCGGATCCCAGTTAGCCTGCGTTACGACCAGGTGGCCAGTGGCGAGAGTGTTGGTAGCGAGACTGATAGAATTGAATTCGCTGGAGATTCCCACTTGCCACTGGAATTTGCCCTGACTCGAGATGGAAAAAGCCTGCACTATGGACTGTTTCTGTGTGTTGATCACTACGTACAAATCATCTCCGTCCACGCACAATTCACGCACCGTAGCGCCCAGCGGCAACTGCGGAGTCCAAGCGAGTCGTTTTGCCTGTGGTTGTGTGTTGAGAACCACAATCTGTCTCTGATTGATTACGGCAATCAAGAATTCATGAGTGGGGTATAGTCGCGTCGCAGGACCATCCAGTTGATATTCCCAGAGCAGTTTGCCGTTGTTGCCGTCCACGGCGCACACTATATTGCCTCGTTTGGCGTAGTAGACATAATCGCCAACTGCGCAAAGTTCCAGCTTGAAGTTGGCGCCACCATCAACATCAGAAATATGACGCAACGCGCCGGTATCCAATTCGTAGATGTGCAACTTTGGCGGATTGGCGGAGGCCACTGCGACAAAACTTTCGCCACAGACCAGCGCGCTCTGAAACCGATTGCCTTCCAACTGCGCGCGCCACAGTTTGGCGCCCGAGTCGGCATCCAGTGTCTCTAACACACCATTGGGATAAGCGACCACCACTCGCTGCTCGTTCGCCCACACAGACTGCGGCGCGACACTGGCGCCGGAGAGATGATGGCGGCGCCAGACAACCTTACCTTTTTCATTACTGTCGTAAGCCGCCAGTTCCGTATTGCCCCACAAAATTAACAAGTGATTCGCCCAAACTGCCTGTGCACTGCAGGTGGTTGGAGTCTTTGGTCGCGGCGTCCACACTTCTTCGCCCTTCTCCGTAGAAGACAACACGACCAAGTCTTGATTTTCCAAAAAGAATATATTGCCGCGCTGATTCATCGGCGGCGTACCCTGTATGTTCAGAGCGCGACGCTGCGCCGACGCTGATTTTTGCCAGGCAAGCTTTAATTTGCCGTTGCCCAGCGACCAGATCGCTGACGACGTGGCGCACTGGAATTGCGGTTCGACCAGGCGATTCTGCGCCCAATCCGCCAGCGTGCCGACCGGCACGGTTTTATCTTTCGGATTTAGCGGATTGAATGTAAAGTTTTTGTCTCCCAGTTCTTTTTGCGTAATTAGGCGTCGCAGCAAATCTTTGGCGTCACTGAGTCGCTTCTCTCGTTCGAGAGCTACAATGAGCAGTGCCGTAACACTGGGCGCTTCGGGCGAACCGCCAAAAGACCGCAAAAATCGCTGGCAGTATTGCCGCGCCAAATCAGAGTTGGCTTCGAATGAATTTTTAGCCAGTTTCAGCAATGCGCTGCCGCAAGCGTCAGCATTAGGATAGAGACACAACACCGTTTCAAGTTTTTTTATATCATCGCCGGCGTTCTGGAAAGCGGTCTGCGCTTCGGCTTCGATCTTTTCATAACTCTTCGGATTCTGCCGCTTCAAAGCATCAATCTGCGCCTGCGCAAATAGGCGAGCTTGAGATGCGGAACGTTGCTGCGCAAATATCGCTTCGCCATGTTGAGCAATAATCTGTTGATAATAGCCGACGGCCGTATCCAAAGCGGCGCGCGCCACGTCTATCGCGGCCATAGCATGCAGCGCTATGACCGGCAAACTTGGTTGCAGATCAGGGCGCAGCGCCACGGCCAGAGCTTTTTTATAATATTCGCTCGCAGCAGCGAAGTCGGGCTGTGCGCCTTTCGATGATTTTCTGGAGACTTCGCCCAGTGCGCATAAGGCGTCAAATTTGCGCGTTTGCATATCGTTGATCGCGGTGACAACTTTTGGATCGTCTTTAAGTTTGGCGGCGATGGCCAACCCGTTATCCAGTTCGATCAACGCATCCGTGTAACGAGTAATACGGTGATAAACGTCGGACAATTCGATATAAGCGCTCAAGTCGTTGGTGTTGCGTACGATGCGCTCGCGTAGCTTGCGTTCTAATTCCTGCGAATCGAAATAAGCGTTGACGTGCGTGCTGGAGACGGTGTAGAGCACATCGCCGACGACGAAGATATTGCCGGCTTCGGCGGCGGGATTTTCCCATTTGTAAGTGTCGCGTATCTGAACGGTGAACTTGCCATCCAACACTTGAGTATCTATGCGCACCAGCGCTTTTTCAGTGGGCACCAGCGCCATGTTTTCAGTCACGATGCCACGACCTTTAATATTGCTTCCCAGCGTCAGCGATTCATTCTGCCCTGACTGCTTGCCACTTTTAATTTCATAGAAATAGAGATTTTTGCCGCTAATCGCCAGATGGCCGTTGGTTATCCCAAGGATGTGGGTTAGCTGTTCGCCATTGCTATCGCGGGAAATCTCCCATAGACGCCGACCGGTTTCGATATCATAGATATAAAGCATGTCGGAATCCTGAGGCGTGATAATGAGGATATTGTTTTGAACAATGGGCGGGTTGGGGCTCCAGATGTTCCTGGACTGGCGGCGCATATCAAAAGAGCTGTCGCGGTCAATCTGGTTCGGAATACGATCATAGACGCGAATCCATTGGATCGCGCCGTTAATAGTATCCAGCACCGCCACTGCGCCCAGGTTAGTCAGCACAAAGACTTTGCCCTGCGCCACTGCGACTGGCAAACCAATATCCGGCTGCGTGAGCGATCCGTTCAACAGCGACGGCTGGGCTGAACATATCTGAGTGTGCCATTCCAGATGTCCGGTCTCCGCATCGAAGGCCGCGCCCCAGACTATGTTCGAGCCATCTACGGTGTAAGCCATAACATACAGCCGGCCGGTTTCATAAGTTGGCGCGCTGATGAAGTAGACCGAGCGCAGCCACTCCTGGTCGGCTTTACTGTGATTTTGAAAAGCGGCTGAATCCGGTTGCAATGACCAAAATAGTTTGCCGGACTGACGGCTTAGCGCGACCAGATAATTAGGCTGCTGTTTCTGCCCCTGATTATTTCTCCATCTGATCGCGTTGGCATCTATGCTCATCGGATCAGCTCCACAGACGGCGTAGAGTTGTTCGGCGCTCAGTGTGACAAAATAAGGATGGTGGCGAGTCATTGCGGGGAAGCGGTCCAGATACCCATGTCCGCGCGGCGTATCGAGCTTGGGATATTCAATCTCTCCGGGCCAGAGGAACTTGGCATTGCCGCTGCCGAACCGTCCTGGTTTCGGATTGTTACCCGGGTAAGCGGCGATAACTCGCGAGTCGCATAAGTAAAAACAGCCTTCCGTTGCGGCGATATGGTAGTTTTGTATTTCGGGGCGCTGAAGGTTGCCGGCATTATTATCATTCTCAAGCAGCTCGACGTTTGGGCCGTAGAGCAGGTGAATGATGGGAATTGACCAGTGAAGCAGTCCTATGTTACGCCGCGCTGGCAACACTTGATTGTGCGCTGCGTTGACAAAGTACGTTTCCCAGGAATGGCCATCGCTGACTTGCGCATTGACAATACTCGCGGTCATGCCGGCCACACGTTTCTTCAGCTTGTCGAACGCGGCTTGACCTTCGTCGTGGCCGACGCGCAAACCGTCGTTCGCGCCGACTTCCAAAAGATGTAACCGTTCACCGCAGAGGCGCAGAGTGTTCTCCGCCGCTGTCCGATCATTCGCCTGAATTTGAGCCAAAAGAAGACGCGTCAGCACGGCGGTTTTCGGAATGTCCTTGTTTGGATGATGCGTCATCTGCAGCAGACGCGAGATAGCCTGCCGCGTCGCGCCGCGGTTGTAAGAGACTTCCGCCAACCAAACCAGCGCGTCATCACCCCAAGACGTGGAGAAGTAATCCAGCGCCACCTGCTCCATTTTTCGCTCATTGAATTGCTCCTGCGCTTCCACGAACAAACTACGAGCGACGGAGTCGTTGATCACACGATAAATAGCCAAGCCCGCCGGCGGCAAGCTGGCGATGTCGCGCATGACACGTTCGCGAGTGGATTTGTATAGACCATTTTTGTATTGGCCGGCCTGTTCTTTGTTGTCGCCTTCCCAGCGATCAAGATAGACGGTGTGAGAATACTTGCGCAGAATCTCCGCGTAATGCTTGAGGCACTCGGGCCAGACTTGCGGATCTTTTTCAGCGCGTTCGCGCGCTTTTTGAGCTTTATTTAACAGATCCAGAACGCCGGATTCTTCGACCAGAGAAACGTTGTGTTCCGGTCCTTTAGGCTCGTTTTTATTTTTCTCGGCGGCTTCAGGCTTGGGCTCTTTGACTGGTTCAGGAACATTGGCGGCGGAGATATCACAAATTAGAGAACATACAAGCGCTACAACGACCGTACCGCAGGCGTCCCGCCTGCCTCTCGCCCATGAGACGCCACATTTGTCAGAGTAGGCAGGCGAGACGCCTGCGGTACGAGAAAACAATCGTTCTAGCATGCGCCATGACCAGGAAATACGATGCGCCATAAATCGGTTTCCTCATCTTAATTTTAATTTTATCTCTGTGTCCCTGTGGCTCTGGTGGTGAACGGCTACTAATTTTTAATTTTAATAATTTCTGCAACAAAATGCAAGAGTTCTCCGTCATGCAGTAATGGGTTAGAGTGCTGACCGCCACAAATAGGAGCTTTTGGTAGACTTGTGGTCTGCCACTCCTCAAGTGAGGTTGAGCCAAATCCACAGGAGGGTCTTGTCTATGTTGCGCGTAAATCTTGTGTTGGTCATGCTATTTGTATCGTGCTCCGTTTTAGCTGCTGGCAACAGCTTCGGTGTTGGTGTTGGTAACGACTCATCAGGAGGACTTGCGTATGAGCCGTGGGTGAAGACGGCCAAAGTCGGCGACTTCATTATTTTCAAAGACAATTCAGGAACTACACAGCGCAAAGAGGTTAAGACTATTGAGCCGAACTTCGTCATAGTTGAATTTGGGAACTCTAAATTTACCGAAAAGCAAAAATATAGTCGTAAGGAAGCGCCAGTCGAATCGTATGAACTAGACATGAAGCAAACTAACAGCGGCACGATCCAGATCAACGACAAGACACTCAAATGCGTAACCTACGATGGGTATGTAAAGAAAATATCGATGGTATCCGGTTGCCATGGTGGCACTAAAAAGTCTGTTCAGAAGGGACCACGGTATCAGAAAGTCATCGGTGAAGGGGTACCATTTGGCGGAGTTATTAAGAAATTTTACGCTGCCAAAGAAGGTAAGGACGAAAAGCTCGAATTGACTTTCGAAGTAACCGACTTCGGTAACGTTAATGACGCGAAGACTAAGAAATAACGAGTCTATAGCATTACACCACTTAAATCGCAACCGTTCAGTCTATTTTTAGCCACAGAGGACACAGAGAATTTTGTTTTTAGGCATGGTTCAAATATGCAAGCGTTAGGGTAACACTTTTGACGATTGAAAACATGTCCCGTTAGGGACATACGATAATAGCCCAGCGATTTATCGCTGGGGAAAAGGTGAATGCGAGATTAGTCCCGTTAGGGACGAATGAACGCTATGTTTTTGGGTAACCAGCTAACACTACAACGCAATTTTAGTATCAAGAGAAGGCGATGAAATGCCGATACTAATCATAACCCTTAATGGAGGAAGTGGTTATGACGAAAGAAGAGTTATTGGTGTTGACGGATGATCTGGAAAAGTACCTGATATCATATGATGAATTGTTTGGGCGAAAAGAGAATAGAGAACATTTTCGGCGGTTTGCGCGTGGACAGATGGGTCCGATAGAACGCAAATCGTTGGAGCCAATCGCGGATGCGGAGAAGGTTCCGCCGCGTGGACTGCAACAGTTCTTCACGCAGTATTGCTGGGACGAAGATGGCGCGCGTGACGAATTACAGAAGAAAGTGGCGGTGAAGTATGGTGGCAGGAACGGTATCTTTATCGTGGATGAAACCAGCGACGCGAAGAAAGGCGACTGGACAGCGGGAGTGGCTCCGCAGTATTGCGGGGAAAGCGGCAAGATCGATAATTGCATAGTGACTGTCCATATCGCCTATACGCGGCGAGGATTTCAGGCTCATCCGATTAAAGCGTACTTCACAGTGTGCAGTGCAAAGATCTTCAGCCTGAAGAACTCCGTATCGCGGTAGCCGTAAGCTTGACGTTGCATCGTTTTGATTTTGTTGTTGAAGCCTTCGAGTTTTCCGGATG
>JAZDLP010000004.1:0-8770 GCA_043801885.1 Planctomycetota bacterium | reverse complement strand
TTTTTTTTTTTATTTCTGTTTAAAACCTTTAAAATCTTTGGTTGACCAAATTTTTTTTTGGTAATTTTTCCAAAACGGTTTTCCCCCCCCCCCCCCCCCCCGTCGCCCCGTCCCCTTGTCTCACCGTCAACAACGCCTTTGGGTTGCGGCTTGGCCTCGAATGAGGCTCTGTGGCGAACGGTTGCGGAATTTCAAAGTTTGTCATCCACCCCTACGTCGAAAAAAACGCCAGCGCCGCGCTCCGGGTATTCGCGATTTGGAATATCTGGGTCAGCCCCAGCAGATCGAAGACTTCGCAAATATTTTGGGTAGGGTTCAACAGTACGATATTGCCTTTGTGTTCGTGAGACTCGGCGAGTGCGCCGATGAAGACACCGGCACCGGCAGACGAAATGTACTCAACGGCGCTGAGATCAACCACGATCCGATACTGCCTGGCGTCAAATAGTTCGTTGATAGCCTCTTCAAGCTGTTCGAAGGTGTGCGCGTCCAGGTAGCCGATCAAATACAAGATAACCACACCGCGCTCGGCGGTTTCCTTTTTGATCTTAAATTCATCCAAAGGCATGCTATTCACTCCTCACTTTTTGATAGCCGTCTAATCTTCGCCACATTTTCGTCAATGTATTTTATCATCTGAAGTTCATTACGAACACCATGCTTGAATGTATAGTTTATCTCATCCATGATACGGCGCATTAGAAAAATGCCTAGTCCACCTTTGCCGCCGACACGAACCTGCTCCCGCATATTGATATCAGGCACGTCGCGCGGATCAAAGACCTCGCCATGGTCGCGGATCAGGACTTCAAAGCGCATGGAATCCAAATTCATAATGATCTCGATGTTTTGTTGCTGCCGATCACGGTAGCCGTGTTCCATGATATTGGCCACGGCTTCATCCACGGCCAAAGTGATCAGATTGGCTTGGATCGGCGAGAAACAATCGTGTCCCACAATCTCCGCTACCGCTCGGCGCACTTGCGAGAGGCAACTCGTGTCGGGCGGTACCGTCAGCTCAAGGTGTTTGGTCTGGGTCATGGCGCTTTTATCTTAAACGTTACCACTGTAATATCGTCGTGTTGCTCGGCCTTGCCCTGGTGTTCCATCAGCGCTTTGATCAGCAATCGCACGTATTCTTGGGAAGATTGTTGAGCATGTTGCAGCGTGAAGCGTTCGAGCTGCTCTTCCGTCCACTCTTCGCGCTTCTCGTTCATGGACTCGGTCACGCCGTCAGTGTATAGCACCACACGGTCGCCGATGTTCAACTTGATCTTTTCTTCGCGAATGGTGCGATTAAAAATCGGACCTTTGTCGAAGCCCAGCGCGATACCGTTAATTCGCACCTTTTCGATCTTATTCTCTGCCGCGCGCCAGATTAGTATTGGGTTATGGCCGGCGGAGGCTATCGTCATTTCTCTGGTGCGCAGATTCATAATGGCGTACACGCAGGTTACGAACATGCCGCGTTTTATGTCGCGTACGACCCAGGCATTGGTTCTGGCCAGCACGTCCGCGGCCGAATAATTATTTACAGCCATCATGCGCAGATAAGTGCGAGTGGTGCCCATCACCATGCTGCCTGGGATGCCCTTGCCGGATACATCGGCGACGCAGAAACCGAGATGTTCGTCGTCGCCGACGGGGATGAAGTCATAATAGTCGCCGCCGACTTCTTTGGCGCAGTGGTAGGCCACCGCGATATCCAAGTTGGGCAGATTGGGCAGCTTCTCCGGCAGCAATTTCTGATGAATGGCTTTGGCGGAGTTGACTTCGCTGGACAGGCGCTGCGCTTCACGCTCTTTATCTCGTGCGTCGCGTAGATTCCTGGTCATGCGATTGAAGGCCATGGCCAGCAGGCCAATCTCGTCTTGCGTCTGATTAGGCACCATGCTTTCGTGTTCCAATGTGCCTTTGGCCACTATGTTGATGTCGTTCACCAGCGCGTTGATCGGACGAGCGATCAGCAGCGCCAGAAAACGGGAGAGAACCAGACCTATGGCGATGAAGATGATTCCCAACAGCAATAATTGATTGATCATAGCGCTCTTTTTTTCGTCAATGGCGTTAGCAGAGAGAATCAGATTGACCGAAGCCGTCGCCAACCTGGCGGCGGCAGATTTTTTCTCCAACGGAAGATGAAAGTACAGGCAGCGCTCTTTGTCGTATGATCCCCAGTAGATATTGATGTCTTTGTCCTGACCAGGCAACTCGATGTAACTATCGCTCTGCGCCGGGGATGCGAATTCCCTGGAAGATATATCGTAGCGCAGGATAGGAGTGGCGCTGGAGAAGGACGAGAAGAAGACCACATCTTTGACGCGCGAATCACCCTTGACGATTCGTTCCAATGAAGCCAGTTCGTTGCGATGGTTGTGGCGATAATTTTCCAACAGCTTTCGATAGTCGTCGCCGTTTTGCTCCAATCGCTTGATCTCATCAGCGGTGATTATGTAATCTTGTGATTGCAGATCGGCGTAATTTTTAAGCAAGTCTGCCGGATTGCCGCCATTTTTAACCCAATCCGCTATTTTAATAATAATCGCTTTTGCGGCCGGATCGCTGCGCAAATTATCAGCGTCTTGTTGGAGCGCCTCGACTTTGGCATTGAGCATTATTCGCTGACCGAAACTATGCAGCGACAGGACTTGTTGATGGCCTGATCGAAGGATTTCATCGGTGACTGAATTCTCTAACGCTTTGATCGAAAACCAGCCGAAGAGAGAAATGATCAATAGGATCATCAACAGAGTAAAGACGCTGAACTTGGCAACCATTGACCAGCCGCGACGTTGCAAATTGCCAATTTCCACGCCTTTGTGCCCAGTGACGGACGACAAATGAGAATGGGAATGAGCGCGAACTTGAAGGTGAACGCCCGAAGTCTTGCGCGGGTTGAGATTGCTGTGCGGCGTGGCGTGGCGCGCAAGGGATTGAGGCTGCGGTTCTGTCGTGAGCGAGACCTGGTCTGCTTCTACTTCCTGTAATTCTTCGATCACGGGCTCATCGAGCAGCGGTTCGCTGGTCGTCAGCGCAGCTTGTGGTTCTGAAGTGTGTGTGAAGTCGTTGTGCTGTGGCGAGTCGCAAGACGCTTGCGAATTAACCGGCGAAGTCTTTGCCGCTTTATTGAAAGTTTTAGTTAACCGTCGTGAGATTGACACAATAATATCTTACAACGAGTATTGGAGCGATGTAAACTTAAAAAAGGTGGCTCATGTTGGCAAGTGTGTGAAATCCCGTGCGCTCCGTAGGGGCACGGCATGCCGTGCCCCTACGTTATTGCACACACTTGCCAACATGAGCCCAAAAGGTAATCGTTCGTCTTGCTCCAGCGCCAAGTCTTCTTCTTGATTTTTATGGGATTATATTTTATGCTGAAATCTGTTGCCTTGACTTGAACCAGTGCCTTAAATTGCAATGCTTGACTCTAACGAACACAGTTCAACCGAACAACCGTGGTCACCTTGGCCTTGGCTCATTCTGGCGCTTTGGTTTGTATGGCTGGCGGCGATGATTTATATGAGCTGGTCGGAATGGGGCCAGCCTCGATAGAAACCCCGCGCGACCAGGCCGCAACCAAAAGGTGTTGTTGACGGGGAGAGTCTGATATGGCGACTGAATCCGACCAAGAAATCGCCACGCTCAGCGGCGCGCAACTTCAGCGCGCGTTGCTGGCGCGACTGCGCTTTGAACAGGCTCTAGGCTTGGAATCTGTGCGACCTGTGATGTCGCCGCCGCGCGTAAAATTAGAGGAGCCGCGTGTTCCTCCATCGTTGCCGACAACGTCGCCGGCTACTCCGTTGTCGCCGATAATATCGCCTGCCACTTCGGTGGCGACAGTGGCGACACCGATCACTACGGCAGCTCGCTGGCGCGACATCGAAGCGCGTGTCAAAACCTGCGCGCAATGCGCGTTGCACAAAGGTCGGAACAACGTCGTCTTTGGCGCTGGAAACCGCGAAGCGCATCTGGTTTTCGTTGGCGAAGCCCCCGGTTACGACGAAGACTTGCAGGGGCTGCCTTTTGTTGGCAAAGCCGGCCAGTTGCTCAATCGTATTGTGGCCGCGATGGGGTTGAATCGCGAAGATGTGTACATCTGCAACATAGTGAAGTGCCGCCCGCCGGAAAATCGAGCGCCATTGCCGGATGAGATCGCCGCCTGCAATCCCTGTTTCGTCGAACAGATCGAATTAATCAAACCGAAAGTCATCGTGGCGCTCGGCAACTCAGCCGCCAAGACGTTGCTCAAAACCACACAAGGCATCACTAGTCTTCGCGGCCACTGGTTCAATTATCGCGGCATTCCCGTCATGCCGACCTATCATCCGGCTTTTCTTCTGTATCAATATATCGAGACTAACCGCAAAGCCGTCTGGGATGATATGAAGCAAGTCATGGAGAAGCTCAAATAGACGAGAGATCGTGTATCTTCAAGACAGAAGATGGCACACTCTCCTGCGCTAGGTCTCGCACGCGGCGATGATGAGTAAATAGCAGCAGTTGCATGCGACCGCTCAGTTCCGCCAGCGCCTGTAGTGTCGCTTTAGCTCGTTGGTCATCAAAATTAATCAATATGTCGTCCATGATAAATGGCAACGGCTCGCCAACAGACAGTTGTTGTTCCAGGCTGGCTATGCGCAACGCCAGAAAAAGTTGATCGCGTGCGCCGTCGCTCATTCCTTCCACGCCCACTTCTTCGCCATTTGGCCGCGCGCCCAACAGCAGGGGACGGTCTTTGTCGTCCAGTTCGGTCTTCAAGCGAACAAACGATCCCAAAGTCAGACGCGCAAAGAAGTCGCCGGCTCGCGAAATGATCGGGTCCTGATTTTGTTCGCGGAAACGTTCTAGGTACTGGCGAAGAATCGCGCTGGCCAAACGCAGGCGGAGATACCGCTCCGCGCCGGCGCGAACTCTAGCCAGTGCGCTTTGAGCCGCATCGGCGGTTGCCGCGGCCTGGTCCGAACCGTCCATCTTTTTGATCTGATCTTGAGTGGCACGCACGTCGCCAATCAATTGCGCGCGCTGCGGTTCCAATTCTTCCAATTGCCGCTGCGCATCCGCTCGCCGCGTGGAAAATTCGTCCGCATTCAGTTCCGCAACTTCCTGCAACAACTTCGAGAGCGAGCCGCCCGCGGCAAAATTGGTCAGTCGTTTTTCCACTTCGCTCAAGTCACGATCTAATGATCGAGCTTGCGTGGATTTCTGCTCCGCGATCTCCAGAGCCGTTTCGTCGTCACACTGAGCCGCACGCAACAGGTCGTTTAATTTCTGATGAGCACGCTCGAAGTCGGTCTCCGCTTGCTCCAACTCGTTCCGCCGTTCGTCCAACTGTTTTTCCAACGTCTGTCGGCGCGCTTGATTCTGGACGGCTTGATTTAGATTTGCGTGAAGCTTCGCCAGCGCTTGATCGGCGGGCAGATCGCGCAACTCGGGCGCCAGAGAATCTACCAAGACATTCGCCTCGGATTGAAATTGAGCGATATGCGCATCCATTTGCCGCGCGCGCCCATTCAAATCTTGAGCAGTCTTGAGAGCGTTGAAGAGCGCGGTCAGTCTATCGAGTACGACGCCGGCTTCGTCAGGCCGACACGCGCCGGCCAGATTCAGCGGCGTGATCGCCTCAATCCACTGTTTTTCCCAATCCGCAAACACTTTGGATGCTTTATCCTGCGCCTTGACTGCTTTGTCTCGTTCCTTTGATAAGCGAAGAATTTCATCCTCCAGACGCTCACGGACTTCTTGCGCCTTGCGCCATTGCCGACAATAAGTGGAGGCGCTCTGAAGCAATGCGGACAAAAGTTCTTGCGGATCACGTTCGGGTTGGCTGCGATCCTTTAACGCGGCGCTCAATTCTTCGGCCAGCTTATTGATTCGTTGTTGAAGAACATCGCCGGCCTAGCGTTTTTCCCGAATCGCACGCGCTTGCGCCAGCAGAGTCATATAGCCAGTCAACCACGCGCGCATCTCACGCGGCGACTGAATCGCCACGCCACTGGGCCGCCAAATATCCTGCCATTGACGCTCAAGCGCAGCTCGCTGCTCAGTCAGCTTTTGCGCATTAGCGATCAGTTCCTCGGCATGTTGCTCACAATTTTGTTTTTCCGCCAGCCAGCCGGCCTGTTGAGCAACTCGTTCCGCTTCACGACGCAGTCGGTCGGCAATCGTGTCCGCCTGGCCGACGGTCGCTTCGTAAGCATCCGCCAGAGAACGCTCCCCCGCGAAGGCTTTTTCCTGCTCCGCGTCGGATTCGCTATTTAGCCACGTGCGACGAATAAGACGCCAGCCATGTTCACGATGATCGCGGGTATCGAGCAACTCCTGCTCGGTGGGCACACTGCCGCTCAAGCGCAGCGCGTTGAGTTCCGCGACCAGCTTGGCGATCTGCTGGCGAGTTTTCTCAATCTGTTTGTCGAGTATCTTTTGCTCGTTATCCAAGCGTGCGAAATTATTCTCGAAACGTTCGATGGTTTCGATTGCGGGGACCTGCAAGCTTTCAAATTGATCGAGCGTGCCGGACCACCCCGGCAAACGTCGCATTTCCTGATCGATCTGAATTTCGGCGGACTGTAATTCGATCTTCTGGCTGCGTAGCGTCTGCTCAAGATCGCCTTCGTCACGAACGCGATCAATACAGATTTCCAAGTCCGCCGGATTAGGCGAAATCGGCGTCTCCTCTAGGCATTGTTGAGCTTTCCGCCAATCCTGTTCGGCAGTCTCGATCGCCCTGTCGGCGTTCTGGCGGCGTTCGTCTAGTTTTGGAAACTGCTCCGCCAAAGATCTGATGCGATTGCTCTGCGTTGCGCTCAATCGCAATGATTCGGCCTGTTCCAATGGCAAATCAGGACGCAGTTCGCGAAGGCTGGCAACTGCGGCAGACTGTTCCTGTCGCTGTTGCTCTTGCACGGATGGCAGATCGCGCTTGGATTGTCGGAAGCTGTCCAAACGTTCATTCAGACTGGCGATACTCTTAGCCTGAGTCAGCAACTCTTGTGGCGCTACCAAGCCGTTCAAACGATCCTGCAATTCGCCAATTTGTCGTCGCGCTGTCTTTTGGTGTTCGCTCGCGACCTGGCGCTGATTTTGAGCATTTTCTCGATCGCGTGACGCGGATTCGGCCAGTAGGGGCGGTTCGCGCACCACCCCTACTGGGACTAATGTTGCGCGCGCTGACTGGAGCTGGTTGCGAAGTGTTACGTCTCGAAGCGATAGATTGAGGCGTTCAAGCCGACTTTTTTCAATGAACAGCGCGGCTATTTGTTTTTCAAGTTCGTTCAGATCGGTCTGCTGCTTATCCAGTAGATCGAGTTTCTCGCGATAAACACGCGGCGCCACGGATTGCTCGCGCACTATTTTACAAGCGGCGTCGTAATCAGCCACGGCTTTGTTCACCAGTGGAATTGAGCCGCCGGATTTGAATAACCCGCCGCATTCTTCCTCAAGCGCTTTGAGCGTTTGACGCAGACTGACGATGCCCGCGCCGACCTGAAAGAGGCTTTCGGCGAGACTGCCTTTTCCTTCGAGTAATTCTTTGCCGCCCTGAGTCAGCGCGATGTGGTCGAGACGGAAGAGTGTGCTAAAAATTTCTTCACTCGCGCCGCCCAGAAATTCGCGCAGCAACGCTTCGGATACCGGTTGGCCATTGCCATCCGTCAGCGTATCGCGCAACCCTTTGCGGCGCGTAAATATCGCGCGCTGTCCGTTGGCGCGCAGCAACTCCGCGGCTATTCTGATATTTCGCGCCTCGTGCTTAAAATCGTCCGAAGTGCGGCTGGGGATGCCGTATAATAAACCGGACACAGCTCGCAACGCGGTGCTCTTGCCCGCTTCATTCAGCCCGTAGATAACATGAAACGCGCCACCATCAGGACCGAAATCAAGACTCGCGTCGGTAAAGCATCCGAAAGCTTTTAAGTCCAAGCGAATAATTTTCACGTTGCGTTCTCTGGTCGGAATTTCAAAGTGGTCGCCAAAGGCAAAAATTGCCACAAAAGACGATCTGTTTTCCTTCAATCCGCAATCAAAAATTCTTTGTAACCGTTCAGTCTATTTTCATCTTATTAACCGCGAATGCACACGAATAGACGCTAATATTTTTTTCCTGTGATTCGCGTTCATTCACGGTTCATTACTTGAAGGGACTGAACGGTTACAATTCTTTTATACTTTGATTTTTTTCTTAAAAAATCATTGACAATTGACGCGCTGCATAGATACTTTCGCTAAATTTGTAACCGTTCACCATAGAGCCACAGAGGACACAGAGATGAATAGAAACTTAAAAATCAAAATTCTCTGTGTCCTCTGTGGCTAAATAAGTTACAAAGACTTTTCATAATCACAAATATTTTTTTGAGGAGAATGTACGATGAATTTGCAATATACCGGATATGTCAGACATGCCAAATACGTTAGACATGCCAGATACGCCGGATATGTCCGACATGCCGGACTTGGCCGACTGGTAACGGCAACGTTGATATTTGGCGTGTTATGTTGCCTGACGTCTGCGGCGCAAGCTGCGGAACGCTACTGGGTCGGTGCGGGTACGGGGGGGGGGGGGGGGGGGAAGAAAAGGGAGCGAAACCGGAAAGGGGTAAGAAGAATAAGGGGGCGCTGGGCGTAAAAAAAATTTGTCGTCGTTCTGTGGAATTGTAGATCCCCCAGCGCCGCCAGAAGCATCTGACCATTTCGCGCGGGGGCTCCAGTTACTTACCCCCCCCCCCCCCCCCGTACCCGCACCGACCCAGTAGCGTTCCGCAGCTTGAGCCGC
>JAZDLP010000260.1:0-3936 GCA_043801885.1 Planctomycetota bacterium | reverse complement strand
GGGGGTGTTCCAGTTGCCCACTCTCACCCCCCCTGTCCCCCCCTTTTCAAGGGGGGAGGAAACAGATAGTGGCCGATTTCCGTGCTACAGTGTCTCTTTTTTCCTTCAATCAAAAATCTAAAATCTAAAATTCCCTTATGTTCTGCCACGCAAAGAATTGAAGGACTAATGATGTTACGCAAGTCGCATGCCATTTATACTCGCGATGCCATTAATAATGCAAGATTTTGTAGTGTGCGAAGAAAATTGCAAGAAAAGCGATAACCGTGTATATGATATTACATGACGAAATCCAAAAGTATTGTATTGGAATAGAATTATGAGCCAAGACATTATTCAGAACATTGACGCGATGGAAGGCATAAACGCCCTTCCAGATCATTCTGTTGATCTCTTGATTGCAGATCCACCATATGGGCTTGGAAAAGATTATGGGAACGACTCCGACAAGAAACCTAAAAAAGAGTTTTTATTGTGGATGGAAAAATGGCTGACACTGACAATCCCTAAACTTAAGAACTCCGGCAGTCTTTATATCTTCACAACATGGCGGTTTAGTCCCGAGATATTCATGTTTTTGAAACAACATTTGATAATGCTAAATGAAATTATTTGGGACAGAAGAGTACCGAGCATGGGTGGAACAACGAGAAAATACTCATCAGTACATGATACTATTGGATTTTTCGCCAAGACGGACAAATACTATTTCGATCTTGATTCCATACGAATACCATATGACGCAGAAACAAAGAAGGCGCGTAGCAGATCAATTTTTGTCGGGCATAAGTGGTTAGAGGTGGGCTACAACCCGAAAGATGTGTGGTCGGTATCTCGCCTTCACCGCATACATGCGGAAAGAGAAGACCATCCGACTCAAAAACCGATGGAAATTGTTGAAAGAATGGTAAAGGCCAGTTGTCCTCAAAAAGGAACTGTATTAGACCCCTTTGCTGGTTCTGGCACAACAGTTGAAGTCTGTATCAAGAACGACAGGCGATTCATAGCCTTTGAGTTGAACCCGACGTATTATGAACTGGTTTTACGCAGAGCAGAAAAGACAAGAGCAGACATTGCAAGCGTATTGAACTCTGACGATTCTTTAAGCTACAAGTAGCGCTGGCGTCTATGTACTGCTAAATTTGTACAATAATTGCACAATTATTTTCAGAAAGACGACATTTTAGGCATGGTTCAAATCTGAGTAACACTTTTTCAAAATAAGCAATTCATCGCCATTATCCGAGCCGCGATCATTCGCCAGTCTGTCGGAAAAAAGTTGCTTTAGCCATCTTTAGATTTCTTTATCTGCGTCTATCTGTGTTTATCTGTGGATTTTCTTGAACGGCTTGATTAAACATGCTTTTCGAATCTGAAATCAAAACATTTATAGAATATCTCTCTATCGAGCGAGGCTTCTCGCCGCACACAATCGAAGCCTACACGCGCGACCTGACGTTCTTCGCGGCGCATTGCGATCAGCATAACGTAACCAGTATTGAGCAGGTGGATATAGACATCGTCGCGACGTTTGTTGCGTTTCTCGGATCCAAACACAAATACAAATCTTCGTCATCGGCGCGGTCGCTGGCTGCAGTTCGGTCATTTTTGCGATTTCTGGTTAACGAGGGCGCACTGAAGAAGGATCCGAGTATCGGCGTGGACGCTCCAAAGCAGTGGAAACGCCTGCCGCATGTGTTGTCGCAAGAGGACGCGGACGCGTTGACACGCGCGCCGCTCGCGCTTCCTCCCTCGAAGGAGGAAAACTGTGCGGAGGACAAGCCGACTACAGTAACGAAGCGCGCTCGCGGACAATTCCGACTGGCGATTCGCAATACCGCGATCTTGGAATTACTTTACGCTACCGGTATGCGTGTCAGCGAATTATGCAGCTTGGAATTGCGTGAACTTGATATGAACTACGGCGTGGCGCGTGTAACGGGCAAAGGTTCAAAAACACGGTTGATTCCGGTTGGCCGTGCGGCGCTTAACGCCACGCGCCGGTATCTCGTCCACGTCCGGCCAAAGTATGCCGGCCGCAACGACGGATCGAAACTTTTTTTAAGTCGTACCGGACGACCTATGGCGCGTGAAGATATCTGGGCACTGGTGAAAAAATACGGCCGCCGCGCCGGACTGCGCGGCAAATACAGTCCGCACACGCTGCGTCACTCGTTCGCGACGCACCTACTGGAAGGTGGCGCAGATCTACGCTCTGTTCAAGAAATGCTTGGCCACGCCGATATTGCCACCACCGAACTCTACACGCACGTTGACGCCAAACGGCTGCTCGCCATCCACCGCCAGTTTCACCCGCGCGGGTGAAAGGAATTGTAACCGTGTATAGCTAATGCAACTTGTGGCACAGGCGTCCTCGTCTGCGTCGCACATACTGCCGTTCTTTCGCTATGTTGGACTCAATATGATTTTTCTTGCGGATGCCATTCTTGAAAACTTAGACTTTGAAGTGGATCAATCTCTGTGGCCTCTGTGGCTCTGTGGTGAACGGTTACGAAAAATTCAAAATCGTCAATCGTCAATCGTCAATCCCAAAAGCGGCTCTGGAATAAACGACTGTTTCGCTTTTAGGTTCAACGCGACTTGCATCAGCAGTTCTGAGGCGTTCTCCACATCTTGCAGGCTGACCATTTCGATGGGCGAATGCATGTAACGATTAGGAATCGAGATCAGCGCGGCAGCGGCGCCGCGACGGCTGACTTGGATAGCCCCGGCATCGGTGCCCATGATGCCGCCGTCGCCGGATATCTGGTACGGGATATCGTTTTTATCAGCCAGTTTTTCCAATAGCGCGCCCAATATCGGATTGATGTTCGCGCCACGGTGCAAGACAGGCCCGCCGCCGAGTTTTATATCGCCGACGATTTTTTTGTTTTCAGATGGATAGTCGGTCGCGAAGCCCACATCTACGGCGATGCCCGCGTGTGGTTCGATACTGTAAGCCGCGGTAGTCGCGCCGCGCAAGCCGACTTCTTCCTGAACCGAACAGACGGCATAGAGCGCGCAGTCTATTTTGCGAGGCTTCTTTTTCAACGCGGCGCGAACTTTTTTGAACGCCTCCACTACGACGAATGCGCCGATACGGTCGTCCATAGCGCGAGCAATAGCCAGATCGTTCGATAACCGTTCAAAACCGACGGCCATGGTGATCGGATCGCCGATACGGACGCGCTTGAGCGACTCGGCTTTATCCTTGGCGCCGATGTCTATATAGAGGTCTTCGAGTTTAGCGGCCTTGGTGCGGTCTTCGACTGGCGTGGTGTGGATAGGACGTTTGCCCATTACGCCTAATATCGGACCGTTTTTGGTATGGACTTGGACACGATGGCCCCACTGCTGCACGGGATCGGGGCCGCCGATGCGAGTAACCCAGAGGAAGCCTTGATCGTCCACGTATTTGACCATCAGTCCGATTTCGTCCACGTGACCGGAAAGCATCAAGCGCACGGAACCTTTTGGGTTGAGCACGAACCACTGATTGCCGTGAACGTCGCGATGAACCTCGTCTGCATGCGAGGCAATCTGCGCACGAATCACTGCCTGCACACCCGCTTCAAAACCAGAAGGCGAAGGCGTAGCAAGAATTTTTTCCAACAGAGCCAGTGATTCTTTAGATGGAAGCGGCATGGAAATACTCCTTTAATCGTAACCATTCACAGCGTAATACATAAAAAGGAAAAAGGGAAAAGAAAAAAATAAGGCAACCGTTCAGTCTATTTTTAGCCACAGAGGACACAGAGAATTTTGATTTTTAAGTTTCTATTCATCTCTGCGTACCTCTGTGTTCTGCTATGGAACTACCCGTCAAGCCTGTTTTCTCAAAAAGGATGGGTTGCCGTCGATGATCACGCGCATTCTGCTATTCGGTCGTTTCCACTTTTTCGGAAAGACCATGTTATCGAATCGCTAGAAACGGAC
>JAZDLP010000258.1:0-7545 GCA_043801885.1 Planctomycetota bacterium | reverse complement strand
CGCCTTGTTTGACCCATTCTATTTCCTTAATGCCAGCAGCTATTAGTTTCGCCTTCAGATCAACTTCAGAAATCCCAGCGACGCCCGCCACTTGTCCGATTAGCGCCACGCCGTTCGGACAAATCACGCGCATGATCTCCTGAATCGTAAGCCCGCTTTTTAGCAACTTCGACAAATCATCAGCGATGAGAATATTCACCAGATTGTCGGCGTAAGGCAATTTGGCCGGAGAAGAAAGTTGCTCGATTGACGCCTGCCCGTAGATTCCCTGCGCCTGAAGATACTGCCGCGCCTTTTCTAGGCTCGCCTCGTCCAGAGCAATACCGTGAACCAGAAATTTCCATTGTTTGGCCAGTGCTGCGGTCAGCTTGCCGTCGGTTACGCCCAGATGAACGCAGAGACCGTTTTTAATCGTGGATGCGTCCAAAATTATTTTAGCTGTCGCCGCTTCATCTGCCGTGAGAAGCGCCGGAACAAACAAGAAAAACAATGAAAGTTGAATGCCGACAAAAGAACGTATGCTCAAGGAACTCATGTTTTCCACCTTTCGTTCTTTTCAGTTAACAACAAAATAAAGGGTAACCGTTCACCACGAAGGCACAAATCTACATTAGAAACACTGGACTCTGTGGTGAACGGTTACGGTTTTTTCAGTTTTAAGACGCCATTTTTCTTTGCCAGTTTTCGGATCCAGAGCCAGCAGGCAGGCGTCGTTCTGTCCTTGCCAGACGCGTTCTCCTTAAGCTATGCATAATCAAAATCCCAACTTTTGTATCATAAAAGTATAGGAAACTCAATCGGGTTTGAAAGATTTAGGAGGGAGGGGGAATGGTTGCAATTCAGGGAGCCAGATACTTTCCGTTGCCACTGACGTCTTGCTTGGCCGTGTAACTGAATGGCAGTCCGGGCGAACCAAAGACACTGCCATCCTGTAAGTATAGGGCGAATGGCACACGAAGCTTCTCGAGTTTTGCGTTCCGATTAGTAGCGCCTGATCGAGCCAGTATTGCGTCCAAAGTTGTGTGGCTAATGACGACTTTGAGATATCCTTTGACCGGGTCCAATTTGATATTCAGCGGCGCCATCGTACATTTGCCTTTGGCATTCAGCGTGAAGCGATACACTGTCGTCCCGAGACGGATCGAAGCCGACAGGCCGGCCACCGACAACGCCGGATCAAATGGCACAGTCTTGCTGTAGATAGCAAACCGATCTCTATTGATCTTATTAAACTTCACACTGAAACTACCCGATTTTAAGGTCAATGACTGACCCACTAGCACAGTAGCGACGCTTTGCACAATCGCGCCGCCGTTGTCGGTGATAGTCAGCGTTACAAAATATAGTCCGCTCGCGGCATAAGTGTGCGTAACGCTAAACCCGTCGCCGGTCGTGCCATCTCCAAAATCCCAGGAGTACTTCACAATTTGACCGTCGGGATCCACGCTGCCAGCCGCGCTCAGTAACAAACTCAACGGCGCCGATCCGCTCTCCGGACTGGCCGACACCACCGCCAGCGGCAACTTATTAGCCACGCCGATGGAGATTTCGGCGGACGCGGCAATACCTAGATTATCAATGACTGTCAGCCTAGCCTGAAAACTACCCTTATTATACATATGCTGAACCAGCACGCCCTGAGCCGTGAAACCATCGCCAAAATCCCACTGATACTGCGCGATAACGCCGTCGGGATCATACGAGCTGCCGCCGTCGAAAATAACCGTTAATGGCGGCGATCCGGTCGTGGCGCTGGAAATAATCTTCGCCACCGGCGCCAGATTCTCGGTCAAACCATGCGAACTGGCGAGAGTAAATGCGGTCGGCGTGGCCAGAGTCGCGCCACGCACGGCCAGCAGATACGTACCGCTGTCAGGCGCGAGCAGCTCCACTTGCTCTATCGTATCCACACTGTTAACGCCGGTAGTCGCCGCTTGAGTCGGTATAGCTGGATCCAGTTTAAAAGGATAGAACACTACTTGATCCGAGATGCGGATCAGACGCATATCCAGATCATTCACCAGCGCTTTGGCGGCTAGTATGTCGCCGGGTTCGTCGTTCCAACACAAGGTTGCTTTGATCGGCAGCGTGCCGTCGCTAACCAGCAGATAATATCGCTCCGCCGTCGTTGCCGAGAGTGTGCCGTTAAGCAGTCGGCAGTTGTTTCCAGTGTTGGCATCGAACAAGTCCAGCGCAGCGGCGAAATCCAACATCCCAAAGCCATGCAGATAATCCGGTCCTGATCGGCCTAAGTCGGTAGCCGTCTGCGCGTAAAGCGCGCGTAGATAAAAAGGCGTACAGCAACTACCGGCGCTGTAACGGCGCTGGTAGTACTCCAGAAACAGCGCGGTCGCTCCGGTCACCACGCCGGCAGACATCGAACTGCCCGTCGAGGTGAAGTACTCGCTGCTCGCCACAGCGCTGTTGTTGCAAGAGAACAGCGCGTCGCCATTAGCCACGATCTCCGGGCGCAGTCGTCCGTCGTCACAAGGCCCGCTGGATGATCCCGGCAGCGCCAGCAGCGCCGCGGACGGCGTTCCCGCCTGAGCCGTGTCGGACGTTGCGCCAATACATAAAATGTTTTTGCTCGTCGAAGAGGCGTCAGTGGCGTCGTAGTACTCGCCATCTGCGCCCAATGTGCCGTCGTGCGGGTGGCCGGTGCCACTGTCGTTGCGATCATTGCCAACCGCTTTGACCATGAGCAGGTTGTCCGATTTGATGACCGCATCCCAATTGCGCGCAAAGGTGGAGTACGCGCCGAACGTATTTTGATTGTCAATGAACACGCCATCGTTCCAACCGGTGGCGAAACTATATGCATGACAAGATAAGCCCGCGCCGCAACTATTTTTAGCGGCCAGCGGTTCGGCGGCGTCATCGCCGTTGTAATCATAAGAGACCAGCGCACAGGCGGGAGCCATGCCTCTGGCCGTGGCATTGATCGAACCCGTGCCGCCGATGGTTCCCGCTATATGCGTGGAGTGCGCGGATGTATTGGTGAGCGCGAAGACATCCGGCCCGAAAGTCAGTCGGCCAGCCAGGTCCGGGTGATTAAAGATACGGTCTTCATCTCGAACCATGACCGTGATACCAGCGCCGGTCAAATTGCGTGGCGTGCTCTGAGCCAGCGTAATGCGCTCTGCTGTCGCCGCCTGTTGATTACAGGCCTGCAATTTTGGACGCGGCAAATCCACCGCATAAACTTCCTCGATCATCGCTATTTGCAGCGTAAAATCAGCGCAATCTGGTCCGCGCACTTCCAACCAGTCTCTTCCGGACGCGGTCACTTGCCCGCCCAATTGCAAAACCGTCGCGAGTACTACGTCGACGTTAACGCGCGGATACAGTTCTACTCGACGCAAAAGAGTCGCGGCGCCGATCATTTTTTGTAAGTGGTGAACGGCTAATATTTTTTTTTCGGCCTGGCGCAGCGCGCGCAAAACTTTGTCGTCCGGACGCAGACGCGCCCAGCCCAAAATCAATGGCGCGAAGTCCGCCACTGCCGCGGTCAGCGCCGCATGAGAAGCTCGCGCATGAAAAGCGTTCGCTACACTGGGCAGCAAAACATCAATCTGCTGTTGTTGTAGAACCATTAAATCCGCCGACGTCAACGGTCCGCCGAACTGCACCAGCCACACTACTTCGCGGTTGTCGGTCAGATGCTCTTCTTTCGGCAAATCGCGGCTGGGTTGCAGCGTGCGGTAGCGCATTGGAATGGGATACGGCCTTTGAGGCCAGTAATCCGCGTCGTGGCGTGTCCGCGCAACCGGCTCGCTTGCCTCTGGCTCTCGCGTCTCTGTCGTCGGCGCAACAACTGGCGCGCGCGGCGGGACGAGCGGAGTAGGGACGGTTCGCGAACCGCCCCTACTGTTGTACAGCAAGGCTAGGACAGCCAACGATAAACCGAACCAAATCGCAAGACGATTCAGATGGCGAGGCATCACTCTGTACCAGACGTGGCCGCACTGAAAACTTCAACGTTGAAGTTGATCAACAGGCACTCTTTATAATGAACGGATTCCAACCATCACGCCCTCAGAGCCTTGTGAATCTCGATGACCAATCTTACAATCTGTTCCGTTATCTTATTTAATTCCATCTCTGTGGCTCTGTAGTGAACGGTTACAATTTATTTAAGTTTGGGACTTTTGGACGACCTTGGGTTACTTATCAGCACAACAGCATGCGCATAGGACGCAGAGTACGGTCAAAAGGGTTGAGTACAAGGCCAAGAATCTCCAAGGTCACAACTCCCAGTAGCGCCTCATCGTTCTCTTCACCCAGAATCACTGGTGTGTGAGCTTCGCCTTGCGGGAAGATAACAAAAGCTTCTGAGACCGATCTTTCGATCATTGTGCCGTCGGCAAGCGTAAACGACAGTTTGCGCTTGGGCTTCAATTCGATGGATTCCCAGACCGCTTTCGGCAAAAGCGAGTAGGTTGCGCCACTATCTACAAGGAACTTCACATTCTCCTGCTTGCCTGACAACCCTTTTACCTGACCTTCAACGTAAGTAACACCCATACCATCCTCCTTTGATGCTTCTAATTACTATCTTACGCTCTCTTTATCGTGTGCTGGCGGGCGTAGGCGGTGGAGTGGTCCAGTCGTCGTCACTCTCTTTTGAGGCAGGCGGCAACTTGTTGGGATTCTGAAATAACTCCGCGCGCTTGTCAGGCACGGGTGGCGGAGGTAGCAGTGGAGATGCGGGGGCGTCATCAGGACGCGGCGACGGCGGCATGGACTTGGCGCGGCTCTTGGTCTTGCGCCGTTTCAGCAGTTCAAACGGATCAAAGTTATTCTCTTCCTGCGCCTCCGACTCGCCCGAAACTTCTCCCGCCGATACCAACAGTTCCTGACTGGGCACAATCAGATTGCGATACGCCATCACCGGACGCACCGAGAAAAAGTATGCCTTCTCGCCAACATTTCGATCTATAGAGTAATGAAATGAAGCGTCCACTGCGCCGTAGTTGCGCGAGAGCGAGAATCGTTCTACCTGACGCCCCTTTTGTTGCAACAGAGACCGACGCCGCTCTTGAATGCGTTCCACCGATATGCCCCATCGCTCGCTCAATTTATAATCAAATTTAAGACGGATCTGTTCCGAACCCATGATATTTAGATCGCGGTTGCGGAAATTGAACCGTTCCTCAAACTTCAATTGCCAGCGCGTCTGTGGGGTTAAGGTGATCGCGTAGGTGGCGGTCTCAATTTGACCGTCTTGAAGATTGAACCCTACGCCTGTATCAATTTTAAGCGCATCCATCACGCGCAGAAAACCGTTCGCACGAAATAGATCGAAAGCATTGCCGCGCAATAGACGATCCTGGTCTTCACTACGCGGAAAATAATCTACAGCCATGTCCAATCCGGCAAAGTTGATTGTACGCTGTGTGCCATCCGGGGAGGTGCGCCGAGTTTGAAATGTCTGATCCAGAGCAAAGGTAACCTTGTCCAGCGCGGTCAGATTGTCAATCTCGTCGAAATCCAGCAGATCGGTCGGTTCAACGCGCGTGTCGCTGATGCCGCGATAGCTGATGCGAGGTTCGAGAATATGCCGCAGACCATGCAGTCCCATCGCTTCGTTTTCGAGATCCGCGAACATGCCATAGAATCGCGAGGTTATATCCAAGCCATAAGTCATCGCGCCTTGAGATATCTCGCCGCCGTCGCGCGAGTTGTCATAAAGTTGTTGTTGAGCGCCAAGGTGCGGGACAAAATTAACGGCGCCCCATTTGAACGGGCGGATTATGTCCACTTTGGCATACATTCGTCCAGTTTCAAAGTCAGGCTGATTGTAAATCGCAGATTCAAAGCTGCGTGTCATCCGAGCGGCTTGCAGTTCGCCCGAGATATAAAAACCCTTGTAAAGCGGAGTGGGGACAAGCGAGTAAGTTAACGCCGGTTCATAGCCGGTGAATGTGCCGAAGTCCACGGGGCTGCGCGACGGAGCGCCATCAAAGTTCTGAGAATTGGCGCGATAAAGTAATTCCATTGAATAATTATCGCCGGCCTTGCGCAAAGAGGCCAGCGCTTCAGGTTGATTCTCAACCATGTAATTATTCTGAAAATATTCGAGCTTGAAGTCGCGGTCGCTCTCGCGCTGATACTTGAGATCTAATTGCAGATTGTCAATACCAGCCAGACGTTTTAGTGGTTGGTGCTGAGTGAAGTCCACCAAGCCGCGGAATTCATGCCGAAATTTCTGTAGTTCGAACGACGGCGGCCCGACGTCTTCGAGCTGGCGACGAGCCACGAACAATAGATTGGCGTCAAATGCGCGCCGCGGTGAACCGTCAATCTTGGGTTGAATTCGCCGTTCCCGATTCTGCCGAGCGCGAAGAATGTCGTCGTCATCGCTGATTTGCATCTCATCTACGGCATAGATTCGAATATGCCCCTCGCCTCGCTCGAATCGCTTAACTTTCTCAACATCGCTCTCACGCGGTCGGTGGCCAGTCTGCCAGTCCAATTCGAATCCGCCGCCCGGTCCGCGTTCCCAGCGTTCATCCAAGTCCAAGTAGATATGCGTAGGATCAAACAGTTTGTCTTCGCTACCGCCCAGCCCATAACCAAGACGGAACAAGCCGAAGTACCCCCATCGTTTTGATCGGCCCTGTTGAAATTGGTAGAACATATTACGCTTCAGCAGATCGTAAGTGATTGTGGGAAGCGGAAAGAGCGAAACGCCCATAACTTGCAACTGACCGCCTTTGGTGATGACGCGTTGTGGTTTTAAAATAGTCTTTCCCGGCGCATCCGGATCAGGAACATCTTTCATGAAAAAATCGAGTTGGCTGGCTTTGACGCCGTACATCGGATGAACCATGTCGTCACTGGTGATAAAAGCATCTTGCGCGATGTAATGCGTACGACTGCGCTTAATCAACTTCTGCGCGCGAAAAAGCAGATTGGCACGCGCTTGCGGGTCCGCGCGCGGTTCGAGATAAACTCCGAATGGGTCGCGATAACGTAGCGTGTTGGTCAACGTGTGCTTTGGATCGAGCTGGCGAAGTTTCTCGCGATCCACTTCTTTTTGTTCATTCTTTGAAGGCTGCTTTCTGAATCCGGATGTTGTATCGGGCGTGGCCGACACGCGGACTACGGCGTCGAGCAGATAACCGATATCCTGGTCAAAATCCATATACGCCGTCTCAGCCGCCAGTTCTGACTCGCCAATTCGCAGCCGGATATGGCCTTCAGCGTAAACTTCTCGCGTCTGGCGATAGAAGACGATGTTATCGGCTTCCAATTTAGCGCCTTTGTAACGCACCCAAGCGCTGCCAGAGAGCACAAAAGCGTGATTCTCCTCGACAAACGATTGCTTGACAGCGTCCCAATCAATGTCGCCGGGGAGCGCGTCGCCCGCTTTCTCCTTTGGCGGGTCGCCTGGCGCGGGAATGGGTGACGACACGTTCTCTTCGGCCAAACAAATGCTCGCCAGCCGACTAGCGAGAATTAACACCGCCAAGCCTAAATATATGCGCGCAATAAATTTCATGTATTTAGTACTATAGCACATCCACGCCGCAACCAAAAGCG
>JAZDLP010000250.1:0-2087 GCA_043801885.1 Planctomycetota bacterium | reverse complement strand
CATGGTCAAAATAAATATCGCACACGCCGAATGAAAAGTCAAGAAGAAAATTCGTCCTATAGTCCCTACAGACGCCGTTCAAAAACTGTAAGTGCTTTAAGATTAACAACTTAATTTTTAGGCTAATCGTTAAATACGCATAAAATAAATCTTTTGCACATTGTGAATGCGAAACTTGGGCTAATTATCAAAATCTTTGCGTGGCGCAAAGATTTTTTGCGACTTTTGAGCAAAAGCTGTTTCCCCCCGTCGCCCCGTCCCCTTGTCTCCCCGTCAACAACGCCTTTGGGTTTCGACTTGGCCTCGAATGAGGCTCTGTGGTGAACAGTTGCCTTATTTCTGTCCGATGGCTTCAAGGTAACCGCGAAAAGCTTTCTCTAATGCGATATCATCCAAATCTATATAATCGATCAGTCGTCCGACTTTGCCGCGATAACTGTCGTACAGCATTTCCAGAAAGTCCGCGGCGTAAATGCCGTGATTTGAGTCCAGTAAAAAACGAAATAGCGCGCCAGACAGAAGATAGTTATTTCTTCGATACGGTTCTTGATGAAAAATCTCATGTCTCATCGTCAACAGTGGCGATAATGGCGGCAGCACGCCTTGTGCCAGCATCTTCGCCGCGCCAATCACATTCGGATGCGCGTCGCTGCGCGGCAACTGCAATCGGCCGTCGTGATTAAGCTGCGCGGCTTCGAGACTTTCGGCGGCGCCTTCCGCCAGCCAGGGAAACACGGCCCCATCTCGCGCGTATTCGCTCAAAACTTGATGCGTCACTTCATGCTGCATGATTACCATCTGTTGTTGCTCAAAAATTGGGTCATAATAAAAAAAAGAAGCGTGGTCAAACAGCGAGTAGATACCAGCCGAATTCAGTATGACCTCTTTGTTCGCCGGACTGGTTTTAAATTTCTGCATGACCGCGATAAAATCATCTTTGCAGCCATAGTAGTTGACGAGCAGTTTTTTCTTGTCAGGCGCGCTGAAGAGTAACTGCGCTCCTTTCGTCTTTGAGCCACGCAGAAAGAATTCCAGATACTGTCGGAAGCAGAGTGTGCGGATGGCTTCGAGTCGTTCGGCTATCGCTAGCGCCTGTTTGCGAGTGGCCGTGGATTTCAACGTGAAGTTCTCAGTTTCGATGATCCACGGCGTTGACCTATTGGCGTGCAGTTTATCGGCGTCCGCCATAGACATAGCGCGACCGCTCTCTCCCCATTCGCCGGCTTTGATCCGTTCGGCGGCCGTCTTTGGAACCCAGCCGACCTCGGACACGTAGACGTTGCCCTGTTGTAACTGCGTAGCGGCGTAGCGCGACACCCACTCATTGCCAACTTTCACTTGCCCCATCGCAACACGCGCGACAGCGTTGTCCGAATTGATCTCCAGACATTCCCAAACTAAATCATAGGCATAACCCAGCAGCCCGGCTTCGTAGCAAGTACGCGCTAGCGCGAGCAACTTGTCATCACGTTGCTGGCGCGCCAAATTCAGACGCTTTTCAAAATCCTTGCGCTGCTGATCATTCAATTCATTAGACGTTGTGAGCCCACTCATAAGTTTTTCTAAATCCGCAAGGCCAGCAGACTGACTGTCGGCGGATTTTATTTCAGTGACGACTTTTTTTGCGTCTGTTTGAGCGTTAAGCGTGATGAGCCATTTTGCCATCTCGGTCAGCGCTTTTAGATAAAGCGTTTCGGCCGACCGACGCGCGCCAACGTAATCTTGAGCAATTTTTTCGCGCACTCTGCGAGCCTCTTTACGCCGCAAACGTTCGCCACTAGCAGGCGCCGGTTGGCTTGCCTGACACAGCGCAGGTAAAATAAATGCGACCAGAAAAATCACCCGCCCAATCCGCTTCATTTTTGGTCTCCTAAACAAAATGCGCAGCGCAGGTGTTTCGCCCGCAATCCAACCGTCAAAATCTTGGCGTCCCGCAAAGATTTTGGCGACTTTTGGGCAAAAGCTGTTTCCCCCCGTCCCCGTGTCTCCCAGATGCTGTGAGAGAACGCGGGCGGAGGAGCACTCATTCGTTTAATGCCTCCGCCTGCCTTTTTCAGCGTCGTTCTTGAACAGCCCATGCCTATAAA
>JAZDLP010000244.1:0-10798 GCA_043801885.1 Planctomycetota bacterium | reverse complement strand
GGTGTCTTATGCCCGCATCTCGCGGCGCTGGCGGTGACTGGCTACCCGTCTACGTTTGAGTTTGTGGCTAGAAAAGAAAAGATTCACTGCGCCTGCAATATATTTCCCGGCATCGTTGGGCAACTGGAAATGGCGCACGCGCTGGGCTGTGTTGCGCCCCGACCGCTGTTATTAATGCAGGGACAGAACGATCACATGTTCCCTGTAGACTTGTTTCGGCATACAGCTCGCCAAGTCGAGCAGACGTACCGCATGACTCGCGCTCCACAGGATTGTTTGTGCGTTCATATCGAACCCAATGCGTTCCATTCATGGACACCGGCGGAAGAGCGTATCATGGTTAACTTTCTGCGCGAACCGTTGCGGCTGAATGCTATATCGGAGCGGTTTTGCTCTCCGACCGATTTGCAGGTGGAGACTGACATCGTATTCCAGCGCTGGCCGGACGCGGCGATCAACACCGCCGAATTAGCGCGCCGTTTGACCGGCATACAGGCACGCGATGACATCTCGTTGCCGGATGTGTTTCCACCCGCGCTTGATCTTGACTCGGACGACGAGCGCGAAGAGAGGCGCGTTATCCTGGCGCAGTTCGAGGCGTTTTTGAAGCCGCGCGAAAGGAATTTTCGATTTTAGATTTTTGATTGTGAAAGGAGGCGAACATGTCAGACTCGCTCGATCACGACCCGGCGCAAGCAGCTAATGCAGTGAAGAAGAAGGCGCTGGCCTTCGGCGCGGACTTCGTCGGTATCGGGAACATCGAGCGGTGGAGCAACGCGCCGCTCCAAATGGATCCAAAGCAGATCATGCCCGAATGTCGTTCGATTATCTGCGTAGGTTTCCGTGTCATGCGTGGCAGTCTGCGCGGCATCGAGGAAGGGACTTTTTTTAGCAATTATTCCTCGATGGGTTACGGCGGTATTACATATCTGTATATGCCCATGACCGTGATCAACATCGCTCGATATATCGAAGATCACGGCTACGAAGCTATTCCGATGGGACATCAAAGCGATTGGCGCGCCATTGATAACGAAGGCGTATTGCAACCTCATTACAGCCGTCCTGTGGCGCCAGGCCGCGCCGCGCCGGATGTCATGATTCATCTGCGCATCGCCGCATTTCTCTGTGGTTGCGGTGAAATCGGCTTCAGCAAGATGTTTCTCTCGCCTCAATTCGGACCGCGAAATCGTGTGGGGATCATCTTGACCGACGCCAATCTCGCTCCCGATCCGATCTACAATGGCCCAAAACTCTGCAATCGCTGTCTGGCTTGCGTGAAAGCCTGTCCCGGCCAGGCCTTTAATCCAAAGAAAGTCGTCAAGGTCAATCTCGCCGGACATTCGGTCGAGTGGGCTGACATAAATTGCAAGGCGTGCGATGTTGCCTTCCGCGGAGGACAGGCCACCGACGAGCCTGTGAGTCCGAACCAAACTTATGATGCGCCCATGTACGGCAAAAACGTCACGCGCGGCGCCTGGACGCCATTTTATCAGAAGCCAAAGAATCTTTATAATTCCGGCCAGGCAATCTGTGGCGCGCGCGGTTGTGTGCGCAATTGCATGATCAGCTTGGAGGCTCGAAACGCGCTACAAAATCGGTTCAAACAGAAGTTCCGCCGCCGCCAGCCGTGGTCAGTGGATTGGTCCACTGCGCCGGAATGCTCAACGGATAGCGCCACGCCAACAAAACATAAGGAAGCAGATTGATGAAGTTCGCGCTTGGATATCAACTTGCCGAACGCGAAGCCGGCTCGTTCCTTGATCTGTTGCGCGACTATCGTCCGCACATCGCTGAAGTTTATTTCCCCTGGGTGGGAGCGATTTCAGGACGCGCCACATTAGGATCACAGCGCGGAGCCGTTGATTGGACCGCTCAGGCGCGACTCGAAGACGACCTGCGAGCTATGCGAGCGATGGGCATCAAGCTCGACCTCCTCTTCAATGCTAACTGCTACGGCGAACATGCGGTAAGTCAGCGCCTGGAGAATGAAGTTGGCTCACTGCTGGAACATCTCAATGAGATCGTGGGCGGCGTGGATATTGTCACCACGACTTCGTTGACCGTCGCGCGCGCCGTCAAATGCCACTTCCCAAAGGTAGAAGTGCGAGCCTCCGTCAACATGCGTATCGGCACCATCGAGGCCATGCGCTTTGTCACCGATCTGTTTGACAGCTACTACCTGCAACGGGATTTTCAGCGCGATATCGCATATATGAAGACGGTCAAAACTTGGTGCGACGCGCATGGCAAGGGACTGTGTTTACTCGCCAATAGCGGCTGCCTGCGCTGCTGTCCGGGCCAGATATTTCATGACAATCTGGTCGCGCATGACAGCGAAATAGACGAGATGAAAAACATCCCCGACTGGACGCCGCATGTCTGCTGGCAGCTCTATCGTCACCGCGCCAACTGGCCGGCCATATTACAGGCAACTTGGATTCGCCCGGAAGATGTTCATCACTTCGAAGGCTTGGCGCATGTGATGAAACTCGCCACTCGCATGCACAGCCATCCGCGCATGGTGTTGGAGGCTTATACGACCAGCCGTTGGGAAGGGAATCTGCTGGATTTGTTTGAGCCTTGCTTCTCGCCCGCCTTCGCGCCTTGGGTGGTGGACAACACGCGATTCCCCACCGACTGGTTCGATCAGACTTCCACATGCAACCGCCGCTGTCACACCTGTGATTACTGTTCGCAAACGCTTGACGGCGCGCTGGTCAACATGGGCGGAAATAATGATGAGTGATGGGATTACATATCTTGACACACTTGCAGCACGAGGTCTTCCAACGGCTGCGTATCTACGTCATCTAATTTATTCCAAAACGGTTCCATGCGCAGGATTTTTAACTTTGCGCTGACGCCGAGCGCGCTACATAGTTGCGTGCTTTCGGGCATGGCGTCCGTGCGGGGTGAAATCTGAATCAGCCAACCGGGCTTGGAAAGCGGACGCAACTCGGTGAGTAGATCAATAGCGTTCACGTCGTTAAAAAACGCCGGACTGGTTTCGTAGCCGTCGAAGTCAATCACATCGGCCGGCGCGTTCTGCGATTGAGCGAACGACTTTGGTTCACCGTCTGAAATCTCCAAGCGATGTTCGGCGGTGTTTTCGTGGCGCGAACTTTTGAACCGCGTCACGCCGGCGCGTAGTTCGGTTAATTCGGAGCGTATCTTTGAGCGCATCTTCCAGAGACGCACTTGCGTAGCGCCGACAATTATGGGCGCCAGAGCGATCACGCCATCCACGCCGACCGAGTGGCTTTGCTGCAACACCAGCGTCGCGCCTAATCGTAAGCCCAGCAGCAGGCAGCTAGGCTGACCGCTCAGTTCTCGCAGCGTCTGACGAGCGACGGTCAAGTCCTCGACCAAGCTCTGCCAGCGACGGCGCGCAAGATGGCCGCCCGATTCGCCACTGCCGCGGTAATCGAAGCGTAGCACAGGATGACCGGCAGCGGCCAAGCGTTCAGCCAGACGTCGCAATGGACTATATGCGCTCTTGCGTTCTTCGAATAACGACGTGGCAATTACCATCGGCACGGCCGATTTACAGTTTCCCGAAGCCGCTGGGTGAAAGACGACATACAGCGGCGAATCGTCCAAAGCTTTAATGTAACCGCACTGAGTTTGCGTGAGCAGGGGCTCCGTTTTTAGGGCATCCGATTCCGTTTCACCAGACTTCATTAGATACTGGACAAAGTGGAATCAGTCAAGTCTTTCGTGCGTTCTTGAGCAGCTCATGCCTTATAAACTCAACCATTGCTGGTTGAATCAAATACTCTGTTTTTTACCCACAGATTTTTCCGAAGAGCCGTTTAATCGTAACCGTTTATTAACCGCGAATGCACGCGAATAGACGCCAATATTTTTTCTGTGATTCGCGTTCATTCGCGTTCATTAGCGGTTCATTACTTGAAGGGACTGAACGGTTACGTTTAATCTAATTCTTGCCGTCTGCGGCGCGTGGCGACGTGGCCGGAGCTGGCTTGGGCTGAAGCAGCCGATCAATCTCTAAGTCCAAGTTGGAGAACGCCAGCGCCACTTGTATCCAGTTGGACAACGGATCGCTCGTTTTGCCCGTTAAAATAATGGGTGGCTCGAACTGCCGCTGCTCGAATCGCGTCAGAATCGTTTGGCGTTCAGCCTTGGCGAGTTTATCGAAACGCAGTTGCTTCTGAACATATGGCGGAAGTTTGATGATGCGAATGATGAGCTGCGGGACAAACTCTTTCTGAGGAAGATAAATGCCACCTTCGACCTCCAGGCACAGGCCGGCAGAACGCGTATTGGCCTTGCCTAAAACGTTGGTCCGAGTCAGAGTGATCTGTCCGCGATTAATTTTTAATGAGATTCCCAACGGCTCAAACTCCAACTTGTTCAGGAATAAACCGAAATCGTCGCTATACAATCGAGCCACTCGATTGCCAAATTCTCCAAAAATCCTTGCTCCGAGTTTGATCCAATCAATCTCAGAATTCTTATCCGCGCGTTTGATCGCCACCAGATTAGTTACGGCGGCTTTCAAATCGCCATTCCAAGTTGATGATTCAAATAGAGTAAAGTTCTGACATTCAAAACTCCCGATGCTGGTGACACGTCCGGTCAACTGATACTCATCCGAACCAGAGGGAGCCAGCATGTTCTGCGCGGATTCCAGATCAATATCGGCGGTGAAGTTGATTGCCGACCTCGCGGGCGCGACGAGCGTGATGACGCCGGTGATCGGCTTGCCTGGCGTCCACTGGTAGCGACCGTTGGCTAGGTCGTTTCGGGCGCCAGCGCAATGCGCCAGATAGGGCAGGTCAACATTATTCAGCGCAAGCTGAGCGTGGAAATCTTTGAACGCGTTTGAATCTATGTTGCCGTCAGAATCAATTAAGACGATCTGCGCGGCGCTATCAATCCGTCCGGGCGTGTTGGAATTCGGCGTGACGAGCGCGGCTTGGAACTTCATCTTCAACGGCTGACCCAATCCGTCCAGATGCGCGCTGAATTCAATCTTCTCCAAGCGGCTGGTTTCTGGCTTCAAAGTCGAATCGGTAAAACTGACGATGCCGTCGTGAATAACCAGTTCAACATTCAACGAACGCAGACCGGTTGTCTTTGGCCAGACGCAGGGCGGCCCGGCGATGAACTTGCGGATCAAGTCGTCCACGTTAGTGATCGAGTTTGGATAAGCGCCCTGACGTTCGATAATGAGTTGCGGATGCCACAGTTCGATTTTCAGGTTCTCGATTTTCGTGAAGTCGCTGAAGAGCGCCGGCCACAGCGCCATCTCCACGTGGATATTGTCGCAACGCAGTGTATCTGGATCATTGAAGCCTGTCCGCGCATTTGGCGCTCGTAAACCCCACAGAACGATGCTGCCGCGCCAGAAACTGACGTCAACTGTGGCGATTTCCGCGTTTCGTTCGAGCGTTTCTTTGAGCGCGGTTTCGAGGCGAGCTTTGAACCAGGCAGAATTAAAGTACAACCGCAACCCGATCCCGGTCAGAGCTAAGATGCTCATCAGGATTGCAAAGACGATGAATAAATATCGCAGCCATTTGCGCGGACGAGATATCGCGCGACTTTCACCGATTTGAATCATTTTTTGTAATCGATCAGTCTCATCAAGCCGTTCAAAAAAAAATCCGCAGATAAACACAGATAGACACAGATAAAGAAATCTAAAGGTGCCACATAGCCTCGTGTTATTCAACTTTTTTTCAGAGCTTCTTGCGCCTTCACAGCGTCCGGGTAAGCGAAGAATCTTGACGGAAGATGATTAGACGGCTACCATAAGCTGATATGGTGAAGAAGCTTTTCTGGGCTCAGGTGCGTGTTCCAGAGTGCCCGCGAGCGCGTTTTTTTGTTAAATTGCCGGATGAGCGACATGGATTCGCCGATGTTACCGTCAATATTACCAAACTAATAATCGAAGACTTGCAGGACAAGAGTGGTTATTTTGCGCTTCTGCGGCTGAATAAGCAGGACGAATTGATCTGGCGCACTACGCATCCTTCACTGCAAGAGACTAAATGGCAGGTAGAATTCGAATATGGACTGCCTGAGGAAAAATGGATTGAGTTTACTGACAGCGTCGCGTGACTTTGGACATGATTTTTCGTAACCAGTCACCGCAGAGGACGCTGAGGCGCGCAGAGATGAATAGAGATTTAAAAATCAAAATACTCTGTGTCCTCTGTGGCTAGACGATTAGGTGAAGGATGCCAAACTCAGACTCTAATCCGCCGCAGGCCAGAACCGTCGCCACCGAACGAGCGACGGATGAGACATTGATGAGTCAGTTGGCTGAAGGATCGCACACCGCGTTTGAAGAACTGCTATCACGCCACGAAACATCTGTTATCACTTTTTGTTATACTTTTATGCGCAACCACGAAGGCGCCGAAGATATTGCTCAAGAGACTTTTTTGCGCGTCTTCCGTAATGCGCAAAGTTATAAACCAATCGCCAAGTTCAACACCTGGCTTTACAAAATTGCGACCAACCTTTGCATTAATGAATTGAAGAAGGGTAAACTACGGAAATGCTTGTCGCTGGATGAGCCAATTGGACCGGACCCGGAAGGCACCAAACTTATCGAACGCATCGTTGCGGAAGACGTTTCGCCGCTCAGCAACCTGGAGCGCCAGGAGGCGCAGGCCTTGATTGACAAAGCCATTCAACATCTGCCTGACGAGCAACGCATTACTCTGGTCATGGTTGAGTATCATCAGATGACGTATCAGGATATTGCGGAGGTTCTGGATGTTACAGAGAGCGCGATCAAGATGCGGGTCAAGCGGGCTCGCGAAACATTGCGCGAGACGTTGAAAATTTTACAGGCGTACCACGAGTGACCGCAGATATGAAGCGGTGGTTAATATACTGCGCACGGATGAAGGATGAATGACTGTTTGGTGAGAACCCAAAGGGGTCGTAGGGGCGGTTCGCGAACCGCCCTTATTAGCCGGTGGTTGAGCGAAGCGACACCACCGGCTAATATATTCTATTGTTGGTCGCACCCCGGAGAGGTGACAGCGTATCACGTTATTGAGTAAAAAAACTTATTTTCACCCACGCAGAGCATATCTATTATGTCACTACAATCTCAAGAAAACTCCTGTGGTCAATGCCGAGCGCTGCTCTCTGATTATGTTGATCGCGAACTGTCAGAGGGTGAGCGAGCGATGGTGGAGCGGCACTTATCAACCTGCGCCAGGTGCGGAACGGAATCCGTGCGGCTGATGGGTCTGAAAAAAATTGTGCAACACTGGGACGGAGTGAAGAGTTCGGGCGCATTTCATCAAGTCGTATTGCAACAGATGATTCGCGAGTCGCAGCAGATGCCTGCAGGTCAATTCAAAAACGCCGCCGAACGTGAGCGTGCGCTGGCCAATACGCCAGCGGCGCAAGATGTTGCGGAGAAACGTCTGCCGCCGGCATGGATTCTGCTGGCCGCCGCAACGATTGCGGTAGCTGTGTATTATCTTGTACTTATTATTCGAGGATTGTGCTGACAATCCACAATCAAAAATCAACAATCTAAAATGCTTATTGAGGGTTTACGCATTGCGCACGCGAGAGATTGACGTTGGAGGAGTGAAGATCGGCGGCGGCCATCCGCTAGTACTTATCGCCGGTCCTTGCATTATCGAGAGTACGCAGAGCTGCCTGGACGCCGCTCGCATGGTTAAAGACGTGGCCAGGAGTTTGAATCTGCCGTTCATTTTCAAGGCTTCTTTCGACAAAGCTAATCGCACTTCCGTCAACAGTTTCCGCGGTCCGGGATTGAAGGACGGCCTGCAAGCATTAAGCGCGATCAAAAAAGAAGTTCAGGTTCCTGTTTTGACCGACGTTCATGATGTAGCGCAGTGCGAAGCGGCCGCTGTAGTGGTGGACATGCTACAGATTCCCGCGTTTCTCTGCCGTCAGACTGATCTGCTGGTCGCTGCGGGCAAGACTGGTCTGCCGATCAACGTGAAGAAAGGCCAATTCCTCGCACCCGGCGACATGCGCAACGTTGTGGAAAAGATCAAGTCCACGAATAACGAGAATATCGTGCTGACTGAACGCGGTTCATGTTTCGGATACCACTATCTGATCAATGATTTTCGTGCGCTGCCAGCCATGCGCCTGCTCGGTTACCCGGTGGTCTTTGACGCCACTCATTCGGTGCAGACTCCAGGCGGAATGGGCGCGCGGTCGGGCGGAGAGCGGCAGTATGTTCCGATGCTGGCGCGGGCCGCAGTGGCGGCCGGTCTGGACGGAATCTTCATGGAAGTTCATCCCAACCCTGATCAAGCGCTATCAGACGGCCCGAACATGTTGCGCATTCAAGATCTGCCGCCGCTGTTGCGGTTGCTGCAGAAGATTGACGAAACAGTGCGCGCCACTGTTGAAGCGGAGCTGTTGGGCGCGCGCTGAAAAAATACCACTAACAATGAAGGCAGTATTGAGTCCAGTTTAGTTAATGTCAATGATCTTGTCCACTGGCGGCAGGCGGGACGCCTGCGGTACAAACGAAAGACGCTACCACTGTCTGTCGCTTTAGCCGCACTGGACTCAATAATTCGTTCTCTGTGTACTCTGTGGCTATTTTTTTATTTCTCTTTTGGTTGCGGCTTGTTACGCAATGACTTATACGGAAGCCCTTGCTTATCTGAATAGTTTCACCAATCTGGAGCGCAGCTTGAATCGAGCTACACGGTTGGCGATTACGCTGGACCGTGTTCGCGAACTGGCTTCGCGGCTGGGTCATCCGGAGCGTCGGTTCCGCAGTTTGCACGTGGCCGGCACCAAGGGCAAGGGGTCCACCTGCGCGTTCGCGGCAGCGATACTGACGGCGGCCGGTCTGAAGGTCGGCCGGTATACTTCGCCGCACTTGCAATCGGTGCGCGAACGAATCTGCATCAACGGCGCGCAAATCCCCAAAAAAGATTTTGCTCGATTGCTGGCTGCCTGCAGTCTCGTGTTGGAACAAATGCGTCATCCGCCGCCAGGCCAGCGCCGCCCCACGTATTTCGAAGTACTTACGCATCTGGCGTTCACTTGGTTTGCCGAGCAGAGAGTGGACGTGGCGGTGATTGAGGTCGGCTTGGGCGGGCAACTGGATGCCACTAACATCATTACACCGATGGCCTGCGGCGTAACCAATATCAGTTTCGATCATATGGCCATTCTAGGCGACACGCTATCACAGATTGCGCGCGACAAAGCCGGCATTATGAAGTCCGGCGTTCCGGTCGTGATCGCTCCGCAAGCGCCTGAAGTAGCCGCCATACTGGAAGACTGCGCCCGAGTCGTGGGCGCGCCAGTCGAATTTGTCGGACGCGAGATCAAACTGGAATCAGTTCCGTTGGGCGACTACTTGCGTCGTCCGGCGCGTTCGGTGAAGTTTCGTGACGAAGACTGGCCATTGCCGCGAGCAAAAGTCACATTGCCGGACGGCGCTCAATTCGATGCCACGCTGGGGCTGCGCGGCTTGCATCAGACACAGAATTGGGCTGTCGCCGTGCGCCTGGCCGATCTGTGCTACACACAGTTGCAGAGCAAGCGCTTGCCCGTCACCGCTGTCCGCCAAGGCTCGCGCCGCATTCGCTGGCCGGGACGTTTGGAAGAGATCGCTTCTCCGCAAGCTGACGAATCCGCCGCTCCGCGCATCTTTTTAGATGGCGCGCACAATGACTTCTCCCTGCGCACTATTCTTAACGAAGTGCGTGAGCATCTGCCTCGACGTCAGCCGTTGGTTGTGCTGTTTGCTTGCGCAAAAGACAAGGACTCAAGGGCGATGCTGGATGTTTTGCGTCAAGTCGAAGTCGGCGCGGTGGTTTTTACACACTCGGGCAATTCGCGCGGCAAGGAACCGTCGAAACTGGCGCGCGAATGGCAGATGATCGATCACTGTAAAGCGTATATTAAACCTTCCTGCATGGATGGATTCGAGACGGCTGTTCGATTGGCGGGCGCTAACGGCGTGGTTGTGGTGGCCGGATCGCTGTATCTGGTGGGTGCAATTAAGGACTTATTGACCAAGACAATTAAAACAAGGAATTTTGGTAACCGTTCACCACAGCCACAGAGTACACAGAGATGAAATTAAATAAGATAACGTAACAGATGGCATCCGTAAGAAAAATATTATGAGTTTCTCTGTGCCTCTGCTCCGAAAATACCGCAACGTGCGCGGCATTTTCATGGTTTCCGAGTGACGCGCAGCGTCATGGCGACTGTGGTGAGAATAGACGGAACGGTTACGAAATTCCTATGCTTTAATTCTATTGTATAATTCTAAATTTTGTGTTATAATTCTTTTATAAAGGAGGTATCAACCCATGAAACAAGTCATCATTGGCGCAGTACTGGTGGTACTGGGACTTACTGGCACAATTGCATTAAGGTACACTACAGACCCCGGTAGTATGATGGAGAAGGGTTGCTGTGGCTTGGCGGCGATAGGCGCAGCGTTGCTGTTGTGGGGTATGTTTCAGAATGCAGGTAGTGGCAAATCGGAACACCACTTGCATCAGCACCATGAGAAAAAAGACAACAAAGGCAGTTGATTGAGCCTTCCACATTTTTAAACGTTCACGGCCAAGTGTGTGCTACGGGCATTGATTGTTTGTTGCCCGTGCGTGACCGCGTACATTTTGCTCTGCAAAAAATCATCGTTTTTCCGGCTCATCCGGAACGAGCGTACTTCACAAAGTGCGGAGGTCGGTAAAGTGGAGTTGAAAAAGCGTGGATATGCATGTCTATTCTGTGGATGTTTAAAGCCTTCAGAAAAGGAGAATCAAGCATGTCCACTTCATTG
>JAZDLP010000240.1:0-18853 GCA_043801885.1 Planctomycetota bacterium | reverse complement strand
CAATGATCTGTCTATCCTGATCAGAGGTCACCTTATTCCCAACGATCGTAGTATTTTTAATGCGCAAATCCTCTCCCAATTTTTTGATCTGTCTGGCCGTGTTGATGGCTCTCTGTCCCGGCTCTACGACGATGATCAGACCATCCACATATCCTGTGCTTCCCCTTCCTAAGTGCTCCAGTCCTGCCTCCATGTCAATGATGAGGGCTTCCTCCCGCTGGACCAGGAGGTGCCGAACCAGGTTCTTTAAGAGGACATTTTCTGGGCAAAAGCAGCCTCCACCCCCTTGTGGGATACATCCCAATAAAAGAAGTTTGACTCCCTGATAGGTCACTCCCATCTCATCGGGCAAATCATCCACTTTGGGGTTGAGCTTAAACATGGAGCCAAAGGTTCCCTTTTTAGCGCCGGTCCTCTCCTCGATGAGAGAAGTCATGGAAGCAATGGGTGAAAGTTTGGCCAGCGCGCTAATGTGGTAAATCTCGGTAGCAGTGAAGCACTTCAAGCCGACGTGCGGATGGCGTTGCCGCATGCCTTTCAATATATCTGTGTAATAACTGAGCTGGAAACTGGGATGCAGTGCGCCGACAATATGAATCTCCGTCGCGCCGGAAGCGGCGATGACATCGGCGTGATGCGAGACTTCCTCCGTGCTCATTTCGTAGCCGCCGGAGCGACGATCTTGATTCTTGCGGCGAAAAAAAGAACAGAAGACGCAGGACAGCGTACAGAAGTTCGAGTAATTGATATGGCCGTTGACGACGTAGCGCACATGGCGCTGGTGCCGGCGAAATGCGCACCATTGCGCGAGCGCGCCCACGCCCAGAACGTCTGGCGACTGGAACAGAGTCAGGCCATCTTCGCGCGAGAGACGCTGACCATTGAGCGCTTTTTCGCGGATCGGTTCCAATTCCGGCGCGACCGGAGGTATATCTTCAAAAACAAATGCACGCGCAGTGTTCAAATGCAATTTCCTGAAAGAGTGAAAGAGCAATGAAATGAGTCTATAGCATTAGCGCAACATTTTTCTTGAGTTTTTTGGAAATTTATGGCACTGGTTCAAATCGGGGTGACATCTTTATTGTTGCAGAGGCTTATCCAAGCCGCGCGCGTTCATCCGAGCCGCGCACGTAAGTAAGCGACGATTTGCCAGTATCGTCCGCTCCCTAACGGTCGCGGCTCGGGCAATTGCTTTGTGAAGCGCGCTTTTTTCGTGCGTCGCAAAAATTGGCATGGTTAATGTTTTGCAGGCAAGGATCGCTATGCTCCTGATCGGTATTGACGAAGCCGGTTATGGTCCAAAGATCGGACCGCTGTGTCATGGCTATTGCGCGTTTCGCAGTAGCGATACCAACGATGGCGCCGTGTCCGACCTCTGGCAACTTTTGCATCCCAGTGTAATGCGGCATCCAGCTCGTCCAGGCAGCATCACTGTTGACGATTCTAAGAAGATATACTCATCCGCGCAGGGACTGCAATTGCTACAACGCGGTGTCCGCGCGTTCCTCGAATGTATGGCGTCATCGTCCATTGCGCAGAACGATCTGACCGACCAGCGCGTCGCAATCTACCAAGCCCTTTTGCCTGAATGTGATCGCGCCAAACTTGAAGAAGATGCGTGGGGCTGCCTAGGGAATGAATCAGACGACTTGCCGGCCAACGTCGGTGTTAATGATCAAGCCGCAATGACTATGCGTAGCGGGAAGAAAGCAAAACTATCCGTCGCCCCGGCGCTGGAGCATATTTCGCTTTTGCGCGAAACGCTGAATAACGCTGGTGTGAGCGTAGTGGCGCTCGGCGCCCGGGCCATGAGCGCCAAGTATTACAACGCGGCATTGGCGCAGATCGGCAACAAAGCTGATGTCAGTTGGAACATTATTCTGGCAGAGTTTGTGACACTGCTGAAGCTGGCTCGCCCCGGCGAACATATCCACATTACGATTGATCGCCAGAGCGGGCGCAAGTTTTACGCCAGCCGCATCAGTACGCTCTTTCCTGACGCGTTCACCTGGATAGAAGTTGAAACGCAACAAAAGTCTGTTTATCGGATCGAAGCGCCTGATCGAGTCGCGCACGTGGCGTTCATGGTCGCCGGTGATCGTCATTCGCTGCCGGTCGCTCTCGGTTCGATGGCCGCAAAACTCATCCGCGAATTGTGCATGCAACGTTTTAACGCCTTTTTTCGCAGTCACGATCCGAACCTGAAACCCACTGCCGGCTACTACTGTGACACGATCCGTTTTTTAAAAGAGACTCAATCCATGCGCAAGCGCCTCGTCATTCAAAATCATAAACTGGTGCGAGTGAAGTAGTGGCGAATAATTATTCACCCTTACACTTACGCGAAAACATCACGACTAACGCGGTGGCAAGACACAGAGCATCAATCGCCAGAGGCTGCAGGCCGGCGCGCGAGGCGGATTCGGTGCCGAAGCAGCCGCACTCAATGTCCAAGCCGCGCGCCATGGCCGAGATCACCGCGACCGCAAAGGCGGCGAACATCAGCGTTGAAACCAGTGCCGCCGCGCGCAACCACAGACCGCAAAGTATCAGCAGGCCGGTGAGCAGTTCGCACCAAGGCAGGACGACGGCCAGCAGTTGGTTGAATTGAGCGGGTAGAATTCTAAAATTAGCGATAGCTTCGGCGAATTGCCACGCGCTTTGCAATTTTGAGAATCCGGCGTAGATCAGTACGCCGCTCAGCAGCAGACGCGCCGCCAGCGCTAAAAGCATCCATAAGCGCTCCGCGCTGCTAACCGTCAAAATATTTACGTCATGCAAAGATTTTTTGGCGACTCTTTTGAGCAAAAGCTGTTTCTCTCCGTCTTCGGATCTCCCCGTCTCCCCGTCAACAATGCCTTTTTGTTGCGGTTTATCCTCGGATAGGCTCATCGCGTCTCTCCCGCCATTTCCAATTCGGAGTCTTTTGCGGCGTTCCAGCCACCGGCCAGTACGCGCACATTATCGTGTTTGAATTCTTTGAGAATCTGAGCGATGCGGTCGCCGGTGACGCAATCGTCGCTTTCGCAGATCAGCACGGTTACCGGCATAGCGGAGATGAACGGCGCAATATCCGGATAGTATTTTAAGAACGCTTCGATAGGGATAGCGGGCGCGTTGATCGCCATGGCTATGTGTCGCTCGTTATAGGCATCATTCCGCCGAATGTCCAGCAATAGCATCGGCTGCCGATTCACCGTCATTCTTTTAATCTCGGCGATGGAAATCCGTAACGCTCGCTCAGGCCAGGCGCCGGGCCCATCGGACGCCAGTAGTGGCACCGGACGCACGCGCAAAAAATTCAATGACAGCGCCAGAACTGTGGCCAGAATCACGATCAAGCCAGCGCGTCGGAAATCCTGTCGCCAATTCATCGATGTCTTAAGATTCATAACCATTCAGCCTCATCATCCCTCATCCTTCACCCTTCATCCTTCATCCCTCACCCCTTCCCCGTCTCTGGCGGCTTGTGCAGTCTGACGAGGTACGGCAGAGTCAGCGGCTGATCTTCGACGTCAGTTTGGATCAGAAAATGTCCGAACGGCGCGCGTTTTTTAAATTCGCCAAGCAGTCGAATCTTTAGCCTGCAAACTGCGTCCGTGATAGGCTCAGTGGAGAATTCCAGCGGCAGGGTTGCATCATCTTTTTCTTTTACTTGCAGGATGGTCAACTTGCCGGGTGTGTTGCGCGTGACCACGGTTTCAAAGACGCCAGTAGTACCGTCGGACGCTTGCTGAGACCAGACGGTGCCGGGAGAACAAGTCACGTCACACATCACTTGCATACGCAGCGGCAACGGTATCGCCGGCGTTTTCTCATCCGCGATCATTACGGCCGCGCCTTCCGAGAATTGACCGGCTTTTACTCCAGTCGCCGTTGCGCTGATCTTATAGGCGCTGCCTTGGCTGCCTTCGATCACCATCCACTTAAAGACAAACTCTCGATTCGAGACGCGAATATCTTTCAGGACGAAAGGTTTGCCATTGGCGCGTCGGATAACGGCTTCGAGTGTCTTAGTCTCGCCTTTGCGCATATATTCGAAGTTCAAGATCATCGGCTCGATGTAAAATTCCTGCTTGATTTGGCCTTTGACGGCGAGCAAGACGCGGGGGTGGCCTTCTTCGTTAGTTACTGCATACAGACTGAGTGTGCCGGTCCACTGCTTTGGCGAGGCGAAAAATTTAACCTCAACGGGACGTATCTGTCCCGGCCCAATTGTCCGATCTTTCATCTCACCCACCAAACAGCCGCAAGATGCTTCCAGTTTTTCGATAGTTACATCGAACTTGCCGGTATTCTGAATCATCGCCAATAGAACTTTCTTTTCGTTGGTGAGCACTTCGCCGAAATCCAGACCAGGCGGATTGAACTTCAACGCCGACGGCGCATCAATGATCGGCGCCACGCCAGGCGCGGTGTTCTGAGCGACGCTGGTTAGCGCCGGCAACGAATAATCCGCGGGAATCGGTGATGGCGACACGGATGGCGGACTGCCCCACAGCACATAAGCTGCGCACAGTCCCAGTCCAAAGGCGACACCAAGCCAACGAGTGTTATTATTCATATTAGTTCTGCTTATAACCTTTTTTTTCTCGGCGGCAATCGCGCTATACTGCGCACGGTTACCAAAAAAAGATATTAACCCAAGTTTCGCATTCATACTTGCAAGTCGTTTGCAGTCAACAACCTTTGTGCTTCAAAAGATGATAAGCCAATACGCTGATGAAGATGTGCGCATCCACTCGTTTTTCCAAACTGTGAAAATTCGGTGTTTCAGAGGAAGTGGCAGGCGCTTCCGCAGTACCAGCAGACGCGTGGGCACGGCGGTGCTCTTCGAGTCCTCAGGCGGGCAGATTGACGCAGGTGTGTTCCTCCTGACAAAGGCTAGGGCGCAAGCACTGAAGAGCGGCATGTCTTCAGTGGCAAGCACGACACAAGCGCAGGTCAATTTGTTGCCTGCGGAGACAGCCTTGAGCGAAGTTGGCGAAGAGCAGGCTGGAAGCCTGCGCTACGTGCCGAGCGAAGAGCAGGCAAGATGCCTGCGCTACCAACCGAAGACGTACCGCATCGTGGGAAAAATCTCACCGGAAATCTGGAATCGACTCGGCAACAAGATATTGCCGAAGCTACGGGCCGGAACGGATATGCAAGTCGGCATTGATATTTCGGTCACTGTGGAGAGCGACGTAGCCAAAACATTCGAGTCCGACATTCGCCAGATTCTGGATGACCTCGGACTGGCGGGGAAAGTGCATCTGGAATGATGGATCGAATCTATCGAACCGTTGCGTCCTCTGTACTACTATAATCAGACTTCCTGACTACCAAACGTAAGGAATAAATCGCCAAGGGACTTTCTTGCAGTATTCGCGATAATGTGGTTCGCGCATAAGATGTCGTTCTTCCGTCCAGGCGCGCAGCCCGTAGATCAAGTTGCTCGCCAGCAGCCGTACTCCCCACAGTAGAATGAACCATCGCGATAAATTCTTTTCAGGTAACAGAAAAAACGCCGACAACATCGCCAGCCACCACATCAAATTCTTGGTGATATAAGCCGGATGGCGGACATACTTGTAAGGCCCGCAACAGATGATTCCGCGATTAGTGAGATTTGAAAATCGAATGCCGAAACTGAATGTGGCCCAAGTGTAAATAAATATCAATATCAGAATCAACACCGACACAGTGATAGATAAGACGGGGTAGTTTAAATACAGCGCATCCGGCCAGACTTCATTGGCCATATCTCTTCTTAGGTATAAATTCTGAAAAAACAGGAAGGGCGGATAGCAAACCAGCGCCGTCATCCAGCCAAGTAATGTCGGTTCGGCACTGGTGATCTGCGTATCCAGCAGCCGCAGCGAGGCCAGATAACCGACCACCGCAATAGTGATATCCAGCGCTACCGCCAACGTCAACAGCGATTCGTGGAGTAGCCGTAATTTGATGCATAGCGGCCAGTGGTCGCCGCGCCATTGCTCAAGGAAATGATTGCTCTGATTCTGCCAAGCTTGCCAATTATTAAAGCACCAAGTCAGCATCAGCGGCACAAAGAAGAACTTAACCAACAGCCCGATAAACAGGTTGTGGACGTGCGGATTGCGTATTGCGGCAATAGCATCGGCGCGCCTATCACGGTTAAAAACTCCCAGAGTGAACCGCCTCAAGCATCGCGCCAATACCAGGAATTCATCCACTGGACCATTCGGCCGCGCATATCGTTCCACCATCCAAAAATAAGGAATGCAAATGATGACTATCGCGAAGATGGTAACGATATAAAATTGCCGATAGCGAGCGTAAAAGTAATTATCCTTATAAGGAAGTTCCCAGAAATTATACTCGCCCAGCGTTACATACAGAAACGTGCCCAATACGACGCAGAAGACCATCGCCAGCCAACGCGCGCCAATACGACTCCAGGCAGCATTATCCAGTTGCCGCGGAGCCTCGAAGTCGAAGTGGCGTCGTTGCACTTTGAAGACCAGAGTCTCCACCAGCAGCATGCCAAAAAAAACCGCCACCAGCAGCCATACAACCCGAAAATTCCAAATCCACTCCAATGTGAGCAGCACACGTTCCTGAGCCGGGAACGACAGACAGTTTTGAAGGAAAGCAGGTAGAGGCGGCGCGTCGCGATAGATAGTCATTAACGCCGCGCCGATCAGCACAATTGCCGCGCCGATCCAGCCAGTCAACGCGCTCTGGTTTTCCTCGAGAGACCAGGTGGGATGACTGACGATTACGTGCCCGCCCTTTTCGGCGTCTTCATCATAATGAGGATCCGCGAAGGGTGAAGGCGTCGACACGCCAACAGATAGCGATGATCCACCTGCAGTCGTCGTCTGAATATCTCTCGGTTCCAAACACGCCTCCAGTATAGTACAATTATCCGAGTCGCATGCGTTAGTAGGGGCGGTTCGCAAACCGCCACTACTAATCGCTCCTTAATGGTCGCGGTTCAGATAATAGTAATGATTTTACATGAATATACAGACAAAAATTAAGGCGATATGTAATCCGATTTAGGCGCATCTGCCATCTTCTCATCTGGCTTGGGCACGCCTTCTGGCTTTGTGGCATCATCCGGTTTCGTTACCTCATCCAACTTTGGCGTATCAGGCGATTTCGACGTATCGGCTGGCGCTTCATTCTTGCCGTCCACTTTCTTTTCTTCGCCGCTTTTAATCTCATTGGTTCCGGATTTTTTGCCAAACAAATCGGCCTTGTAAGCGCCAAATGTCATGCCACCCAATAGCAGGATCACCACGATAGCGACGATCAAACCCTTGCCTTTATTAGCCGGCGACTGCTCTTTAACTATAGAATGTCGCACGCCGATTGTCGCGCTGGCCACGCCTCTGGCGGGCCGCATCGTCAAAACACGCCCCTTACTAAATACCTTGCGTCCAACTTGCGATTTTTCTTTGCCTTTCGTCACTATGGCAGCCTCGACCGGCGCCTCTTCAGTCACAGAGACCTCAGAGCCTACATTACCATCTGCGGCAGCAGCCGCAGCGCGTCTAGCACGGCGCAGCTTCTTCTTGAGCCGCAGGCGTTCTTTCTTGGTGAGTTTGCGATTGAGTGCTACGCCTTCTTCTGCAGATACTTCGTTTGCTTCTTTTTCCTCCGGCGACTCTTCCACAGCCATCGTTTCTTCAGCAAAAACCGCTTCCGCGACAGCATTATCAACTATCTGTTTTTCAAGCGTCGCTTCTTTGATGACCAGCACAGGTTCCACGGCAACTTCAATCGGCACTTCTTGGGCGATCAGAACAATAGATGCATCTTCAGGCTCGGCGACCGCAACGGCACTCTCAACCGTCACCACTACTGGCGCCATTGGCGCGGCCGCTTTCATCTTCAATCTGCCCTCTACACTCACTGAGGCTTTGGGAATACGCAGAATGCGGCCGCATGACTGACATTCGCCCAGTTTGTCTATATTTTGGTCTTCAATGCCCAGAACCTGCTCGCATGCGCAGCGAAACGCCATCATGAAAAAATCTCCCTATAAAAACGGCGATGAGCGATAAGTGATGAAGGATGAAGGATGAGGGATGAATGATGAGTAACAGCGCAACGAAATGGCCACATCATATATGCCGCACGCGGGCGAAAAAACACCTTTTTTTTACCCAGTAACGAAACACAATTCACTAAAGCTACCACCGAAAACGTCGTAATTCTTAATTCTTAATTCTTAATTCTTAATTCTTAATTCTTCACTTCTAAAGATTCGCCTCTTCTTCGGCAAACAATACCACTCGCGCGTTGATCAACACTAACAGGTTGCGACGTGTACGTTCTTTATTATTATTAGAAAAAAATCGTCCGATGATCGGCAGATCAGACAGTAACGGAACACCGGCTTTGGCATCAATTTTATGATCAGTGATCAGACCTGAGAACAGCATTGTGCCATTATCCGGGATAGTGACAGTCGTATTGATTGAACGCAGCTCTATAAAGGGTAATTCAATTGGATAATTCAATTGTCCTGGCCGGCCAGAACTACCTTGGACCACGTTTCCGGAATTAGTGATCCAAACAATCTGCGCCGCCTGTAGCTCCATTGCGGTGCCCGGCCGTACGTCCAATGTGATATAGCGTTTGTCATGAGAAACTGTAGGCCGGATATCAAGAACGATACCCGTCATAAAAGCGCCCAGCACTGGGTCATAGACCGCGCTGTTGATATCGTAATCTTTAATATACGACCGCTGTTGAGCTACCAGAATATGCGCGCGCTGATTATTGAACTGCATCAACTTTGGCGCCAACAATTGGTCGGCCGTCTGATCTTTACGTAGCGCCTGCAACACAGCATTGGCCTGCGTACTCTGCAAAAAGCGGAACTGGAACATGGCGCCTTGCTGCGGATTGTTTATAATAGAGCCACCCAACACGCTGGCTAGCGGATTCAAACGCAGAAAATTCTGTGTCAAACCCTGTGTCAACACAGGCGACCCGAATATTTGCTCCCACCACTGGCGGCGAAGCCCGACAGGCCCGTTCGCTGGCCCGAAAGTGCCACCGAAACGATTGGGGAAATTGGCGTCCAAACGCGGATGCAATAGCGTAATCGGAGCGCTCCCTGCAAAACTCTGATAAAACGGAGGCCGCGGTATAAATTGCTGAAATTGAGTGGGCGAAGGCGATACGTCCGCAGGAAACCCTGCAAGGCCAGGACCGCCACCTACAGGAAATATGCCCTGCGCTGATGGCTGTCGCAGTGGATCTACCACCGCATTCGGTAGCTGTCTTTCATTAGCTGCCGCATCCAAACCGCTAAAATGGAAACCAATCGTCTCCAAGAAATCATCTCTGACATCCACAAACCGAACATGCGTCAACACCTGTAACGTCTGCGTCTCGCGGAAACTGCGCAGCAACTGCCGAATGCGTTCATGAATCTCTGGCCGCTGCATCACCACCAACTTGCCACCTGATTCTTCAATAGATGTGCTTGGATCGGCGAACTCCGCCGGCAGCAATTTGTCTTTAATCAAAGCCTGTAAATCCGTAGTCAGCAACGTCGCAGGCGCAGCCGGCTGCTCTAATGGACCACTACCCTGCGCTGTTACGCCAAGTTCGATACGTGGACCGGGGAAATCTGTGATCACAGTGGTCAAGTCGCGCACGTCATAGATTTCCAACTCAACGTTAGCGGCTAAGTTGGCTTTCTTAGTCACAAACACAGCCTGATTGCGCAGATCATATTCCAACTCGGCCAGTCGCAGTATCCAGCGTAACGCCACTTCCATCTCCATATCGGCTACTCGCAACGTGATGGGCGCCTTATCCACGCCGTCAGTGATCATTCTTGGATCCAGAATGATATTGATCTGAGTAAAATTGTTCAAGAAGTTGATGGTATCGGACAATGGCGTATCTGCGAACTCGAAGGTGACGCGACGCGAAAGTTTCTTGCGGATATCCTGCTTCCAAGACTCTTCCGCCTTACGCTGCATTTCCATGCTGGATCGTTGGGATATCTCAGCCCAGTTAGCCGGATATGTCAAGTAATCCGCATGTGGGATATTAAATCGCTCCGCTCGCTCCTTATTTAATTCAAACTGTTCCCTATATTCTTCATCAATCCATTTGCGACGCTGTAAATGTGATTGATCACGCGCCGTCGCGATCATAGTGTGCGCTTCGGCGTTGGTCGGGTCCAACTGCAAGATTTTTTCAGACAGATTGATAGCGGACTCGTACTTGCCGGTCTCGTGGAGCGCTTTGGCCTGATCAACCATGACGTTAATTTTCTTTTCCAAAAACTTTCGTTCGCTCTCACGCTGCTGAGCCGCAATGCGAGCCGCTTCTTCACGGTTGACTTCCTGTAACCGTGTCTGAGCAGCTTTAATGGCCTTTCGAGACTCACTGATCAAACGATTAATTTCACCAGAATGCTCTTCCAGATTAATCTCCACCGGCATCCACTTAATGAATTCTTGAGCCCGTTCCAATGCCGTCAGTGCCTGTTCATACTTCCGAATCCGATCAGTTAAAGATAGGTCGGGATCGGCCTGTGCCTGCTGAATGAAACGTTTAGCCCAGTCGATGCGATTATCCAGTTCAACAAGCTTTTCCTGAACGGCGACCTTGTATTCGCCATACATTTGGGCGACAGCGGATTTAATGCGATCACGACGAATACCCAGAATATCATTGACACGACTGAGCAACTTACGCGCTTCTTCATGAGTAGCTTCCAACCGTACTGCCATCTCCAGTTCCTGCTTGGCGGCTTCATAATCGAAGCGTCCAAACAGCGCCTTGCCCGCCAAGTAGCGCTGATTAGCCTGCGCCATAATCTCTTCACGCAGTTTCTTATCCGACACCACCTGATCTTCCAATAGTTTCTGCGCCTTATTCTCGCTTAAGTCTGGCGCAGATCCAAGGGGTGGCGTAATCGGCGCTGTTTTTTCACCACACAGCACACTATTACCAAACAAAACCAACCCTAGCGCCAATCCCGCGCGCGTGACAAACGACCACGTATTCAAGCCTGCGTTCATTGAGATTCCCTCATTCCACTTTCCTACCTGAAAACAACCACGCTACAATTTTCCTTCTTCCTCACTGAATATGATAATGCGAGGACTGATCAAAATTGACAGATTGCTCTTGGCATTATCCACTACATTCCACCGGAACAACCGCCCTACCACGGGCAGATCACTGAGGAACGGCACACCATTTTCCGCATTGAACTTAATATTCCGATACAAACCGCCAAGCAACAAAACGCCTCCGTCCGGCACTGTCGCCGTCGTGCGGATACGCTGGATCGACAGTTCTGGGAACTGAATCGGCAAAGACAGCGGAATTATTATGGCTCCAGCAGCGCCAGCGGCAATCTGGAATATATCAATCTGACGCATAACAAAGTTCACTAATGTCGTCACGGTAGGCCGCAGTTCCATTGTTACATAGCGCCGATCACTGGAGACAATCGGCCGCACATCCAACACCACGCCCGTCAGAAATTGTCGGATCACCGGATCATAAGCATCGCCCTGAATATCGTAGTCTGCCACATAAGATCGTTGTTGAGCGACAAACATGTGAGCTCGCTGCGTATTGAAGACCGTCAGACGCGGCGCCGTCAGCGTACTGGCCGTTTCGCGCACCGCCAACGCTTTAATAAAAGCTTGTACTTGCGCATTATTTAATATCGTTACTTGCGCGGATAAACCGCCCTGGATTACGCGACCGTTAATCGTATCCATACCGGAGATTGTATCCGGGTCATTAGCGCGGAAGTCAATAACATGATTTATGATTGAGCCGACTTGCGAGAACGAACCGCTGAGAACTCGGTCCGGACCATTAACAAAACCTGGAAGCGGCACGTTTGGCGGTGTGGCATCGAAGGCGCCTCCTACGCGAGGCTGATGCATCCCATTCGGGCCACCTAAACGACTGACATCTCCAAAATCACCAGTCAATACGTTGGGATCAAGTCCCTGAAATTCAACGCCAATATCTTCCATGTACGATTCGCGAATCCGCAGGAATCGCGATTCGATATTGATCATCATTCTCTGTGTTGAACGGAAGTTGGATAGTAATTGATCAATCAACGCATGAATCTCCGGCTTTTGCATAACCACCAACTTGCCGGCTCTCTCCTCAATAACTGTCCCCAAGGCCGGATCCCAACACTCAGGTCGGATACGGTTACGGATCATATCGGCGATATTAGTCAACGTCGGTGCCGCCGCCGTCGCTTTTTGGCCGAACGGATCACCAGGCGGCGCCCCTCCCCCAGGGTTCTGTTGATCGCCAGGAGTAACCAATTGCAAGTCTGGGCCAGGAAAATCAGGCACATTGTGCGTCATGTCGCTGACGTCGTAAATTTTCAGTTCAATTGCTTCCTGCAGGTTAGCTTCCTTGCTGATAAAAATTGCGTTATCTCTCAGCGTGTAACCCAAGCCTCCCCCCGCCTGCTTTAAGGCCCAATCCAAAGCCACATCCGCGCTCATATCATTCACGCGCAGAGGAATCGTCACCGGACCACCAGCCAGCACTTTCCGATCGATCACCATGGTCACGCCAGTCACATCACGCAACATCTTAATCGCATCTTCCAAAGACGTATCTGTCCACTCGAAAGTAACTTTTTTCTGCAGTTTTTTCTTGATGTCGGCCTTCCAAGTTTCTTCCTTAACTTGCCGACCAATCGAAGTACCTTCAGAACGATGGCTGATCTGATCCCAGTTGCTTGGATACTGCATGATCGGCGCAAAGCTGATAGACGCTTCATCCACGTCTTCCCAACTCCGCTTAACCTCATGGGCCTGTAATTCCCGAGAATTGGATTGTTCATGACTGTGGCAAGCGCTACGCGCGCGCGTCTTCCAACTTTCAGCCGCGCTATTGAACGGATCGAGTTGCAGAATGCGCAAAGCCAATCGTTCAGTGCTCTTGTAATCCTTCATGTCGTACAAATCTTTAGTCTGTTCAAGTAATTTAACAATACGAGTTTTAAACAGTTCGGTCTCGCGCACACGAGAATTCTCAGCTTGCTGCTGCGCTTCCACGCGTCGCAAAAAATCAATCTCATCTTGCTTAGTCTTAATCTTCTCGCGCACACGAATCAACGCCACGTCCACTTGCGCGCGTCCGCCTGGCAGATCAAACGTAGGCGGCATCCAATTGATGATTTCCTTAACGCGGCGACAACGATCCTGAGCGCGACGCAGATGATCTAATTGTTCAGCCAGCAGGCGTTCGCGTTCTTCTTTTTCCACAGCAATCGGCTCAGTGCTGCCACGCTCTTCAAGAAGCCGAGCCTCTTCTATCGCCTGCCCTAATGCGACGACCGATTCTTGCACCTTAACTCGTTCAGATTCTTCCAGCTCTCTAATTTTTCGCGCCATGCGGTCGGCATGAATACCCAACAGCGCATTGACGATACGCAGTTTCTGCAGAGCTTTTTCGTGTACCGGATCAAGAGCGACCGCTCGTTCAAAGTATTTCTTGGATTCTTCGTATTCAAGGTCATTAAAAAGTTTTAAGCCGACTTGATAGGAGGCCTCGGCTTCCTGCGCCGAAGCTTGAGTGTTGACGCTGGCGAGGCGTTCGGCGTCTTTCAACAAACGCTCCGCTTTCTGTTCAGGCGTTTCTACTGTAGGCTGCGGAGTCGGCGTCTCCGCGGGCTTTGGCCCGTCGGCGACCTCTTGAACAATCACCTCACCGTCGGCTTTCGTCTCGCCATCGCCGATAGCCTTATCGGCTTTACGATCAAGCGCAACAAACTCCGCCGCAGCGTCATTGTCTTTCGACACAACAGCAGCGTCGGACAACTCAACCGCTTCCGCAATCTGCGCGGCCTGGCCATTATCGGCTGCGGCAAAGGCGGCCTGAGTGCCTGTCAGGCCCTCCGACGCCATGCGAATTACAGGCGCTCGCTCTTCGCGTTCCGCGCCCAAATCGCCTTTACGATTTCCACAACCAGTCAGCCCTGTCATGATTCCCGCAAACAGAGCTACTCCGCCGAGCGTTCGCAATCTAATCATTGACCGCGACCGTCCTTTCTGCTCAAACCATTTTTAGCGCAAGCTTCCCATAAGCTTAATCGCTTTTTAACATACCACCATACTCTGCCCAACACTATTTTATTTACTTTATGCTTTTTTTTTTACGCGTCAAGACAAAGCTCATACTTTAATAATAATTTAAAGCATAGGAATTTCAAAGTTGGTCACTCAAGTCAAAAATTACCGTCAAAGGCACTCTGTTTTCTAATCCACAATTCACAATCAAAAATTCTCTTTTTTTATTTCGCTTTGCCCATCCATATATTTACGCAATACAGCCGGCAACACAAGCGTACCGTCGCTTCTTTGATTAGACTCCCAGAGCGCGACTAAAATGCGCGGTAGCGCTAACCCCGACCCGTTAAGCGTGTGAACGTACTGCGGTTTGCCGCCTTCGGTCGGACGGTAACGCAAATTGCTCCGCCGCGCCTGAAAATCTTCAAAATTCGTGATACTGGAAACTTCGAGCCAACGCTGCGCTCCAGGCGCGTAGACTTCCAGATCGTACTGCTTGGCGCCTGAAAAACCCATCGCTCCTCTGCACACCAGAACGACGCGATAATACAATCCGAGTTCCTTCAGAAGATATTCGGCGTCTTTGAGCATGCTGTCGTGTTCGGCGTAGCTGGTCTGCGGCGTAGTGAGTTTCAGCAATTCGACTTTGTTGAACTGATGGACTCGCAAAATACCGCGCGTCTCCGCGCCGGCTGCGCCGGCTTCGCGACGGAAGCAAGCGGAGTACGCCACATATTTTTTCGGCAAATCTTTTTCCTCGAGAATCTCGTCTCTGTGAAACGCCGTCACCGGCACTTCAGCCGTGGGAATCGCGTATAACCGGTCCATATCCGAGTAATACATCTGCTCCTGAAATTTCGGATATTGCCCTGATCCATAAAGTGTTTTCTGAGTTACAAAGAACGGCGGGAAAAGTTCTTCGTAGCCGTGACGCACTCGATGCGTATCCAAGAACCAATTGATCAATGCGCGTTCCATTCGCGCGCCATCACCGCGCAGAAAATACCAGCCCGAGCCGGCGACCTTGGCGCCGCGATCAGTATCCAGCAGCCGCAATTCAGCGCCCAGTTCATAGTGCGGCTTGGGCGCGAAATCGAACTCGGGACTGTCGCCTTCCACGCGCAAGACCTGGTTGTCGTCATCCGTGGCGCCGTCCGGCGTCGAACTATGCGGCACGTTGGGAAGCCACGCCAGAATCTCGTCCCGCTCGGCTTCCCATTTCGTCTGCAGTTGCTCCAGTTCCTGAATGCGATCATTCAGCGCCTTGGAACGTTTCTGCAGCGTCCCGATCTCGGCGTTCATGGCAGTGAATGCTGACGGATCTTGCAACAATGCTTTAGACTGACCCATCTTCACGCCGATTTCTTTGGAGAGTTTATTTTTTTCAGCCTTCATCTGCTCCGCTTCAAAGATCGCCTGCTTGCGTTGCTCTTCCAATTTCGGCAATTTTTTGACTTGGGTGTGTTCGTTGGCGGCGTTCTTGTCAACTACCGCTCGTTCGACCTGTTCCAAGTTGGCCAGCACGAATTTCAGATCAAGCATAAAAGTCTCTTTTACTAAAATGTTCGTTCGAGCACGTACTCCGGAAAATCCCGCAAGGCGGCTTGAGCACTGGATGGCGGCAGAAATTCGATCTCGCTGCGAGCGCGCTGCGCTTCCACGCGAGCCGCTTGCAAAGCGTAAGATATCGAACCGGTGCGTTCGAGATACGGCCGCAATGCGGCGCGGTCGAGATTGGCTGAACACGGCTTGAGCATATTTAGCAATTCCTGCTTGCGAGCGCCGCTGGTAGTGGCCAGCAAATGAATGATTGGTAGCGTAAATTCGCCGTTTTTTAGATCGCTGCCCAGCGACTTGCCCACCGTCTGTTCCATGCCCATCAGATCAAGGCAGTCGTCCACAATCTGAAACGCCAATCCCAATCGTCGTCCGTAAGCGCACAAGCGGCGGCTATCGGCTTCTTTGGCGCCGGCCAGGAGAGCGCCCAGTTCGGCGGTAGCGCCAAATAACATCGCAGTTTTTTTTTCGATCAGTTCGAAGTAAGTGTTCTCATCCATATCTACATTGAAGCGATTATCAATCTGCAGTAATTCACCTTCGCACATCTGTCGGCTAATGCGCGATAAAATGCGGATGACGCGACCGTCATCGAGTTTTCCAAGAACTTCAAAGACACGTGAGAAGAGCAAGTCGCCGGTCAACACCGCCGATTTATTACCCCAACAAGCGTTCACTGTCGGAACATTACGCCGAGTGTCCGCGTCGTCCAGCACGTCGTCATGGCAAAGTGTGGCCAGATGGATCATCTCGATCAACGCCGCCACTTCGCTCGCCAACGGCGCTTCGCCACCAAAGGCCCGCGCGCTAAGGTGCAATACTATCGGCCGCAATCGCTTGCCTTTGAATCGTTCTATGTGACAGATCAGCGCATCAACATACGCATACTGACTGCTGAGGAACTTATTAAGATGCTCTTCAGAATGAGACAGCTCAAAGGCAACGATCGAAGCGATCTTCTGCAGACTGATTGTTTGCATCTCTGCGTTTGCCGATGAGCGATGAACTTCCGATGGCGATTCCACGTTTAAACACGCCCTCCTTATATTAGGGGCTGTCGGAAAATAAATTAAGGGAAGATGCGCCGCGCCGGACAAGTGGAACGAGGAAGGCGAGCAAGCCGTATCTCCCGAGTAGATACGGTGCGCGAGCCTGACGAAGTGCCACGCCGTCCGCCGCAAGCAGATTTCCTGAAGTTATTTTCCGACAGCCCCTTACGGCCTCTCTCAAAAAATCTGTGTGTAGTTTCAGACACAGACATTTGTCTGAATAGAGGTTAGACAATCCGTTCGTTCATGTTGTGTGAGCCGAACGGCCTGGCCTTCTCTTTCGTCTTATCTCGGAAACGATACGATCCAATGTCATATCCGTAAACAGTTGCTCACGCTCTTGAATATAGTCTCCGTAGCCTGTGGTGTATTGATTGACAAAGCGTACGGTGTTGACTATCCCTATCTCTTTGTACAACACTTTGAGGGCTTTGGTCGTTATCTCTGCTAATGGCCGTACTTCCATTACCATCGCTCTAGCTCCTTTATTAATTCAACAGGTGAAACCACTTTTGTTATGAGACAAGAAATAGCTTTGGCTTTTTTGAACAACCTGTCGTCGCAGGTGCAAAAGTAATCTGCCTGAGCGTCTTCGCTTTCGACAATACTTCCAAAGCGTACTCTTGCCGTGTCATGTTGGGGCTGTGGTTTATCTCAAACAGCAAGGCTTCTGATGAAACTAACGCAACCTTACTCGACTCGATCAAAGTCAGAATGCCTAATACCGCTTCGACTTCGAGGATAATCCGCGTTTTAGTTTTGCTGTCTAGTGGACGCTGTAAGCTGCAATTATCGAGGTATATCTTCATAGTGGAAAGTATATCATGGCTTCGCGTCCGCACCCATTTTACCCCACTAATTCACAATTATCGTGTTACCTCGTGTCGGTCATCGAATATATTTTTAGAACTTTTGTTACGTTTCCTCTTTATTCAGATGCTATTAGACATTTCTTGTTTGTCAATGCTTTCTTATTTTGCCACCGTTCACCGCAGTCACGATGATGCTGCAGCGTCATCGCGACTGCGGTGAACGGTGGCAATTTTTTACCCATAACGCGACACGCTGGCACCCCTCCGGGTTCTCGTCAAACAGTCGTTCATCACTCATTCTTCGCCTGTGGCAGTTCGATTACGAATAAATCTTCAGCATGGATGGCCTGCTTGATCTTCTCAATCACCGACGGTGAAGCGGCTTCGTCAATCGTCAGCGCGACGACAGCTTGTCCGCGCTTCTCGCGGCGACCGACGGCCATGTTGGCGATGTTGATATCCGCCTCGCCTAAAATCGTGCCGTATCGCCCCACCATGCCCGGCTGGTCAGGATAGAACATCAGCAACATCATCGGCGCGGGCTTGAGATCAATATCAAAGTCATCCAGACGAATGATGCGCTCTTCTTGATTGTCAAAGCAAGCACCGGCCACGGTTCGCTCAACGCCACTCTGCGTCTCAGCCGAAACCACCACGGTGCTGGCGTAGTTGCGCACTTGATCGCTTTTCTTCTCGATGAGAGCGAGGCCACGCGCTTCGGCGATGCGGTTGACGTTCACTAATGTCACCGGTTCATCCGTAGCGCGCGACAGAAATCCCTTCAACGCGCACAGGCTGAGTTCGCGCGTGTCGTCACTCGCCAGTTTGCCGTAGACGCCGACTTTCAGCTTGGAGATTGGTCCTTTGGCCATCTGCGCGCTCATGCTGCCGAGCATCTCGGCCAGACGCGCGAAGGGCGCGATCTTTGGATTCAGCGCGACCGACAAGTTGACCGCGTTGCGAATGACTCCATCGCGGAAAAATTCGACGAATTGTCGAGCGATGTCCTCGGATACGCGTTCTTGCGCCTCTTCAGTGCTGGCGCCCAGATGCGGAGTGAGCACTACGTTATCGAGAGCGCGTAATGGCGACTCGGACGCCAGCGGTTCTTTTTCGAACACATCCAGCGCCGCGCCAGCGATGGCGCCGATTTTAAGCGCCTCGCACAAATCTGTCTCATTAACAATGCCGCCACGCGCGGCATTTATGATGCGCGCGGTCTTCTTCATCAGCTTCAATTTCGCGGCGTTGATCAGATTCTTCGTCTCGGGCGTCAGTGGTGTGTGAATCGTGACGAAGTCGGATTCTTTGAGCAATTTGTCCAAGTCGCAGCGGACGACACCAAGTTCTTCGGCTTTGCGATCAGTCA
>JAZDLP010000232.1:0-7286 GCA_043801885.1 Planctomycetota bacterium | reverse complement strand
TGCGGATGCCATTCTGAAAACGTTAACGTTGAAGTCGCGATCAACAGGCACTCTTTATAATGAACGGATCCCAACCATTTACCGACACGAGCCTTTAATTCCATCTCTGTGTCCTCTGTGGCTCTGTGGTGAACGGTTACGGAATTTTTGATTGCGGAAGGTGGTGAAAGTTGGAATCGGATTCCAGGAAAAAAAAGAAAGCTCATCAACGGAAAGATACAGCCCGGCAGAAGGCTTTGCTTCTGGGCGTAGGTCTGGATGCGGACGATGGCCATGTCCGGATCACCAAGGGCTCGAATTTTAGACTGATGGGCGGTTCACGTGATACGCATGAACAGATGCAAGAAATGGCCATCAAGTTGAATGAAGAATTGGACCGTCGGCATCAGCGGTTGGAAGACATCGGTCCGGCTGAATTTGTGGACATCATTAAAAAAGCAAGCGATGAGTGATGAAGGATGAAGGATAAGTGATGAATTTGGTCACTTACTTACCCAGTGTGGCTAGGCCATAACTAAAAAGCGTGCCGCAAAAATTAGCATTGTTAATGGTATAATTTGATGCTTTTGCTTGTTGTTCATCATTCATCACTCATCCTTCATCCTTCATCCTTCATCACTCATCGCTCATCACTGCTCGCAGTCATCTGGCTGCTCGCGGCTTTTTTGCGGGCTGACGACGATCTCAAGGTTCTCAACGAAATCCAAGCACGCCATCAGCGCGTATATGAACAAGTCGCGCCCGCAGTCGTGGCCGTGCAGACACGAGGAGCCAAATCTGGCGCGAGTTGCTACGGCGCCGGCGTAGTGGTCTCGCCTGACGGCTTGATTCTAACTTCCAGCACCGTCGTTCCTGACGATATGAGATTGGTGGAAGTTTTTTTTCAAAATGGACGCGTGATGGAAGCGAAAGTAATCGGCGCCGACGATGGCACCGAAGCTTGTGTACTCAAGGTCATGTTCAGCTCTGAAGATTGCCGGCCGCTGCCTTACATCGAACTATGTGACTCGTCGAAAGTCAGCGTAGGCGAATTGGCCTACACCGCAGGCAATCCGTTTCACACCATCAGTCGGGACGGGCAAGTGGCGTGGAGTGTCGGGACGATTTCCGGCATTTACAAAATCGTTAGCGCCGATAAACGGAGTCGCTACGGCGGCATGGTGATCGAGACTGACGCCGCAGTGAATCCCGGTTCAGACGGTGGTCCGTTGATTGATAGCCACGGACGGCTGCTGGGGCTGCTGAGTTTATGTTTCTGCGAATCGCGCTGGCTGGGCACAGCCATTCCGACGCATTTGATCAAACAGGGATTGGCGGCTCCGCTGCGCAACCTGCCACTCTTCGATCCGCGCCTCCCGGCGGCGGTTGCGGTCGCGGCGTCTAATGCCGCATGCGCTATTCCGGACAGCATGCGCCTGGCTTGTCAGTCGGCGACACAAGCCATGGTCAAACTGCGAGTTAAGCGCGACGAACAACGCAACACCAGCGCTGACCATCACGGCTTGCCGGTCAACCGTCTGCGTCAGCGGCCCAACGCACCCGTCAGCGGCATAATCTTCGATTCCGAAGGCTATATTCTGACCAGCGCCTTCAACGTAGAGGGCGACGCGCAGAACATCGAAGCGCAACTGCAAAATGGATCTACGCTCCCCGCCAAACTGCTTGGCCGACACTTCGGGCTGGACATCGCTGTGCTAAAAGTAAATCCGCCTCAAGGCCAACGATTGCCGGCGCTGGCGTTGAGCGCCGATTCGGATTTGAAAATCGGGCGCTTCGTCGCAGTGCTGGGTTCGAGCGAAGACGGCGCTGAACCAACGCGCACCTTGGGACTCGTCAGCGCGCTGGGCCGTCTGGATGGCGCCGCCGTGCAGACCGACGCGCTGATCAACTACGGCAATTCAGGCGGCCCCGTGATTGATCTGCGCGGCCGTCTGATTGGTCTCGCCGCTCACGTGGCTACGCGCACCGAATGGAGCCAGCAGAATTCGGGCGTAGGCTTCTTTACGCAATCGGAGAAGATTATTGCGTGCTTGAACGATCTAAAAGCCGCACGCGACTTAAAGGCGTCTTCTCGATCATGTCTAAGTATAAACTCGGCCGAACCTGTAGACGCGCACGGCGTGAAATTGGAGAAAGTACTCGATGGCAGTGTCGCCGCCGCCGCTAAACTGCAACCAGGCGATATCATCCTGGCCGTGGATGGCATGGATACATTCTCCTGGTCCGCGCTCGTCGCCGTCTTGAAAGCTCATAAACCGGGCGACACCATCGAGATTGCGTTTCAGCGTGGAGCGACCACCGGTCGCGTCAAGACGACGCTGACGGCGCGAAAGTAAAAGAGAATTTTAGATTTTAGATTTTAGATTTTAGATTGCTGATTGCTGATTGCTGATTAAAAAAATGCAACCGTTCAGTCTATTTTTAGCCACAGCGGACACAGAGAATGAGGATACAGAAAATTTTTTAGGCATGGTTCAAATCAAGGTAATCCATAGGGACGCGATATATCGTGCCCCTACACTCTCGATCTGTTTTCCTTCAATCAAAAATCAAAAATCAAAAATCAAAAATCCATTTTTGTTTTTGAGTTTGATTCTCGTCTGCAGCGGCGCATCGTATTTGCAAGCCGCCACTGGCACCGAAGCGGCAACGTTGGCAATAGCGTTGAAGGCCGAAAACGAATTGACACGCGTTATTGACAAAACTGCGGCGGCGTTTGTGTTTGTCGGCGGCGGATCGGGCGTGGTGGTTTCGCCTGACGGTTACATTCTGACCAACCACCATGTCGTGGGCGACCGGAGCCAGGTGACGGTGCGCATCGGCCATGACATGCATGTCTGCGATTTGGTGGGCTCCGATCCGGTCGGCGATCTGACACTGTTGAAAGTCCGTCATGCTACTAATCTGCCCTTCGTTCCATTTGGCGATATCTCAAAGGTTCGCGTAGGACAGCAGATATTGGCGGTGGGCGATCCGTTCAAATTGGCCGACCAAGACGGCCCGCCGTCGTTTAGTGTGGGAACAGTTAGCGCGCTGCATCGCTTCCAAGGCAATTACTCAGATGCCATTCAGACGGATTCCGCAGTCAATCCGGGCAACTCGGGCGGGCCGCTGGTGACGCTGGACGGCCATCTAATCGGTATCACCGGCCAGATCATGTCGCGCTTCGGAGCCAAGACCAACACCGGTATCGGCTATGCTATCCCGGTGGATCAGATTCTGCGCTTCTATCCACTGTTGAAAGCAGCCGGTGGTAAGGTCATCTACCACGGCGCGCTGCCCGACGGCTTAAATTTCGTCAGTCGTCCCGATGAAACTCAAGTGGCGCAAGTGAAGACTGTGAATCCCGGCAGCCCGGCTGAGAAAGCCGGCTTCAAAGCCAATGATCGCATTCTGACCGTGGACGGCAAGAAAGTTTACAACTACGCTCGCCTGACCGGCATCATTCGCGCCTATCCCGAAAACGTGGAACTGGATTTGGAAATCGAACGCAACGGAGCCGTCGTGCCGCTGAAACTAAAGCTGCCACGCATGCAGACGCCACTTGGACCTGGCAAGTAAATTATGAGGTGCGCAAATTAGTTTTAGACAAAGTATTTGATCTTTTATGACGATATATTTACATCGGCATAAGTTTAATGGTTGAATTGCAGGCGGGACGCCTGCGGTACGAGATTGTTCATGCGCCGCAACTGGAACGTATCGCAGATATTATTCCCTGGCCTGCTTATCCTGGCGTTGACGCTCTTCTTGATCCCCGAAGCGCAAGTGGATAGCTTGCGCGGCCAGGCGTTATCGGCACTTAGCCCCATACTGAGACGTTGCGTTGGTTTTCGACACATACCGCCCAGCGAAGCTATCATTACGGTGAAACTCGAACCCGTTAAGAACGCCGAAACCGAGAACCTCAAGTCCGCGCCGGACGACTATGAATGTGTTATCAAAGATCGCGACGAACTGCGCGACGCGCTGGCTCGCGCGCTTTGCGAAATCAATCGTCTGAAAGGCTCCGTCGCCGCGCTGGATTTGCCGCCGAGCGTTGCGGCACGCATCATCCTGCGCAAAGTGCTATGGGAAGAGCCGCTGCTAGGTTTGGACCGTGGCGAAGCAGAGGGCGTGCGCCTGCATGCCGGCGTGTTGCATCGCGGCGCAGTAGTCGGACGGATTGTTTCCGTCGGCTCACATGCGTCGAGCTTGGCGTTGCTGACTCATCGCGGCCTCTGCATTACCGCACGCTTGGCGGAATGCCGCATCGAAGGCGTTTTGCGAGGTTTAAAAGCCGATGGCGACGAACGGCTGTGCCGCATGGCCGTTGTGGGACGCGAATGCAACGCCAAAATTGGTGAACACGTCGTTACCAGCGGCCTCGATGGCGCTTTTCCGCCAGGTCTGTGGCTGGGCACTGTGACGGCCGTCGAGAAAAACGGCGACATGCAGTGGTCAGTAACGACGAGACCCGCTTGTGTTGAAAACGCGATCGAGACAGTGCAAGTATTGACCGACAAACCACCGGAAGTACCCTGGCCGATAATGCCAAAAGGAAGACGGTAGTGGCTGGTGGCTAGTGAAAGGTGCGCATGCGTTATTGTTTTTGTTTTGCTTTCATCTGGCTAAGCGTGGCAATTGCGCAAACGGCAGTGGCACCCGCATTTTTGCCGCCGGTGCTGCGTCCGGATCTGAGTATTATGGTCGGTCTCGTGGCGTTGGCCTTAGCGCCGCGCGAAGCAGCTTTAATACTGCTCTTCGGCCTAGGTGTGCAAGCTGATCTATTCGGTTCGGCGCGATTCGGACTGTTGACCTTGTCCTATCTGCTTGCCGCCGGCGTCATTCTCTGGTGCGCTTGGCGTGAATTCACGCGCGGCGACTTGCTGGCCGCGTGGATTGGCGTCGTGGCCGGCACAGGGTTGGCGCATTTTTTCTATCTGCTATTTGGGCGATTTTTCGGATTGGAGATAGACTGGAGTTCGTCTGCGACGACGCTGATGTCGTTGACGCTGGCTGCCGCTGTCTGGGGTTTGCCCTGCGCATATCTATGCGGTAAATGTATGTATCGCCTGGGAGTCGTAACGCCAACCGTTCGCGAACGATGGAACGCCGAAGCGCGTATAGCGTCTGCGCGCAAAGGAAAAACGCAGCGAAAACATGGATTTTAACCGTTAGAGCCACAGAGAACACAGAGACAGAATTGAATATGATAACGCAAGAAAAAAGTAACCTTTCACGGCTTTAAAAGTCAATGACCCGCAAAAAGGCTAGAATGGCGCAGTGCATGCATTGCGTTTCCCAGCGCACGATGGGTATAAACTTGAAAGTTTAGCTTTTTTGCGGGTCATTGTTAAAAGTAGCGCAGGCATCTTGACTGCTCGCCAGTGCAGGCAAGGATGCCTGCGCTACACGGTTACAAAAAAATCGTTTTGGGTAATAGACGGTTACGAAATTTCTATACAATGATGATTGGATTATCGGAGCAAGCTGTGCCTGATCTATTCGTTCAACTGATTAAGGAATGACCGTCTATGAACGAGATACTCACAAAACTAAGTCAGTTTGTATCGTCCAAAGATTCTCGACTGGCTTGCGCCGCAGCGGTGATTCTGAGTGAACTGGCTCCGCAAAATTCAGCCGTGGTGCGCGCGCTGGTATCCGGACTGGAACACGGCGACCCCATGCGGCGTCCCTTTATTATTGAAGCATTAGGCCGCATTGGGACTACCGAATCGGCTGTTGCGCTAGTGCCATTGATTAAAGCCGAAGGACCTAATAGCGAACAAGCTCTGCGTGCCATCGCGCACACTGCCGTCGCTGCGCTAAAACCGCTATTGCAATTGCTGCGTACAGTGCAACCCGCGTTGCTCGAGCGTATTGCCGAATGCATTGCGCGTACGGGAGAACCGGCAGCGTTCTCTGGCTTGTTAAATCATCTGGCCAATGCGGACGTGGATGGTTGCCACGCCGTTCGTAATGGTTTACGCGCCGCTATGACTAGCTTTAACGACAAGTCAAAGGAACATCTGCGCCAACAGATCGAGAAAGCTTTCCACAACAAAACGCTAACTCAGCCTTTCCCCGCCTTGAGCGCGTTACTGAAAATCTCCGGCGACTTGGGCGACAAGGTACTGGTGAAGTATGTAGTGGAGCGCATTGATCGGCAATATCCGTTGCATGTTCGACGAGCGGCATTGCAAGCCATTACAAGTCTGCATTTATCCGGCGAACAACGCGCCAAACTGGCGACGAGTCTGTTGCCGCTATTGTTGGACAGTGATCTCGCCAATCTGGCCGAACCGGCGCTTGAAGCGGTGCGCCAGGCGCATCTGGGGTCTGATCATCAGGGCTTGTTGCGCAAACTGTTGAACTCGCCATCCTCGCGAATTCGCGAATTCGCGATGCAGGCGATGGCTGCGCATGGCTCGGCGCATGTTTTGAATGAACTGATTACGTACCTGGACAGCCCCGACCGATCAATGCGCGAAGACGCACTTAGCGCGTTGTCGCACGTGCCGTCAGTGGCGGAGCCGCTGGCCAAGCGATTACTCGGTCAGGAAGGTGGCGAACTCGCATGGGCAACCGTGCGTGCGCTGGCGCCACAGGCGATGAACATTCCCCGCCGATTGCTTGTGGCGCTGGCGACGAAATATGTGACGTTAGCGTCCGGCAATGAAGAAAAAAGCGTCGAACCAAATGAAACTCGTCAAGCCGAAGAAAAACATCGCGCCATTCTCAACGTCTTCCGCGCAGCTAATTCTGATGAACTGGTAAACGCTGTTCATGTTCAGGCGCTCAAGCTGCGACAAAAGGGTGAAATGCTGAAAGCTTACGAACTACTCAAAAGCGTCAACGGGTTGAGTGGATGGAGTGATGAGCATCGCCTTGAGATGGCGCTGGCGGGCTTGAGTATTGGGACAAAGGATTTCTCTCGCGCCGCGCGAAACGTTGATACGAATCTGCAAATGTTGCAAGAAGTGTTTTTCTCCGGCCACAAGACAGCCGCTGAAATGGCTCAACTGATCCTGAAAGATACCATGATCAGTCGGAAGCTGATTTATTTTCTTGGCTTTCACTTCGTGGAACGGATGAACGTCGAACGGGAATGCGGTCGGATGCTATTAGAACACTTGTCTCATATTCGCAGCGATGAGGCTCGACTGGCCAGGGAGAAGTTGGTCATCGAAGGTCTGGCCGTGATTAAGGGCGCCAAGGCCGCCATCTTGGAAGAACGAGCTCGAATACTCCTGTCGGCCAGCGATCTGGTCGCCGCTGATCAGACGCGCGATAAACAAAAAGCT
>JAZDLP010000229.1:0-5494 GCA_043801885.1 Planctomycetota bacterium | reverse complement strand
GTGCCCCTACGGCGGGTCGAGTGATATTTTCGGAGCAGATTTTTCCGAAGAGCCTCAAACACCGAAGGCCGACGTTGCGGTCGGCCTTCAGTATGCGGACTTTGAGAACGAACAAAGACTACTTCTTCAACTGATCTTTCTTGATCTTAACATCCAGTGGCATAATTACGATTTCAACTCGGCGATTTTTACTGCGGTCAGCAGCAGTCTTCTCCGGATGCGCCAACGGTTGATGTTCGCCGTAACCGGCAGTGTACATTTTAGAAGAAGCGATGCCGCCTTCTTTGACCAGGAAATCATAGACCGCACGGGAGCGAGCGATAGATAATTCCATGTTGTCTTTGAACTTCGCCTTGGCGTGTACTACTGGCGTGCTGTCGGTATGACCTTCCACGCGAATAAAGTTCTTCGGGAAATCTTTCTTAATCGCCTGGGCAACCTTCATCAACATTTCATGCGCGCTTTTCTTCAATTCGGCCTGACCCGAATCAAAGAGCGCGGTACCGGCGACGGTGATGTGAATCGTGCCGTCTCCACGCTGGTCATAGCCGACTTTTTGACCTTCAGCCAGACCTTCTTTGGGTTTAAGCTTGACCATTTCGCTGCTAATATTATTCATGGCGGCATGTAATGCCGCGATTTCCGGGCGCATCGCCGCAGTCTCTGATGCCTGTTTCTGCGCGGCCGTCGCGCTGTCCGTAATCAACATTTCGTTCTGCTTGGCGATATCCGCATTCAATTGCGCCGCTTTTTCATTCTCCGCTTTAGCTTCTGCCAAACGCTGTTCCTGCTTGCGAATGGTCTCATCCTTGGCCGCATTAGCGACCTTCTGACGATCATTGCACCCGGTAACCAGCAGGATTGCTCCAGCCGCCATCGCTATCTTGGAAAATACATGATACAGACTCATACTTTGCCTCCTATTTTCGTAACGCAGACGTCTCGCCTGCAATCCAACCATTAAAATCTTTGCTTCACACAAAGACTTTGACGATTAGTAGTCTAATTTGGCAGACATACTAAATAATTTATCGGCAAAGAACGTCGCATACTTAACAAGTAATTTTATAATTTTAATTTTGAGCATGATTCAAAATGATAACAATAGTCACTGTCTATTCGGGCAACGATTGATGAACGCAAGCAACTTCTTCTGTTATGGTAAATCGTATGTCCCGGTGGGTCTGTATCAATGACGCGGGGAAGAGCCTGCTCACCGGGCCGAGAAGGGTGCGCCTCATCGGAAAGCGCTGCCAATGCCAATCCAGGAATACATGAATTCGTTTTGCGCCGAGTATCTGCTTCATGCCGATGGTCACCGCCTGATCTGGCACTTGCCCCAGATTGCCGCCTGTTCCGAAGATGCTGTTTGTCGCCTTGGTTATTTCGGCTACTCGTATGACGCGGGTCGAGGACCCGGCGAATGACTCGTCCGTCCATGTCTCGCTGGCAAGGGGGGGCTCATTGAAAGCTATGTGGCCATTCAAGCCGATGCCGGCGAAAGCGATATCCACGCCGCCCCAGTGCTTGATCGCACGGTCAACGTTTTCTGGATCCGCGGGATCAGGAACGATCCAGTTTTTTTTTGGAATCCGCACCTGCGTATTGCTCTCGATCCGAAAGTCTTCCATACAAAACCGGTAAAGCTGAAAGGATCGGACATGGGAACACGTCTGCTTTGCGGGTCAAGGTATTCGTCCATTTGAATGATCGAAAGACGGGATAGATCAATGCCATCTCTTATCGCGATATCAGCCATAAGTGTCCACTGGCCTGTCGGACCTACAGGCATGATTATGACTGCTTGCTTCCTGCGGTCGTTCGCCCTGCGGACGCAGTCAAGAACTGTGGCTGCAAAAGAAACAGCCATCGTTTCCCTATCCTTGACCACTTCAATTGGAACACTGGTCATACTGCGCAACTCATCAACTGTGCACAAGGAAATTTTATCGAAAGAAACCCATTTTTTCATGAATTATCCCTTTTAGCGAGGCCTGTGGCCGCAACCTTATTTTTTCGAAAGAACCAACCGAACCCCTGCGCCCGTTTTGTAGATAGGCACGCCGACAACGGTTGTCAATCCATGCTTATCAACTTCTACGCTTCCTTCCTTTAATACGGAGGATGCGTTGCCTCCTCGGCAATCCAATACTCGATACCCAACTTGCGAGCCGGGCGCGGGCTTGAACTTCTGACATCGGCGAGGCGTTACGTCGGCTGTTGTTGCTTCAAATACGGCGGCTGCGCCGGCCAAGCGTATCTGAATTTCAAACTGAGCCGCCTCATCAATCGTGGGTCGAGCGCCGGGAATTGCATGTATTCCATTGACGTGCCACTCAAAGAAAGAATTATATTCGCCCGATAATTTTACATCGGCGATCATCCACATGGCTCTACCCTCCACCAACTGGATTTGCTTGGCAATCTCAAGAGGGTTTTGTTCTACAAAAAATGTGTCGCCAGCTACTTTTGTGATTTTTCCTAACAACATACATTTAAATTCATTGCCATAGGAGACCAAATAGGCGTTTACGCCAATAAATTCCTGAGGGAATTGCGGTATGCCTCCGCCGGTCATACTCTGGCTTTTAACCGAGCTCTGCGTCATATCTCCAGGCAATGCCCATCCGATGCTGCGCCGTCCCTGACCAAGGTCGTCGTTTTGCGGACAATTCGCAAACGCGAGTTGCGCTCTGTCGGATGGAGTTCTAACCATGCCTTCTTGTATACCCGCCGCCATAGGAGTAGCGCTATATAAAGCGCCAGAGTGCGAGATGGGTCGCCAGGCGGCCGCAAAGGGGTGTTTTCCTGCCTCAAGCGCGCGGATATATTCAGGGAATGGTCGCCAAGGTATTACTCCATCCGCCAACCCTTGACCTAAGACCATGAAAGGCGCATTGTATTCGGGGTGTTCGCGCAACATTTTAGCAACATAAAGCACATCATAGATGCGTTCTCCGCTGAAGAGTTTCAGATTGTCCTCGATTTTGCCGTAAAGCACCTGAAACTGATTGATCCACCCTCCACCTCCACCATATGCTGCCGACCACGTTGTCAGGTCATCCCAACGCGTAATCCCTTTGCTGCACATAGCGACAGCAAACTTGTCGCCGTGCCTGGCGATTGTCAGGTTGCCGACAGTACCGCCTTGACTCGTACCGACGCTATAAAAACGGTTGACATCCGCTTTCGCCGGAAGATTCGTGGGATTCGAAAGAAGCCACTCGCGTGTTTTGAGCAACAACCATTCAGTGTATGGATAGACTATCGCATTAGAAGGAGGTAGCGTCTTTGGAATTCTTGTCTCATAGGTGATGGTATTCGCATACCCAAAATACCAATCGCCAGTAGTACAAAGAATCCCCACTTGAATCACGGGCATATTCTTGTCATAGTGAAGCGCCCAAGCGAAAGTGCAGTGCCAGTCCATCATTCCATGCATCAGGTAGATAACCGGCAATGGATCTTTTCTCTTGGTTTCATCAGCCGGGATCGTAACGTTCACGGTGCGGATGTAGCCTTCGGGATTATCGTCTATTTTATCCGGATTCCACAGACGGTAATCCATCGGGAAGAGAAAAACGCCACCTCCAGGTTTTCCGGGACCGTAATCATGCGCCTTGATCGCCAGCGGCGCAATGGCCTTCTTTTCATCCACTGGTTTTACGATGACATTCTTCTCGGCAACAAGATTCTTGTCTTCAACAGCACCAATCAAACTCGTGACGCCGTAATAAATTTTCTCGTCCGCCTGACACGTCCAAACCAACAGGCCAGTGCCCTTGGGAATTTCCTGGCTTCCCTTATCCACATCTTGAACAAAAGCGCGCCGTTCCGCGGTGCCGGCTTTTTCGCCTAGTTCCGGGCGGCCGCGAATATCTTTAATACTTGCTGAATTCTGATATAAAATCGCAATGCAATTGGCTTCCGTCAGAGTCGCCACGCTGAGCGGCTTATCCGACCGATACACACGGTAGCGCGCATCCTTGTGTGATACTTCCTTAAAAGTGATGAACGTATACCCCGACCGATGAGATACCTCCAGACCGTTCACGGCCGTTACTTCGTTCGCTGCCCAAGCATCTCGTCCGCTCAACAGAATGCCCAAAATAATAACGACAAAAAAACTGACGCTTGTTATCTTCTTTCTCATATAACTCCTTTCAAAACCTAAAATTTGCAACCGTTCACCATAGAGCCACAGAGGACACAGAGGTACGCAAAAATGAACAGAAACTTAAAAATCAAAATTTTCTGTGTCCTCATTCTCTGTGTACTCTGTGGCTAAACCATTGCGTAGTCTTTATCTGAATCGCAAAGCGATTATGTCGTGGCACTCTTGGCCTATGGCAAATTTGCCAGCGAACCGATACTCATCACGAAAACCAGCGTCGCAAAATGCCGCCATCTTCTCGCAGTCACAAGAAGCAACGAAGGCATAAACATCCGGCATTTTCGCCATCTGCGCGATCTTGACCGTTTCTCTGACAAAAAACGCCGCTCGTGGCAGATAATTCGGATGAAGCACAAAATCCATGACCTTGAAGTCGTCCTCGAACCACGACCCAAGGTTCAGGACGAAAGCATATCCCATGATACGGCCCTCGCTGCTTTCCATAACAGTTGTGAATCCCTTGCCATCCTCCACGCAGAACAAAGCGTCCATAAATGATGGTACTTTATGAGCGATGAAAGCAGTATGCCAGCGAGCCCGCAACTCCTTCATGCCCTGTGAGAGATCCAGCATGCGATCACAGTCGTGCCGATCACCGATGTTGCCTTCGCGCACATGGACGGCGAGACCCGGCGCAAAGTATTTTTTCTCCAGCTCCGCGAAGTCTTTCGCCACGCTCTTCTTGATCAGCGCCATCCCGCCCGACTTAGCGCCAGGCACAATAAACTGGAAACCAAACTTTTCATATATGATTCCCGCCGATTCGCCCGCGCTGCAGAGGACACACTTGGCATTCTCCTCCTTCGCAAAGTCCTCGACGAGAATCTTCATGATCTCAGTGGTGATGCCCTTCCGCCTGTAACAAGGTTCCGTGTATACGTGTCCGAAATTGCCGATGCCGGTCCGGCCACGAGGCACACCGTACCACGCTTGGCCGACGATCTGCCCACCGACTTCACCAATGAAGTATTTGTCTATACAGTGCTTCACATACTTTGCTTGAAGGCGCTGGCGAATGCCACGAAATTGGTTATCGGACTTATGCTCCAAAAAGTGACACAACTTTTGAGCGTAGTCCTCATGCGGCAGAACAACGAGTTTGATGGTCATCCGTTCGCCGCTCTTGAGCGTCGCCTCTCCCACTACGCTGGCCCATTTTGCGCGATCCTTTGCCTTAAGTAGTTTCTGTTGCGGAAGGGCAAAAAAAATTAAAAGACCGATTACTTGTCGCCTCGTTGATTCTTTTTTGGATGAATAAATGTTAATTTTTGATGTATTGGCAACTTATTCTATCGTATTATCGAAAATCAATTGTTTTTG
>JAZDLP010000216.1:0-17381 GCA_043801885.1 Planctomycetota bacterium | reverse complement strand
ACTTACGCTCGCGCCGGATTGTACACGGTGCGAGTTGTCGTCAGTGACGGAATAGTCAGCGTCTCGCGCGAATTAAATCTTGGCGTCAACGACGCCGATGGCCCCGGCGGCGATCCGAAAGATTTTATTATCTCAAAAGCGTTTATCAAATTAAACTTCAGCAAACCAAAGTCAGATACACTCGTTCTCTCCGGCACAGTGCCGATACCTCAGGGCTTTACTCCGAAAGACAAATTAGTCGTAATCGCCATCGGCGACTACGAGAGCACATTTACACTGGACGCGAAGGGCAAGGCGGTCAGCGGCAATGATTCGCTGAAGCTGACTGGGAAATTTAAGAAGGATAAAAAACTTAAGAAGAGTGTTTATATCTCCAGTCCGCTGAAGTTCATTTACACGGTCAAGAAACAGAATCTCTTTGTTAAGCTGGAAGATTATGGCTTCGTTAATGCGGACGTCGTCAAACCGGGCGACTCGATTGATTTACCAGTGATTATAACCGTGGATGGCGACAGCTACTTGAACACGCTGACCGTGACCTACACGGCCAAGAAGGACAAGAACGGTGTGGGTAAGAAATAGCGACGCCAAACAGGTATCAACGTAGGGGTGAATAATTATTCACCCTTGCCTTTGGCATTTTTATTTTTGTTATATTGATCCTTAACTTCTTTGCGATAGATGAACTGGAGGCGATCCACGCCGAAGACTTTGCCCATAATACCGGAATTGCACGCAACTGTGATCTCATATGTATCGTTCGCCAGACGACAAGGCTTGAAGACTATGGCTTTCAAGTCGCCGTCTGGTTGCATCTTATAGGCGCTCTGGTTGAATATCCTAATGCGTTCAAAACGGAGCGTTGTATCCACAAGCACTTGAGCGATGGTCGCAGTGACGGGTGTCACGTGGAAGTTTTCCGGAAAATATATTTCTGTATTTTGGCCCACAAAACAGGGCGGATTAACGATGCTCTCGTAGCCGTCGGTGGTCACGTCGAATTTGGCCGTAATCTTCCCGCCCCACTTTGGCGCGGCTACGGTTTTAGCTATGACGTTGAAGCTGGTCTTCTCACCCTTCTTTACGTACACGACTTCTTTGGCTCGTTCTAACAGGCCGAAGGACAGGTCGTAGGCGCCGACGGGAACTTTGAGCATCTTGTGGTTTTCGTCGCCGGCAAATGAGCCGTTAGTTCCACGGATGATGATCGTGTGCAACTTCAGGTTCTCACCTTTCTGGCTGGGCGTGTAGTCTTTATACAGGTCCACGAAGCCGTGCTCGATTTGAGCGGCGGGTCGAATTTCAATTACCGTACCCGCCTCGTGCGCCACTAATTCGTAGAATTGATCGTTCAGCAAGATGTAGCGTCCAAGAAACGCCATTGGATTGTCGTCAATCAGCAGCGCATCAATGTCATCATTGTATTTACCGTTGCCGTTATCATCGAATAGCATCAATTTGTGCTTTTCAAAGGTGGCCGTGCGCCCCATACTGCGGATGATGGCAAACTTCTCTTTCTCGACCACAGTCTTGAAACAAAATCGGTAAGAACTCGCGCTGCCATCCTGGTAGTGTAATTCGCAAGTAAATGGATCGCATATACCGTCCGGCCGGATGCCGCGTATTTCGTCGGCGCTCGATTTGCCGTCACCGTTTAGATCAACCCAGATGAAGTCCTGATTGAATTTGGCCAGCAGCGCCGGATACTCCTTGCCGGATGCATTCTTGCCGAAATGCGGCAAGCCCAAATCCACGGCTGATCCGTCTTTCGGAAACGTGATCACATTCTGCATAGATTGATCGTAGAGTCCTGGCGAGCGAATTTGGCGAGGGTCGTTCAGCGGCACCGGTTTGGTTTCGAGTTTCTGCCAGACCTCAGTATTCCGAGCCGCTTCGGCTTTCTTGGCAGATTCAGCAAGCGCGACGGCATCCTTTGCCGGGTCTATCGGCAACGGATCCTTCGGCGCATCCTCGCCTGCCTGAGTAAAGCCTTGGCCGACAAGCAAAAGAATGCCGCAACCAAAGACCATCAGCCACCACCGGAGTTTGCTTGAATTTAGTGCGATCATGGTTTGCTCTCTTATTACTACAACGACTGCGTTGCGCCTTATTCAGTATTCAATCGTTAGACGTGCGAGACATCAAATTTAAGGCAATAAACGGTTACCAAATACGCAAGCAGTACGAGAAAGTGGAACCATGCCCAAAAAAATCAGCCCAAGTGCTTCTTAAAAAAATCCTTCGACCGGTGGCCGCCCCAGGCATGTTCGCCGGGGAATAGGTCTAGTTCGAGTTTCTGGGCAGCGCCCGCCGCTTTGTATATTGTCTCAACTTTATGGTAGCAGATCATTGCATCATCCACGGGGAAACAAGTGTCGTGGATGCCGATATCAATCAGCAACGGCTGAGGCGCAATCAGCCCTTGCGCGTCTGGTATATCCACCAACTTGAATAATCCCGGCGCCACCTGCATGCCGCAATAATCCAGATCGCGAAAGCCCATGCGTGGCCAGATACTGCTGTAACAAATAATCTCGGAAGCTTTGAATCGCCGGTCGCACAGAGTACTCCAAAGAGTCATGGTGCCGCCACCACTCAATCCCATGACGCCCAGCCGGTCGGCATCAACCCACGGCAATGTGCAGACAAAATCTGTAGCGGCTCGGCCAAGAGTGACATTAATACCGATGGCGCTCATCCCAAGCATGGTCGCGTTGAGATAATACAGATTACACCAGTCGCGATCACCGGCGAGGTTGAGATAAGAAGGTCGCGCGGCATCGTCGAGTTCGCCTTTGCCGATCCAATCAATTCCGAAGGTAACAAATCCGGACTGAGCCATTTGATGCCCATAATTGTAATTGCGGTTGCGGATATCGGCTTGACGCTGATCTGAAGAATCGTTGCCCATCACCGATTCTTTGCCAAATTGACTGTGCCCGTGCCAACAGCACAGCGCGGGATGTCTGCCGCCCTTGCGCAACTTCGGCAGAAAATTAACCTGTACGATTACGGAGAGGTATTCCTGAGTGTCAATCGCCCAGCGCTGCTTAATAAGCCCGTCATGTTCCCATTCAATCAGCAGTTCAGGATTCAGCGGCACGCGTTTAGGGAAATCGCCCAGCGTCGCCAGAACTTTTGGCAGCGCAACTTTCTTCCATTTATTGAAGTCGTCTTTCGTTTTTCCGTTAAAACTACACTCCGGTTTATGCTTCTCCGCCAACTGTCGAAACATTTGATAAGGACTAAGATTTCTCTGCGTCATGTTCACACCTCTCCGTATAAGCCGCGGATAACGGCGGGAATTTTCTTCCAGCCCAGCCGTTTGCAAGCTTCCAAGCGCAACTGTCCGGCAACCACGTCGTATTTGCCTTGCGGATTAGGAATCAGCATGATCGGCTGCAGCAATCCGTGAGTTGCTATGCTCTGCGACAACTGCTCGATCACATCTATGTCAGCGATCTCACCAGCGGTCTGAATCTGCGCGATTTCGATGTCGTGAATATTATTAGTTTCGGAGTCCATCTCATCTTCTTTCTGTTTGGCCATTACGCGCGCTCCCGCTCGCGCCGAGTACACGTATGGAATCGCCAGATCAACTTCCGGCGTATGCTGGATCGCCTCGAAGATCATTTTATTAATTTTGTACGCAATCTCCGCGCGTTCCTTTACTGAGGTTTGGTAACGCAGACGCAGATACACTCCGTAGTCGTACAGATCGGAACGAATGTAGGGTTTGACGCCTGTGGTTTCGATGATATCCTGAGTAACTTTGGTGGCGGCGTTGAGCATCAATTTTTCGGCAGTATCCCAATGAGAATTGAACGTAATACGCACCACCACTTCGTCCAGAATATAGGCCGAGTCCTGCGCGACGGTGTAGTTGATCGCTACCTGACTGAAGAGCATGGCGTTGGGCACCAGGATATAGCGTCCAACCGCCTCTTCGCTGCCAATGGAGCCGCCGACCTGATTGAGCACTGTGTACATGATGCCAATGTCAAGCACGTCGCCCGTCAGACTTAGATTTGGGAATTGTACGCGATCACCGGGTCGAAAAGGACGCTTCAGCGAGACCAGCACCCAGGCTGCAAAACCGCTGACCGGCGCCTGTAGCGAGAAGCCCAACAGCATGCCGCCGAACATGGCGAAGAAGGCGCTGAACGTGGTCAGCTTGCCAAAGCCGTAGGCGAGACTGAATAAAATCGCCAGCACCGCGATCAATGTATATATCCGACCGATCATCAGGCCTTCGGCCAGCGGCTTGCGTTTTAATTTAAAATACCAGACGGTGATTAATTTGAAGAAACTGGTGAACGCCAAGATGACTAGAATGATTCCCGCCAGATGCAACGGCGGCAAACCAGCAAGGTTATCTTTAGCTGAGTCAAGAATTTCACTCTGTTGGGTGGGAGCCAACGTGTTTGGGTTCATAAAGAAATTAGCGATGAAGCAAGCCGCAGCCAGTACGACCCACAGCAGCAACCACGCGATTGTCTTGGTATAGGTTGATTTGTCGTTCATTGTGTTTTTCATGACTTGTAATTTACCATTACAGCACCCATCGTTCAACAGCTTCGGCGACGCCATCATGGTCGTTGTCGTGTTCCGTGATTGCGTGAGCGACAGCTTTGCAACGCACGCCCGCGTTGGCGACGGCCACTCCCCAGCCGACGGATGCCAGCATTGTGATATCATTATCGCCATCGCCCAGTGCCATTATCTGGTCGGCTCGAATGCCGAGATTTTCGGCCAGACGCACTACGCTACGCCCCTTATCTACTGTGGGATTAAGGAACTCGAGATATTCAGGATCGGTGCGCAGGATGGTGGCTCGAGTCCCGAAAGACGGACGAAGTTCGTCTTCGAGAGCATTGCGAATGGCTGGGTCCACAATGTAGATGAACTTGGTTGGCGCATATTGGAGGTAGTCCTCCAGTCGTTCGACGAAGCGAAAGGGTGAGCCGGTGCGAGAACGATAGATTTCAATGTACGGACGCAGATGCGGCGCATCTTCACTAAGAATTACGTCCTGGTAGTAAAAATTGATCTGATAACGGCGCTGTTTGCCAATCTTGAACAGCGCTTGCGCTACGTCTGTTTCGAGTGGTTTATGGAACAGTCGCCGGCGAAAGTTGGCGCGACGGTCGCAGATGGCAGCGCCATTGTAACTGACTAGGCACACATCCAGTCCCAGATTTTCGGCAGCGCGTTCCATCGCGGGAGTCATGCGTCCTGAGGCCAGAACGATAACCACGCCTTGCGCGTGCGCGGCATGCAGAGCATCCCGAGTGCGCGGCCCGATAGTCTTGTCGCTGCGTAACAGTGTGCCGTCCAGATCCAGCGCGATCATGCGGATATTTTTGAGGAACTCAGGTGCCAAATCGGCTCCATTCTCCCAAACGATAGTTTCCAGTTCTGAATCCAACGGAACTTCTGGAATTCCGGCAATGAAGTCGAGAAAGAGCGCGTTGGCGTGTCGGTAGACAAGACTCCGTTTCCCCTTCCCCCTTCCTCAAAACCTTCTCAACTCGATTAAAATTCCTATACATATACATTTTGTCGGCTGGAGTGATTTGTTAGCTTGTTTATTTTTTGTAACCGTTTATTGCTTGAAGGGACTGAACGGTTACAAATTATCAGACCAGCGTTACTAATGTCTCTTGCCGCATACTTCGATCCGCGGCGACGAGAATACGCACAATCTCTCGTCCGAATTTCCCGTCGCTGATGCAGCGCTGTCCCTGTGTAACACAGGCGTAAAAATGAGCAATCTCGTTAGCCAGCGCTTCCTTTAATTCCAGATTGGGAATCAGAATATCGCCGCGGCGGTAGCTGACCAGCACACGGCGAATGCCTTCCTCGTCATGTTCGGTCAAATCCACGCCCGCTTCGTATAGCCGTATCTTCTCTGAAGGTTCGTTGTCATTATAAATCAACGTGCGCAGCGTTCCACCAAAAACCATCTGCCGCACTTTGACTGGAGAGAGCCAGCTTGAATGAATGTGCGCGAGCAGATTATCGCCAAAATCCAGATACAGATGCGCCACGTCGGCATGATCTTTCCGTGTATGACTCGCGCCCACGGCGGAGATTTTATGCGGACCGCGTTCCAGCACGTGCAAGATGATGGATAGATCATGCGGAGCTAAATCCCAAAGCACGTTGACATCTCGCTGAATGATGCCGAGGTTGATGCGCACACTGTCAATGAAGTTCAGCGTCCCTAACTCGCCCCGCGTGATCCGAGCTTTGATCTGCTGCACGGCCGGCGTGAACAGAAATGTGTGATCCACCATTAACAATCGTTGCGCTTTGGCGGCCAAAGCGAGTAATTCATCGGCTTCGGCCACAGTGCGCGTCATTGGTTTTTCCAACAGCACATGTTTATTCGCTTGCAGCGCCGCGCTGGCAAGTTCGAAGTGCGTATCCACAGGCGTGGCGATCACTACCGCATCCAGATCGGCGTCGGCAAATAGCGCGTTCGGATCAGTGGTCGCTTTGATCAGCGGATAACGCCGCTGAACCGGCGGCAGACGCGCGGCGCGCGAATCGCACGCCCAGCGCAGCTCGAAGTCGGTGTTCTCCGCGAAATTACGTAACAGATTTGGACCCCAGTAGCCCAGTCCAATCACACCGACGGAAAGTTTTTTTGAAGAGGCCATTCATCCTCCACTGCTTCTTTCATGATCGTTGATATGGAGCAAACTGAAAGCCTGTTCCATAATATTACTGCGCGCGGCTGAAAACCCAGCTTTTTTACCCAGAGCACCACACTGGCACTCCTTGCGGGATGCTACCTACAATTGAATCTATTTCCCGGTGGTATCGCTTCGCTCAAAATGCCTATACTACAAAAGCCGAAATTTCGACCGCGTGCAGTATAGTCGCCTTTGGATTTCTTCATCTGTGTTTATCTGTGTCTATCTGTGGTTAATTCTTCATTACGCTCTCGCGTAGTTGAGCACCGCGCCGAGAAAATCGCGGAATAGCGGATGAGACGCCGTGGGCGTGGACTTGAATTCAGGATGGAATTGTACCGCCACAAACCACGGGTGAGCGGCCAGTTCGATAATCTCCACCAGCCGCCCGTCCGGCGACAAACCTGAGAATATCATGCCGTGCTGCTCATACAATTCGCGGTATTTGTTATTGAACTCGTACCGATGACTATGGCGTTCGGCGATCTGCTTCACGCCGTAAGCCGCATTGGCTTTGCTGCCATCACGTAGCGCGCACGGATAGGCGCCCAGTCTCATTGTCCCGCCCTTTTGCGTAATGTTGGTTTGATCCGGCATCAGATCAATCACGGGATTCTGGCAGGAAGCGTTGAATTCCGTGGAGGTCGCATCGCTTAATCCGCAGACGTTGCGTCCGAATTCGATCACGGCTAGTTGCATACCGAGGCATAGTCCATAATACGGCACTTGGTTTTCGCGAGCGTAGCGAATAGCCGCTATTTTGCCTTCAGTGCCGCGTTCGCCAAAGCCGCCCGGCACCAGAATGCCATGGATGTTTTCGAGATGAGATAGCGCGTCGCGCTTCTCCAGACTCTCAGCTTCAATTTTTACAATCTCAACTTTTGTCTGATGATGGATGCCAGCATGCGCCAATGATTCAAAGATGGACTTGTACGCATCCTGTATCTTCATGTACTTGCCAACGATGGCGATACGAACGAGATGTTTAGGATGTTTAATGGACTCAATCACCTCAATCCAATCGCCAAGGCGCGGCTTGCCAACCGGCAGGCTGAGTCTGTCAATGATGATCTTGTCGAGACTCTGGTTGACCAAGGTCAGAGGAACTTCGTAAATACTGTGATCCACATCTTTTTCGACGATAACCGCTTCGACATCTACATTGCAAAACAGCGCGATCTTCTCGCGCACGTCGTCGGCCAAGTGCACTTCCGCACGCACGATCAACACGTCAGGCTGAATACCAATGCGGCGCAGTTCTCCGACAGATTGTTGCGTGGGCTTGGTCTTCACTTCGCCCGCCGCCTTAATAAACGGCACCAGCGTCAGGTGGATAAACATACAGTTGCGGCTGCCGACTTCGTGGCGGAATTGACGAACGGCTTCCAGCATGGGCGCGCCTTCGATGTCGCCGACTGTGCCACCGATTTCGGTCACGATTACATCCACGCCGGGCTGAATCAATTTACGGATACAATTTTTGATCTCGTCGGCGATGTGAGGCACGACCTGAACAGTCTTGCCAAGATAATCGCCGCGTCGTTCCTTGCTGATAACCGCCGAATATACCTGTCCCATCGTAAAATTGCTTTCGCGCGAGACGTAGTCCCCGGTGAACCGTTCATAGTGTCCCAAATCCAGATCGGTCTCCGCGCCATCTTCGGTGATGTAAACTTCCCCATGCTCGTAGGGATTCATCGTGCCGGGATCAACATTTAGATACGGATCGAGTTTCTGCAAACGGACAGTGAGTCCCATGCGTTTAAGCAGCATGCCGATGGCGCCGGTAGTGATGCCCTTGCCCAAAGAAGAGATCACGCCGCCAGTAATAAAAATATGCTTAACCATTGCAGCTCCGTACCGCAGTCGTCTCGCCTGCAAGCAACCATTAAAATCTTTACGTCACGCAAAGATTTTAACGATCCTTTACAAGAGTTCACTTCTAATTCTTTTCGCAATAGAAAACAACGTAAACATCAACAATATCATTGAGACACTTGTCAAATTTTCTGCGATATGCCAATTTTCCGAGTAAGATGCGCGTATGTCATCACTGCTCGCCGCTCTGCCTGATTGGCTTCTTCGGATCGAATGTGTTGATTGCGTTTTAAGACTACCGTGGGATCGGTTGCACACATTGTACGTTGGTGAAAAGCTGGCTTTGGGAACGCTCCTGACCGTCTCACTGCTCGGCAGCGTTGTGGCGATTAATCGGTTGCTGATTGGCGAGTTTCACTGGCCAAAGCCGCGCAAAAGCGCACGCGCGTCCCGACGCAAAAAAAGGCTTGGGCTAAAGCATCTGGTACTGTTGCTGATCGCGTTACTGCCTGGCGGGTTGGTCGGGACGGTGACCGTGTACATAGTGATGGGTAAAGATAATTGGCGTCGCGATGCGATCTGGATCATCGGCCTGTCAACGCCACTGGCGCTCTTGCTGGCGTTGCTGCGTGCGGAGTGGTTGCCCTGGCCACAATTAAGCGATAATCTCTACTTGAGCGGTCTATTGGGATTGATCTTCGCGTTGTTGCAGATTTGGGCGCTGATCAAATTGCTGCGCCAATGGTGGGGTGAACCGGATGAATGCGTACCGTGGTGGCCGCCCGCAACGCTGTGTCTCCAAGGGATGCTGTTAAGCGCATGCGTCATTCGCATGCTTAGCTAACCTCCAGGTCTGTGTCTCTCTGTGTCCTCTGTGGCAAAATAACCTGAACGGTTACAATTCCCTTTTTTTCCGATCTGACTCCTGAACTTCGGTCTCCGTTTTCTGCGTTTTGTGACGCAAGCGACCGCGCAGAACGAGTGTGCCGGCTAACAAGTCGTGCAGTGTGCGTTCGGCGGAGTCGAAGGCGCCGATCAGCCAGCCGGGGATCAGCAACCATTTGAGCCACGCGCGAATTAGAGTACGAATTGGCCCGCACGGTTCGCCGTCTTCGGTGCGCACCACCAACACGACCAGGCGTTTGCCCAGACTGCTGCCCAAGATCAGATGGATGACGCTGTCGTTGAACGCCAGCGCCAGCCATATCGTTGCCAGCAGCATCTCGAGTGGTGAGAAAAATGGTTCGAGCGCGCGCGGGCCGGCCAGTGCCATCACTACGCCGGCCACGCAGATGCCGAAGTTCAGGTCAAGAAACGCGGCAAGCAAGCGGCGGATTTTCCCGCTTAACGGCCAGGCGCTGATACGTCCCGACACCGTGCGCATCGCGCGAGTATGAGTAGAGAGTTGTTGAGGACGCAGACGATTGGCGGCCACGCTGGCGGCGTTGAGACTGATTCGCAGATCGTTGGCCATCCCACCGAGCGAAGTGACGGTAATGTTTCGATCTTCGTGCGCCGCTTCGATCTTTGTCGGCTCCGACCGCGCCGGGACGCGCAAAACCTTTAGGCTATCGTCGTAACCCGGCAGCAGTAAATATCGTCCGCATTTCGAACACTTGCCGTACGGGTGGATACTCGGCGCCGGTGACAGCAGTCGCTTGCCGCACACGCAAGTCAGCTTCCAGTATTCCGTGCCGCCGGTGCGCAGAATCCATTCAAAATGCGCCGGCGCTTCCACCTGAATCGTAGGCGGCTCGTTAGTTTTCCTGGCAGTCAATTCTATCTCGGCGATGATAGGGACTGAAGTATCTGGTGTGCTGTCGGCGTTGGGATGGTTCTCGGCCATAGCAATCTGTAATGCTAACAGTTTTTGAATTTAACGCCAGAGGTTCTTCACGTAGAATCTCATCATGTCCATGACGTTCTTTATACTGGCCGGCGAGGCTTCCGGCGATCTGCACGCGGCTAAGTTGATTACGGCGCTAAAAGCGCGGAAGCCGGAGGCGAGATTCGTCGGCATGGGCGGCGACAAAATGGTCGCCGCTGGACTAGAGTCTGCCCAAAACCTGGACGGTATGCAGGTTGTCGGTTTCTGGGAAGTCATTAAAAAATACGGATTCTTCAAAACAGTTTTTTACAAACTACTCGACCGCGTCAAACAAGAACGTCCCAGCGCGTTGATCTGCGTGGATTACCCCGGCTTCAATCTGCGCTTCGCCAAGGAGGTTCGCAAACTTGGCATTCCGATAATCTATTACATCATGCCACAAGTTTGGGCTTGGAAGCCGCTGCGCGCGCGAAGCATGGCGAGTTTCGTGGATCGCACGTTCTGCGTCTTCGAATTCGAGCCGCCTTTTTTTGAAAAGTACGGACTGAAGACGCAATTTGTCGGGCATCCGTTGCTGGATCAGCCGTCGTCGCAAAAACTGGAATTGCCGCCGGGATTAAAGACAGTGGCTCTGTTGCCGGGATCGCGAAGCAGCGAAGTGAACGCTCACTTCGGCCCGATGTTGGCGGGCTTTGAAAAGGCGTACCGGAAGATGGGCAAAATGCGTTGTCTCTTCTCGCTGATACCAAAAGAGTTCAAAGCCGATGCCATCAGTTCCAGGCTGCTTTGCGACTCGAGTAGACAATCCTGCGCCTACGTTTGTAATCGCTATCGCGGCGTCTTCTCCGGCCCATGTTCTGAAGCGGAGATTTTGGAGGCCGATTTCAGCGGTGATGCGCCCGCTCACGCCACGCTTCTTCCCGCCGCCGCTGACTTCTCCGTCGTTAAATCCGGCACCAGTACTTTGGAAGCCGGCTTAACTGGAAAACCACTGTGTGTTGTCTATAAAAGTTCTTTCGTCAATTACGCGATGGCGCATTTGTTGGTAAACATTCCGGTCTTCTCGCTGGTGAATATAGTGCTTGGACGCTACGCTATTCCTGAATTGTTGCAGAGCGATGTTAATCCCGCGCGTATTGCTCATGAAATAGAACGCGGCTTGACCGATGAAAAATATCGCGAACAACAGCGAGCAGCTCTGGCCGAACTGCCAAAGAAGCTCGGCGGCCCCGGCGCCAGCGACCGCGCCGCCAAAGGCATTCTGGATTTTTTGTAGCCGGTCGCCACGAAAATATTGGCCACAGAGGACACAGAGAGACACAGATGATTTAATTTTTTACCTATATGTTGTTTAAGTCGTCTCTGTGTCTATCTGTGTTTATCTGTGGATTTTCTTGAACGGCTTGATGAGACTGAACGATTACATTTTTTTTGATTTTTGATTTTAGATTTTAGATTTTTGATTGTGGATTGAAGGAAAACGGATCGCTTTTGGCGGCAATTTTTGATTGAGTGACTAATCATGGCTTATTCCATTTTCTTATTCAATTTCTCTCCGTGTCCTCTGTGGCTTATTCCATTTTTTTATTTAATTTCTCTCCGTGTCCTCTGTGGCTTATTCCATTTTCTTATTCAATTTCTCTCTGTGTCCTCTGTGGCTAATTCAATCAAAAATCTCTTTTTGCTCGGTCTGCTGTTGTGCGTCGATCCGCTCTCCGCCAGTGAATCAGACGCCTTATCATTAGTAACCGCGCAACGCGCCGGGCCAAGTCAGATCACGGCCACTGGCCGGGTTGTGCCACTGTTGGTCGCGCGCATGGGCGCGCGAGTTACCGGTCAAATGTTGTCGTTAGGCAAAACTACTGACGGGCAGTGGGTGGACATTGGAATCAGCGTGAAAGCCGGGGATGAACTATTCAGTGTGGATACCACTACTTTTAAGTTGGCCGTCGCTGTCAGTCAGGCGGCGCTTAATGAAGCTCAAGCTGCGCTAATCGATCTGAAAGCCGGTGTTCGCAAAGAACAGCGCGATGCGCTAATCGCCGCGACTGAAGAGATTGATGCTCATCTTGACGAATTGCGTCGCGACGAGAAGCGTTTTCAGGAACTGATAAAAATCGAAGGCGCGGCTTCGCAGAAGCAGTTGGAGCAGGTGCAGTTCCAGATTCGCGCGCAGCAGGCGCGCCGCGGCGCGGCGCAATCACGAGTGGAAGAAGCCAATGCCGGCCCGACACTTACGGCAGTGGCCATCGCCGCGGCCCGAGTGGCGCAAGCTCAAGCGGCCTTGGACATCGCGCTTCAAGACTTGAAAGACACTTCCGTCCGCGCGCCATATGATGGCATCATTACGCGCCGATTCAAAAGTCCGGGCGATTTTTTGCTGCACATGCCTTTTACTGAAGTCGTCGAACTGGTATCTCTGCAATTTCTAGCCGCGGAACTACGACTGCCGGAAGCCTGCTTCACGCAGATTATTCCCGGACAGACTCAAGTAACCTTGCGCAGTTCGCTGCTGAATGAACCGTTAACGCTGCCGATTACTCGCGCTATTCCGGCGATTGATCCGCAGCAAGGCTCCTTTGGAATCTGGGTGGCGCTGCCGTTGGAACGGTGCGGCCGACTCATACCGGGCGCGTTCTTGCAAGGCGATGTGCGAATAAATGGCGTCGCGGACGAGGTGATCGTTCCGCGGCGAGCGATCCGAAATTCCGGCGCTCATTATTTTGTCTTCGTCGCTGAAGACGGCAAGATGCGGCAGTGCTCAGTCGAGGTCGGCGAATATATGACGGAAACAGCAATTTTGAAAACCGGTGTGAAAGCCGGTCAGAAAATCATCCTCGGTCCGCAAGAAGCGTTGAAAGACGGCGCAGACCTGCCTCCCGAATTACTGATCAAATAGCTCGCCGCGCCGACAGGCTGATGTAATCAAATAATTAAGGAACTGTCAGAAAAATAAATTATTGAGTCCATTTTGACCAAAGAGAGTGTTTTAGTAGCAGCGACGTAGGGGCACGGCATGCCGTGCCCCTACGTTATTGCACACACTTGCCAACCTGAGCCATGAGAGAGTCTCTGTCGCCCTTATCAGGGCTATATTTTCTTTTGTGGACAGTGTTCCTAGGGCTGGCGCCCTAGGCTAATGTCTTTCGCCACTCCGTGGCTATATGGGAAAAGAAACCGCTGGAATCAATAAAGCCCCGAAGGGGCGATAGAAAATGTCGCAATCTTACTGGCTAACATACAAAGATGTGGGTAACGACAAGGCGTAAGGGCACGGCATGCCGTGCCCCTACGGTTGGGTCGAGTGATATTTTCGGATGTTCTATGTTACCGCCGGTCAAATTCCACGAAATCCGACACTGTAGCAACGAAGTCGGAAATTCCCCTCCCTACGTTGCCAAAAGTAAAGCGAGGGATGCGATATTTATCGTGTAGCAACGAAGTCGGAAATTCCCCTCCCTCGTTGTCTTCACGCTGAAAGCGTGAAGGGTAATAGCCTGTGGCTTCAGCCACAGGACAACGATATCAAAACGCCAAGCGCCCTGAAAGGGCGCAGGAACTTTAGTCCCAGACGTAGCGTTCGTCTCTTGAGCATAACCACTCACCCACCGCCCCTTCAGGGCGGGTAAAAAAACAACTATCTCTTCCTGTGACTGAAGTCACAGGCTACTTCCCTTTGCCGCTTCGCGGCAAATATATCTTCTGTGGCGAACGCTTGCGTGCCAGGCTAAAATTACGTTATGATTATCTCCGAGATTGCCATCCGTCGGCCGGTATTCACGAGCATGTTCATCGCCGCGCTGGTTGTATTTGGATGGGTGAGTTTTCGAGAAATCGGCGTGGATTTGTTTCCGCGCGTGGAATTTCCCATCATCACCATCGTCACGCGGCTGCAGGGCGCCGACCCCGAGACCATCGAGACGACGGTCACCGATCCCATTGAAGAGGCGGTGAACACAACCGCCGGCATCAAAACGCTGAACTCAACCAGCGCCGACGGCGTATCGCAAGTGATCGTAGAGTTCGAGCTGGAAAAAAATGTAGACATAGCTTTTCAGGAGATTCAAGCCAAAGTCAGCGCCGTCCGTTCCTCGTTGCCCAACGATATTGATGCGCCGGTGGTCGAAAAAGTGGACATTGACGCGGCGCCGACGCTGAGCGTGATTATCGCCGGCGATATGCCCTTCCGCGATCTTTCACATCTTGCGGACCAGATTGTTAAAGAGCGGCTGCAGCGTGTCGCTAATGTCGGTTCGGTCAAGCTGGTAGGCAATCGTGATCGCAAAATCTGGCTCTGGCTCAACCCCGACAAAATGCGCCAGTACGGTCTGACTGTGTTTGATGTCAAGCAGGCGCTCGCGCGCGAACACGTCGAAATTCCAGGCGGGCGCGTGGAGACCGGACCGCTGGAACTGACGATCAAAACCAAAGCTGAATTCGAAACTGAAAAAGATTTCAATTCTATGGTCATCGCTTGCCGCAACAATGCGGTGGTGCGCCTGTCCGACATTGGTCGCGCCGAAGACGGTTTGGAAGAAAAACGCACTCATGCTCAACTGGATGGCCAGTCCAGCATCGCGTTGTTAGTGCGACGTCAGTCGGGCGCCAACACCGTGCGCGTAGCCAATGATGTCAAAGCGGAAGTGGAGAAACTGCGGAAGGAACTCGAACCTCGCGGCGTGCGATTAATCATCGCGCAAGATCAAGCGGCGTACATTGAGCAGTCTGTCCGCGAAGTGGAACACGACCTGATCATCGGCGGCTTTTTAGCTGTGGTGATCGTGGCGTTGTTTCTGCTGAATTTTCGCAGTTCTTTTATCAGCGCGCTGGTGTTGCCCACATCTGTCATCGCTACTTTTATGATGCTGCGCTACATGGGTTTTACGATAAATATGATGACTCTGCTGGGGCTGAATTTAGCTATCGGATTGCTGATTGACGACGCGATCGTGGTGCAAGAGAACATCATGCGCCATGTTCAGGCGGGCAAGCCCGCTCGACAGGCGGCTCTCTTTGCCACCAGCGAAATCGGACTGGCGGTCTTCGCTACAACGATGTGCGTCGTGGCCGTCTTTGTGCCGGTAGCTTACACTCGCGGTATCGTTGGACGCTTCTTCTTCCCTTTCGCGCTGACCGTCGCGTTCGCCGTGCTGATTTCCATGGTGATATCGTTTACTTTAGACCCGATGCTGTCTGCGCGACTGCTGGTCAAACGCGACAAGCATAATTTCATCTTTACAACACTGGAAAAATTACACAAGGCGATTGAGCAGTTCTATGCGTGGCTGTTGGATTGGTGCTTGCGTCATCGCGCGTTAGTAATTTTGGCCGCATTGATGATCTTCGTTGGCAGCTTGTCGCTGACCAAATTTCTGAGCATGGAATTTCATCCTGTTGAAGATCAGAGCGAATTCAACATCAGTGTGCGCGCGCCACTGGGATCATCGCTGGAACGAACCGTCGAGGTGATCAATAAAATTCACGCCAGGATAAAGAAGTATCCGGAAGTGCAGTACACTTTCGCCACGGTGGGCGCCGACGCGATGCAGCGCGTCAATGAGGCCGTAATTTATACGCGGCTGACGGAAAAACATGAGCGGCGCCGTTCGCAGCAGGACATTATGAATGAAGCGCGCCGAGACCTTAAGGATATTCAAGACGCGACCGTATCAGTGCAGGTTGTGTCACGCGTGGCGATAAGCGGCATGCGTTCGCAGCAGTTGCAACTGGAGGTTCGCGGGCCTGATTTCGCCGTTTCCAACGCTTTCATCGCCAAACTGAGCAAGCGTCTCGAAGCAGCCGGCGGCTACGTGGACATTGATACGACATTTGAGACTGGCAAACCGGAAGCGGACATTTTGGTTGACCGCGCCAGAGCCGCGGACTTGGGTGTCTCGCCGCGTGTTATCGGCGACACGGCGCGCGCCGCTATCGGCGGTCTGGATATCGGCAAGTTCAAAGCCGATGGTGATCGCTACAACATTGCCGTGCGTTACCAGGAACGCTATCGCAATAAGACTGACCTGATCGGCAATCTGTGGGTTCCAACGCAGAACGGCGGCATGATCGAACTGAGTAACGTGGCTCGCGTAGTCACTACCGGCACGCCAGTGGAGATCAATCGCTTCAATCGTCAGCGTCAGATCACATTGCTGGCTAACCTTGGCAAGAAACCGGATGGCTCCGGAGAGAGAATTTTGGGCGACGCGGTCAACGACATTAATAAATACGTGGCGGAAATCGGCGTGCCGGATGGCTATCAGACGAGCTGGACCGGATTTGCGGATATAATGAAAGAGTCGTTCGGCTATCTTTTTTTCACTATGTATTTATCCATTATCGTTGTTTACATGGTACTGGCGGCGCAATTTGAATCGTTCATTCATCCATTTACGATCATGCTGTCGTTGCCGCTGGCGATCATCGGCGCGTTGAGCGCGCTGCTGATATGCAATATGACGGTTAGCATCTTCACCATGATCGCTTTTATTTTCCTGCTGGGGCTGGTGACCAAGAACGCTATTCTGCTGCTGGACTACACCAACACTTTGCGAACGCGCGACGAGCTGTCGTTGTTCGCGGCGTTGAGGCAGGCCGGCCGCGTTCGGCTGCGTCCCATTTTAATGACTACTTTCGCCATGATCTTCGGCATGCTGCCCATCGCGCTGGGTGTCGGCGCCGGCGCCGAATCGCGGCAGCCTATGGCCGTAGCTATCATCGGCGGATTGATCTCTTCCACGGCTCTGACACTGCTGATTGTGCCGGTCGTCTATTCACTGCTTGATCAACTCGGCGACCGGCTTAAGAAACTTATCTTGCCACCTGCTGTCCCAAAAAACGACTAGTAAAAAAAATGTCTGTCTATTTGTAAAAATCACTACTTTATTACTAATGAGTTTCTGTTTCGTAATCGATCAAAACGCGAATATCTCCATGCCGATGATTACACTTAATCGCAGTAAAGTGATTCAAAACACGGCAAAACGAGTTAAAATATGGCAAATTTGACAATTGCCGTAGTGCAGGCACAGAGC
>JAZDLP010000212.1:0-10191 GCA_043801885.1 Planctomycetota bacterium | reverse complement strand
CGACTGCTGCAAGCTTTGCGCAGTGAAATTCTGAGGGAGAGCCGGATGCGGGAAATCCGCCTGTCCGGTTCGGGAAGCGGGAAGGGGAAACGGAGCCTTGTCTACTGACACGTCACCGCGCCCTTTTTCGACTTCATTGCCACGATTCCCGATATTTTACGATTTTGCATTTGTCGTTCCTCCTGCTACGCTACTTTTATAATGTCAATTTAACCGACTATTTTTTTTTAGGAGACAGCAATGAAGAAAGGTATCAGTTATTGGTCGTTTCGAGGCGGCTTGGAGGGTACTGCGGAGATTTCAGCAGTACTGAAGGAAGCCAAAGCGCTCGGTTATGAGAGCGTCGAGCTGACGCTGCCGGGCGGAGCGCTCAATCCCGACGTTGATGAGAAAACTTGTCGTGACATCGTCAAACAAGCGCAATCCATCGGTATCGAGATCAGTTCTGTCGCCACTGGCTACTATTGGAGCGTTTCACTGACTTCCAGCCAGGCCGATGTACGCAAGCAGGCTGTCGAGTTCACCAAAAAAATGCTGCAAATCGCCCGTTGGCTGAGCGCCGATGCCGTGCTGGTGGTGCCGGGCGCCGTAGATGTGTTCTTCGATCCCAATAGCGAGCACGTACGCTACGATGAATGTTACAAACGGTCGCAGCAGAGTATCAAGGCTTGCGTTAAGACCGCCGAAAAATTAAAAATCGCGCTGTGCCTGGAGAACGTCTGGAATAAATTCCTACTCTCGCCTCTTGAGTACCGTGACTTCATTGACAGCTTCGAATCCAAATATGTCAAGAGTTACTTCGACACTGGCAATGTGCGCGTAAATGGTTTCCCAGAACACTGGATCGAACTGCTTGGCAAGCGTATTGGACGAGTGCACTGGAAGGACTTTGCTTTTAGATTCTATGGCGGCGGCGAAACCGGTTCGACGGGCGAGATTGCCACCAAGTGCCGCGCCATCGCGAATGGTTCCACTTGGGCTGGAGCGTATAGTTTCTGTCGTCTGGGCGCCGGCGACGTGAACTGGAAAGCCGTCATGGCCGCGTTCAAAAAGACCGGCTACAATGGTTATGTTACTGCGGAGATGCTGCCGTATCGTGACGGTCAATTGCAAGAAGTCAGTCAGGATATGAATCGTATTCTCGGGCGCTAAAAGGAAAGGCTCATGTTGGCAAGTGTGCAATAACGTAGTGGCACGGCATGCCGTGCCCCTACGGGCGCACGGGATTTCACACATTTACCAACATGAGCCAAAGGAGACATATAAATGACGGTCAAAGTAGGCGTGATTGGACTTGGGTTCATGGGCAAGACTCATCTAGGTTTCCATCTGAAGAACCCGCGCGCTCAGATCGTGGCTTTCTGCGATCAGGACTCCAGGAAAGCGGCGGGCGAGTTGAGTGATGTCAGTGGAAATATCAGCAATCAGGCGGGCTTGCGTATCGGCAAGGACGTCAAAGGTTATCAAAAGCCGGAAGATTTGCTGGCCGATCCGCGGGTTGAGCTGGTGGACATTTGTCTGCCGACGCATCTGCACGCGGAGTACTCGATCAAAGCTCTGGCCGCGGGCAAACACGTGCTCTGTGAAAAACCCATGGCCACGGATTTGAAGCAGGCCGACGCGATTGTCAAGGCTGCTAGGAAGGCCAAAGGATTCTTCATGTGCGCGCATTGCATGCGCTTCTGGCCCGGCTGGACCTGGCTGAAAACCGCGGTGCAGAGCAAGAAATACGGCAAGGTTCATTCGGCCGTATTCCGTCGTTACTCGGCGACACCGACCTGGAGCTGGAACAACTGGCTCCTTAATCCCAAGCAGTCGGGCGCGGCGCTCTATGATCTGCACATTCATGACACAGACTACATCCGCTACGTGTTTGGCAATCCACAGGCCGTGTTCTCAATCGGCAACAGCGGCAAGGCCACGAATGGTGGCATAGACCAAGTGATTACGCATTACTTCTACGGCGACCAGAACCTGCTGGTCTGCGCGGAGGGTGGTTGGAATGCCGATCCGAGTTTCTCGTTTGTGATGCGATTTACGGTGATCTTTGAAAAAGCCACGGCTGACTTCGATCTATCGCGCGCGGACAAAGTTTTGATGGTGAGTCGCGCCGGCGCCAAGGATGCGGATGTTATCCCGATCGAGACTTTCAGCGGTTGGGAAGGCGAGATTGATTACTTCCTCAAATGCGTCGAGGAAGGCAAAGCTCCGAAGTTGATATCACCGCAGGAAGCGCGCGATTCGGTGGCGTTGGTGGCGAAGGAGTTGGAGTCCATAAAAAAACGCAAGATCGTGAAGTGCAATACTCTACGCGCGTGAATTAATCGTCTATATTGAGCCTGTCCGACAAACACTCAAATCAAACTACGACATACAACATATTGTATTAAAAAAAATACGACAACAATACGTAGTATGTCTCTTGGGCTTGTCGTGGTTTGTCGGACAGGCTCTAAAAGGAGCCACGCAGCAGTTCGCTCATAAATAACAGCGGCAAACTCCAGAGCAGCATTGTCAGCGCAAGGCCGAGGCTGCCGAATGGTTCCGTTCGAGATCGCGCGTTGGTCGGCAGAATACGCGGATACTGCATCGCTTGGTATGACCCCATCCAAACCGAGTAAGTCAGCGGCCCATGAATCAAGCCGAAGCGGCAGCCTTCCGCTTGCGCGGCTAGTTTGGGATCGTCGGATACTCCCGCGCGCGCGGCATCGCTTTCTTGATGCCAGGCGCTGGCCACGGCCATCGGCGGACTGAATTTAAGGACCGCATCGGCCAGATCTGGCGGCGAAGCGTCGATGGTCTGCGATTCCCGCCAGTCCGATTTCGGCGACATGGTAATGATAGCCTTCGACCAGAACAGCGCCGTCACCAGCACGCTGACAATCAGCACGATCACTTGACGAATGACAACAGGTGAGCGACCGAAGGACAGCAGCAGCAACAAACTGTGCGTGGCGGCAATGGTGGCTGCTTGCGCCGCAAAGAGCGCCCAAAGCGCAAAAAACGTCCGCAACGATTCGTGATGTCCAGGCGCCCAAGCTATGCCGACAAACGCCGCGCCGCTTAAGATCAGACTGATCAGCCAGGCGTTGAGTACCGTCCACGCGACGCAGTCCTGCGCTCGTCCCGGCAATCGCGCCAGCAGGACGCCGAGCAGCAACAAATTCACAGCGAACGACGCGACCAGAGCGTTTACAGGCCGCAGCGGCGTGGATGGCGGCAGCAACCACGACAGCGCGGCTGTCAGTCCAAAACTCAATCCAAACGCCAAGAGCGCCTCGAATAGAACCGCCGGTCGGAGAAGATTCTGCCGCAATGCGGGCCGCAGATCGCGCCAAGTCTGACGAAACATCAAGAACGAAATCAAAAACCAAACTCCTTTAATCAAAAATCGTAGCTGTTCGTGGCATTGAAAGTAGCGCAGACGTCTTCGCCTGCAGACAAGGATGCTTGCGTATTTGAATCAGTGCCTTTTTCGGCGACTTTTGGGTAAAAGCTGTTTCCCCCCATCTCCCCGTCCCCCCTATCTCCCCATCCCTCCGTCTCCTCGTCCCCCCGTCTCCCCGTCAACAACGCCTTTTGGTTACGGCTTGGCTGCGCATATGGTTGTGGTGAACGATTTCATCATTTCGCATTTTGAATAGGCGCGACGCCGCTACTCTTTTTCTCGCCGATGTCTTTCAATTGCGCCGTAGTTAATTCTCCACCTGACCAAGGCTCAAACACAAGACGGCATTTAGTGAACCGGCGCGGCACAATCTCGTTGTTGATTACATAACCGGCGTCGTGCTGAGGATCTACGTTGCGCATGTCCAGTAGTGTGTTCAGAACCGCGTATTGATCAAGTTTACAGGCCACGAGCAAACCTTCCAGATCGGCGATGAATATAGGCCGCTTGGTCCTCGAATCTTTTTCATAACGAGAACCAGTGAAAGCGAATGGCACACGTCGCATAGTTTGATCGGTGGATGTGTTCCACGCGCAGAATTCGAGCGGCACACGCACTAACTTTTTCTGCGGCAGCGTAACCGGCGTTTTAGGCTTCGGCGCTATGTCGTTGTTCTGCAGTTTGAGATATGCCACCAAATCGGCGATCAGCGTCTCGCGCGCATTATCGTTGTAAACCAATCTGGGATTCTCCAGTTTCTTGCGCAGCGTCTCCAGAAACAACTTGCGCATGGCTTTGTCTTCTTCCATAGGTTGAGCGATGAGGCTCTGAATCTGATTGACGTCGCTTTCCAGATCCCACAACAGCAACGTGCGGTCTTGCGGTGTGGCATTGGCTGCCGCCTCGTGCTTGGCTTGCATAGCCCAAATCATAGTTTCGATGTCCAACTGAACTTCCATGTCGGCGTGCGGCGGTTCCCAGAGAAACTCGACCGAAATCATCACGCCGGCTTCTTTTGGCAGATTGATCTGACCTTCTTCGGTCAATTCACCAGCATAAGTGTATTCGCAGACCAACAACGCCATACAGACGTCGCGAGGCAGGGACGAGATCGCGAGAATAGTCTCGTGCAACTTCGTCGCGTTGGGCACACGCGAACAAACCAAGTATTCCAGCGGCCCGTTTTCCTGATAGAACCAGCCATCCATGACGATTGTCTTGCTCTGGCGATTCAGCAGCAGCAATGGATTACCAGCGACGTTTTTTTCCTTCTCTTCCCCGAGTGGTGTGAGTGTGGACAGAACAACGGGCTGTAGTGGAGTTTTGGCAACGAGAAATTCACCCAGCAAACGCCGTAGCAGCAGATACTGGCGCGGCTCTAAATTTTCGGAAGTCTTGGCCGCGTTCAGCGCCTGCTCGCCAGCTTCTCCCAGTTGGAGCAACGCGGTAATGGCCGTCGTGCGATCAACTTTTTTCTTCGAGGCTAATTTTTTAATCATATCTAAAGCCAATTGTTTGTTTAGATCATTGTCGTCCGCGGCGAACAGCGCGGGGGCGACGAGCAATCCGGCCAACAATACCGTTAAAAATAATTTCACGATAAAACCCTCCTGAAAAAAGGTAGCCGTTCAATCTCATCAAGCCGTTCAAAAAAATCCACAGATAAACACAGATAGACACAGATAAAGAAATCTATGTTTCAATGACGCCGTACATTTATTCATCAGAACATGCTGAAATTGTGATCAATTACGCCTAAATTTGCCAGTTAAAGATTGTTGCGCCAATAATTATACACATCGTATGCCATACGACTATACCACTTATGAATTACGAATTGCGAATTATGAATTACGAATTATGAATTACGAATTACGAATTATGAATTATGAATTACTATAGTACAGAAAGAGGAGGAGAATTTTGACGCCAAACCAGCCATCAGACTGCGGCGGAGATGCTCATGCTGAACAGCTTGTTCAAAAATCTGAAAATCCCGCTACTGTTGAGTCTCGGGCAGCTGGTGGTGGCGACAACAAAACCACCGCTCCCCATTCACTATTTGCTACTGTTGAGTCTCGGGCAGCTGGTGGTGGCGACAACTCATCTGCGCGGATACCAAGCGAGCCGGTCGAAGTAACGCCTGATCAATATCGAGAAAACCAATACTTCGAGAATCTGACCGGTTTTGAAAAATGGATATTGCGAAATCTCGCGCCACTGTTGGTTATCTGTGGCGGCCTGGCCGCCGAACTCATCAGCAGTGTGCTGGCGCAACTTCAACGACCGCCACAGGATGCGATTCAGGAAGTGTCAGTATCTCTGCGCGAACTGCCGATGGTGTTAACGTCCGAGTCGCTGACGCTTTCGCCAGTTTACTTGGTGGTCACCGCGTTGTTGCTGCTCGGTTTATTCGTCTGGCTGGCAGTGGCGGTGACATGGGTGGCGTTTCCCGAAATGCGGGCCTGGCTAACCAGAGCGATGCAGTGGCGTCCACGACGTCCGTTGCCAGCATTGCGACTGATTGATCTGATCGCATGTATAGCCGTCTTTTTGGGCGCCATTCAGATCACTGTGGTGATCGTGATTCCTTATCTACCGACAAATATGGATAATCGTCGCGCGCTTGATCTGCTGATCCAAAGCGTCGCCATGGCGGCCGCCATTTGGGCCGGCGTACTGCTGGCGCGTCGTCGCGCGCACGGCAAACACGGCGCCAACGGCGTATGGCCATTCTGGCGACTCTCGCCTCTTAATCCGCGGCGCAGTATTTGGGCGGATATCGGTCTGGGCGTGGCCTGTTATCCGTTGTCGCTATGTCTGGTGGGTATTGCGTTAAAACTCAATCAATATCTGGCTCAACAATTCAATTTACCCATCGAGGAGAACCCGATCATTGGCGAACTGCTGGCTCGGCCAAATCACGTAGCGCTGGCGATTATTCTGACTCTAGCCACCGTCGGCGCAGCTTTCTTTGAAGAACTGATCTTCCGCGGCATGTTTTACAATGTCTTGCGGCGTTATTTTGGCGGCGTAGTGGCCGCGGTACTCGGCGCAGGACTTTTCGCCGTAGCGCACCGCTTGCCCACACAGATGCTCGGCCTGTTCGTACTCGGCTTAATCATGATCTGGCTGTATGAACGCACAGGCCGACTGGTGGCCAGCATGACATTTCATTTTGTTAATAATCTAATAATGCTCTTAATAGTGCTGTTACGGCCCGACTGACCGAAGTTCTGGGTATGGCCTGCGCTACGTTTGGTGGTCGCAATCAGCGACATGCCCCTTCAGCTTTTTCGACTGATTAAAAAGGCTGGTTTTTCAACCGTGTACAGTATAAATTGGTAACCGGTCACGCCCCCAAGGGCATGTAGAGACGGGACTGATTTCATGCCAAAACGAACGGATATCCATAAAATTCTACTGATCGGCTCAGGGCCAATTATCATCGGCCAGGCCTGCGAATTTGATTACTCCGGCACTCAGGCCTGCAAAGCGCTCAAAGAAGAGGGCTATTGCGTCGTGCTGGTGAATTCCAATCCGGCTACGATCATGACTGATCCTGAGATGGCCGACCGCACCTATATCGAGCCGGTGACGCCGGAGGTGGTGGCCAAGATTATCGAGATCGAACGTCCGGACGCGCTGTTGCCGACTTTGGGCGGCCAGACGGGCTTGAACGTCGCTATTCAGCTCGCTCGCATGGGCGTTCTCAAAAAATTCAATGTGCAGATGATCGGCGCCGATGAGCAGGCTATTCACAAGGCTGAAGATCGCGAACAATTCAAAATGGCGATTCAAAAAATCGGTCTCGATCTGCCGCGTTCCGGCTGCGCGCACAATCTGGACGAAGCGTTAAAATTAGCGCAGGAGATTGGCTTGCCCTGCGTTATTCGGCCCGGATTTACGCTCGGCGGCACCGGCGGCGGCATTGCGTATAATCTGGAGGAGTTCAAAGCAATCGTCGGACGCGGGCTGCTACTCAGTCTGAACTCGGAAGTCTTGATCGAAGAGTCGTTGGAAGGCTGGAAGGAATATGAATTAGAGGTGATGCGCGATCACAAAGACAACGTGGTCATCATCTGCTCCATCGAAAATTTCGATCCGATGGGCATCCATACCGGCGACTCCATCACCGTCGCGCCCGCGCAGACGTTGACCGACAAGGAATACCAACGCATGCGCGACGCGGCCATCGCCATCATTCGCGAGATTGGCGTCGAGACCGGCGGCAGCAACATTCAGTTTGCCGTCAATCCTGAAAATGGGCGACTGACGGTCATCGAGATGAACCCGCGCGTCTCGCGTAGTTCCGCTCTGGCCAGCAAAGCTACCGGCTTCCCTATCGCCAAGATCGCCGCCAAGCTGGCCGTGGGTTACACGCTGGACGAGCTGCCCAACGACATCACACGCAATACGCCGGCTTGCTTCGAACCGACGATTGACTACTGTGTGGTCAAGATTCCGCGCTTCGCGTTCGAAAAATTTCCTGGCGCCGATTCCACGCTGGGCACGCAGATGAAATCCGTCGGCGAGACCATGGCTATCGGTCGGACATTCAAGGAAGCGCTGCAAAAGGCGCTGCGTGGATTGGAGATCAAGCGCGCCGGATTAGGCTGCGACGCGCATGAAGCGCGCGCGAAAGAGACGCCGCGAGACAAGATCGCGGAATTACTCTCTCGCCCAAACGAGCATCGTATTTTTGCTATTCGCCAAGCGATGAACGCCGGATTCAGTCTCAGCCAAATCAATGATTTAACCGGCATTGATCCATGGTTTTTGCGTAATATCGCCGATCTGGTCGAAGTCGAAAAACGGCTGCGCGCGGTCTTGCATCTGCAAGTGGCGTCAAAAGAATTGTTTCGCGAAGCCAAGCGCAACGGGTTCTCAGACGCGCAACTGGCGACTTTGTGGAAATGCGACGAATTGGAAGTCCGCGCGCGCCGCAAGGCGCTGGGCGTGGTCACGAGCTTTAAGCTGGTGGACACCTGCGCCGCCGAATTCGAAGCCTACACGCCGTATTACTATTCCACTTATGAGGATGAAGACGAAGTGGCGCCGCGACTGAGTTCAAAGAAGAAGATCATGATTCTCGGTGGCGGGCCGAATCGCATCGGACAAGGCATCGAATTCGATTACTGCTGCGTGCATGCGGCGTTCGCCATGAAAGAGATCGGCTACGAAGCAATCATGGTGAACTCGAACCCCGAAACAGTCTCCACCGACTACGACACTTCCGATTTACTCTTTTTCGAGCCGCTCACTTTTGAAGATGTAATGAATATCCACGATCTCGTCAAGCCGGACGGAATGATCGCGCAGTTCGGCGGGCAGACGCCGCTGAATCTGGCGCGACGGTTGCATGACGCCGGAGTGAAAATTATCGGCACATCAGTCGGTTCAATCGAAGCCGCTGAAGATCGCCAGCTCTTCAACGCGCTAGTGGAAAAATTAAATCTCAACCAAGCTCCTGGCGGAACAGCGACGAGCATCGAGGAGGCTAGAAAAATTGCTGCGCGCATCGGCTACCCGGTGCTGGTGCGGCCTAGCTATGTGCTGGGCGGTCGCGCCATGGAGATCTGCTACGATCCAAACAAGCTGACGCCGTATCTAGAAGCGGCGTTTGAAGCCAGTCCGGACGCGCCGGTGCTGATTGATAAGTTTCTCGAAGATGCCATCGAAGTGGATGTGGACGCGGTCTCCGACGGCAAAGAAACGCTGATCGCCGGTGTGCTGGAACACATCGAAGAAGCCGGCACGCACTCCGGCGATGCCGCCATGACGCTGCCTCCGCACAGTCTCTCTGACAGTCAGATTGCTCAAGTCGCGCAGATCACGCGCCAATTGGCCGAAGCGCTGCAGGTCTGCGGACTGATGAATATTCAGTTCGCGGTCAAAGGCGAGACGGTCTACGTGCTGGAAGTAAATCCACGCGCCAGCCGCACCGTGCCGTTCGTCAGCAAGGCCACCGGCGTGCCGTGGGCCAAAGTGGCTGCCAAGTGCATGGTCGGCATCTCGCTTAAAGAACAGGGCGTAACGCAGCCGCCGACGCCGGAGCACATCTGCGTCAAGGAGTCGGTCTTCCCATTTAACAAATTCTTGGGCAATGACACGATTCTCGGCCCCGAAATGAAGTCAACCGGCGAAGTGATGGGCTTGGACACCAACTTTGGACGAGCTTTTGCCAAGGCTCAGATGGCCGCGGGGCAGACGTTGCCTTTGAAAGGAAAAGTTTTTATTTCGGTATGCGATGCGGATAAACGAGACGCCGTGCAACTGGCCAAACAATTTGTGAGACAGGGCTTCACGCTGGTTACCACCGAAGGCACGCACAAAACGTTCAAGCGTCATGCGATTCCCGCGGAGCGAGTAAAAAAAATCAGTGAAGGCCGGCCAAACATGTTGGACTTGGTGAAAAATGGAGAGATCGCGCTGGTGATCAACACGCCCACTGGAAAAGGGCACCACACCGATGAGGCGAAAATTCGCAGCACCATGGTCTCGTATAATATTCCCTGCATCACCACTATCGCCGGCGCGCAAGCCGCAGTGAACGGAATCGAAAGTATGCTGGATGGCTATGAAGTGAAAGCATTGCAAGAGTATTTCTCCGCGCGAACGTTAAATACGACGCGCGGCGTCGGCGTGTAGAATGTAATTCGTCGTAACCGTTCACCCTATACGTCAGATGTGTAAGAAAGGGGATAAGGAGATAATGGGGATGTGGAGATAATGGAATATCCAGAAAACTTGGTTACTGAGAGAATAATTCAATGTATCATCAAGGTACATCAGACGCTTGG
>JAZDLP010000211.1:0-9168 GCA_043801885.1 Planctomycetota bacterium | reverse complement strand
CGTCCGGAAGCCGACACCAGATGGCTTGTGGAGAAATTCCTTTGTCTGCTCGGCCATTCAGAGAAACATATCAAGTTTGAAGTCGGCCGAATTGACGTAACACTAATCGATGCCACCGGAAAGCCGTGGGCTATCTTTGAGGTCAAGAAGTCGCTTGACGATAAACGAGACAAGGATGATGGACGGCGCAAAGGATTCGATTATGCGAACAAGGTGGGCGCGCATTTAGTGGTTCTGACCGACGCGGACCGATACGACATCTACGATAACGACAAGAGCGGAAATTACGACGAAAAATTACGTGGCAGCTTTAAACTCACGCACTACAAGAACGCGGACGACGGCTTGTTGGACATGCTGCGGCCGAAGGCTTGATGGACCGATTGGCGGGTGATACACTGAAGACGAAGTACGGTGAATCTTGGACACGCCGTGTGGGTTGCAGGGGAAAAGGTGGTGCGCAATGAGTGAGAGCCTGGCTGCACCGTCCCGAACCGCGCCACGGCGACGGCTTGTTCCGCGTGCTCGCGCCTTGCCAGCGGACGTCAGTCATGGTGTGGTGTTGAACAACATCCCCTGGAAAATCTACCGAATGATGGTGAAGGCGTTCAACGGGCGCAACGTGTACCTGACCTATGACCGGGGGGCGCTTGAGATCATGACAAAATCTGGCATGCATGAGGGCGGGAAGAAACTGCTCGCGCGGCTCCTCGAATTGCTATCTTTGGAATGGGATGTGCCCATCGCCGGATTTGGGGAGATGACGTGGAGCCGGGAGGATCTCGAATGCGGGTTGGAGCCGGACGAGTGCTACTACGTCAAGAACGAACCGCAAATGGGGCGCGCCACCAATCCAGATCCGAGGCGTGACCCATCGCCTGACTTGGTGATCGAGATCGAATTCTCGCGCCGACTGCTCAATCGCCAATCCATTCTGGCTGCGATGGGGGTGCCCGAGCTTTGGTGTTTCGACGGTCGGACGTTGCGCTTTCTTGTTCTCGATAAGTCCGGCCGATACGAGAGGCATGACGAGAGCATTAGTTTTCCAGGCCTTCGTTCCAGCGACATCGAGCGCTTCCTGCTGCTGCGCGGAAAGAAGTCCGAACACGAGATTGTGCGGGCGTTTCGGGATTGGGCACGGGCGAAGAGGCCGCAGTCTTGAATGCTTGCCGGGTCGCAGAAAGGAAACCATGTCTGACGCCAAGAGACTTCGCCTGACTGTCATTACTCCCGTGCGCACAGCATTAGCCGTCAATGCTCAGTCTGTTGTCGTGCCGGCCTTTGATGGCGAACTAGGCGTGCTGCCCGGTCACGCCGCTCTGTTGTCTTTGCTTGGCGTCGGTGAAATGCGCATCACTACGGTCGAAGGCCAGACTCGACGCCTGGCCATCCGCGGCGGATTCTTGCAAGTTAAGCGCAACCAAGTGACGGTGCTGACTCCTGAATCGTTCGCTTCCGAAGAGATCAAGCTCGACGCGCTGCAATCGGAACTCGAAAAGCTGAACACAGAAAAACCAACTAATTTGGATGAGCGCGAAGCTTGGGAAACTAACCGTTACTGGGTCAGAGCGCGTCAGCGTGTTATTCATGCGTAAAACTATACTACTCGTGGCTAGGATTTCGATTTTTGTATCATGGTCATCTTGTCCATGATATATGTGCATGACGTCCGCGTGTAGTCTTCAATCAATCCGCAGTCGTTACTCATTCGGCCAGCCCTCGTTCAATACAGCGGCAATGGCATCCAGTTTCTCGACCACTTCAGGATGAATTTCCTGTAACCGTTCAGGCTATTTTGCCACAGAGAACACAGAGAATTTTATTTTTTGCCCATATGTTGTTTAAGTCTCTGTGTCCTCTGTGGCTCTGTAGTGAACGGTTACAATTTCCTCGCGTTCCCTCTGAATTATATGAGGCGAATAGATTTTTATCATCTTAGCTGTCGTTTTTGCCGATACTAATAAAATGCAACCGTTCAGTCTATTTTTAGCCACAGAGGACACAGAGAGAGAATGAGGACACAGAAATTTTAATTTTTAAGTTTCTGTTCATCTTTGCGTACCTCTGTGTCCTCTGTGGCTCTATGGTGAACGGTTACAATAAAACGTATGCGGGTTACAGAAGCCGCAGTTGTTATCTTTCAGAATGTTCACGTGCGCCAACGCAGATTGGCACGCATGACTTTTAAGGAGGTTATTCAATGTCCACAGTCATCACGGAAGTCAGTCCGGTCGAAACAATTCACACAACTCACATCTTTCCAGACACTGCCGTCGGCAAGGCGTTGGACACGGTTGTGGCCAGGATTCAACGCAAGCGAATTTTCAAAGCCGCGGAAGATTCGGCGGAATTTTTTGATCATCTGCGAGCGCATTATCGTGAAACTCGCCGGACAGATATGGATGTCATCTGTGATGTTCGGTTCGTATTGGCGGACGGCACAATCTTCGACCGTGGCAGTGGCGTGCTGCGAAACATATCTCCCTCAGGCGCTTTGATTGATTCGCTTAAACTTGAAAAAGGCACTATGCCGGTGCAGGCGTTTAAAGTGATGATTGCGCTGAAAAGCGGCGAATACGCCGATATCGGCATTGAAGCGACACCGGTTCGACTTGCTCCTGAGGTGGCCGGCCTGGGCGTGAAATTCGAAGAGATATTCGTCACTGTCTGAGCGCCGTAAACTTTACCTTAAAAAGGTTCGTTGTAGTACTAGGATACCTCCTGAGTAGTTACGAAAAAATAATAAAGATATACGCCAGGCAGTAGTAGATGCCTACTAAAATAAAAATGCCGCCCGTGATCCGACGGGCCCATTTCTCAAAAGAGATGAGCTTGTTGTACGCTTCGCCGACGCGTTTCGCGCCTAGAGCGATGAGAATGGCGAATACGAGCACAGGCAGCCCCGTGGCTATACCGTAGATTGAGGGCAGGATGACGCCGGACTCGCAGCGTAGCGCCACTGGCAGGAGACTGCCGAAGAAGAGCGCCGCCGAGATCGGACAGAAGGAGAGCGCGAAGATCACGCCGAAGAAAAACGCGCTCCACAGGCCCAGCGCTTCGACGCGCTTTTGCATTTTTTCGCTCACGCCTGAGCCAAAGATGTTGATCCGAATAAGTTCAACAAGAATCATGCCAACCAGAATGAGAATCGGTCCTAATGCCTTATTCATATACTTCTGCAGGACGTGCGAGAGATGCGGAGCGGAAAGCATGCTCGTTACGAGAAGCACACCGAGCACAAGGTAGACCAGTGTTCGCCCGGCCGTATAGAGTAGCCCGGACAAGAACACCTTCGTTGGACTTCCTACGCGCTGTCCCACGAACGAAATGGCCGCGATGTTCGTAGCCAGAGGACACGGGCTGATGGAAGTCAGTATTCCCAACCAGAAGGCCGATACGATGCCCAATAGAAACTCAATCACTTGCCCACCACCTTCAGATAGACCTTGGTTTCGTCCTGAACGTATTTTAAAAAGTCATCCTTGTCGCCTCGTATCAGTTCCCATACGCGTTCAAGATTCTTCCAGTCTGCGCGCTTACCATTTACAAGTCGCTCCAGAACAACCGAGCGGGTTGTGAGTTGAAAGTCCTCAACGAAGCGCTCATTGTCCGGCTCTTCGATATTGACTACACGCCATTCCAAACGTCCATCCTTGAGCGCATCGGCAAATCCCGTTCGGATGGCTTCATTCGCGTAAGCCTCAATAGCGCGACAGGTGGCACAGCGCATATTCCCGTGAAAGTAGTAAACAATGATTTTGACGGAAGCGGCCTTGTTCTCGGAAGAGGTCGGAGCGGGGATATTCGGTTCGGCGACAACGGATGGCGCATCGGCCTGCGTCGTATTTGGCGATGAGTTTACACCCGTCTCCTTTACCACCAAGCAGACGACGCTCGCAGCAACGAACAGAAGCAATGCAACGGTGACGATGGTCTTTGGTTTCATGAATCGTTACTCCCGGGAACCACTACGTTCCTTCACAATGCTGATTCGACATGGGATAGATCTCTTCGCTTATACAAGTATTTTTTTGATCTCGTCCACCGACAGAACTTTTCCCACCGACTTTACTTTTCCGTTCACGGCGAGAGCGGGTGTCATCATGACGCCAAACTTGATGATCTCATTGATATCCGTAACCTTCGCGATCTCATACTCGATGCCGAGTGACTTGGCCGCCGACTCGGCGTTCTCGGCGAGCTTCTTACATTTTGGACAACCGGTGCCCAGTATTTGTATTTTCATGATTGTTTTCTCTATCCAAAGATGGCGCCATAAATCATTCCCGTCATCGTGGCCATGACGATGACAAGCAATACGAAGACCACGGTCTTCTTTATCCCCATGATACCACAAAGGGCAAGCATGCTGGGTAATGACAAAACTGGACCGGCCAAGAGCAGCGCCAGCGCCGGTCCTTGACCCATACCGCTACTGATCAGTCCTTGCAGGATCGGCACTTCAGTGAGCGTAGCGAAGTACATGAACGCTCCGGCAAACGACGCAAAGAAGTTGGCGAAAAGTGAATTGCCACCGACGGCGCTGATCACCCATTCTGACGGTATCAGTCCCTCGTGTTCTGGCCGACCGAGCAGAAAACCTGACGCAAGTACGCCGCCCAAAAGAAGCGGCATGATCTGCTTGGCGAAACTCCATGATTGGTTGAACCACTCGCCGCTTTCGCCTTTAGTCGTGCTCGTGGCCCACGAAAGACCAACCACGGCGGCCACGAATGGAATCATCGGCGTGTGGCCAAAAAACGCCGCCAGGATCGCGACAAGCATGGCAGTCAACGTCACCTTGAACCACGGCGTTTTGATCCAGAAAATCAGGATCAAGCCTAACGCCACCGCGAAGATGCTTGTGATGATCCATTTGATCGAATGGATCGCGCGCCAGAGGCCGATTGTCTCCTCAGGTTTGCTCCAGTTGGCAAAAACAAACACACCGATCATGACGGCGAAGAAGACCGCGTTCTGCCAGAGTGGACGAGAAATTTCCGATTCGGGCGCGTTTGCCTGAGTGTTGGCTTTCTCCATCTCTTCTTTGCGGAAGATGAAGTGCATAGCCAGTCCGATAATAATCGAGAAGGCAATCGCTCCGACCGCTCGCGCCACGCCGAGTTCCAGACCAAGCACCCGCGCCGTGAGAATGATAGCCAGCACGTTGATGGCTGGTCCCGAATAAAGAAACGCGCAGGCCGGTCCCAGCCCCGCGCCCATGCGATAGATTCCCGCGAAGAGCGGCAGCACCGTGCAAGAGCAGACCGCGAGAATCGTCCCTGAGATCGAGGCCACGCTATATGCAAGCGTTTTGTTCGCTCTGGCTCCGAGATACTTCATCACCGACGCTTGGTTTACGAAGACTGCTATGGCTCCAGCAATAAAGAACGCGGGAACGAGACAGAGGAGGACATGCTCCTGAGCGTACCAGCGCGTAAGATAAAGCGACTCCCAGACCGCGTTCTTAAGCCTCGCCCAGCCTTGAAAGTATTCCACCGGCAGATAGAAACATGCCAGAAACGCGACCACGAGAATCGCCAGTTTCTTCCATTCGTCTTTCCACTTCATTCAATCACCACTTGACTAATGCCGCTTGTTCCTTCGCGTTGGTTCTGATCACAGATTCGACACAGGAGAAAAAGTTCAGCGCGCAAGGGACTCGAAGCATATAGAAGACCTGTGTGCCGCGTTTCTCGTCAGTCACGATTCCCGCGTTTTTGAGAATAGAAAGATGCTTGGAGATGGTCGAGATATCGTCGCCGACCATCGCGGTGAGTTTGCGGACACATCGTTCGCCTTTAGAGAGTTCATCCACTATGAAAAGCCGCGTCGGATGCGACAGCGCCTTGATGATTCGTGATCGGGCCGCGTATTTTGCTTTAATCTTTGAGTTCATGATTCTTTATTCATCCTTTACTATTTTGCCAAATTGCCAATAAAGAGTCAACTTCTTTTAGTTTCTGTTTTCCAAGCCACAAAACGCGCAATTTACGAGGAAAAATATAATTTTTTATGACACTGTAGCAACGAAGTCGGGAATTCCCCCCCTTAAAAAGGGGGGGAAAACAGATATCGGAGAGTATTTTGCGGATGGCAATCGTGCAGCAGATTGAGGGACTGTCATTTCGGGAATTGATCGTGCGCGGGATGATGCATGCGGATTGAAGGAAAAAAGGTCGCTTTGGGATTATTGTCATTCGAGCCACGACCGTTAGGGATCGGTTTACGCGAACACTTGCCCAATTCTGAAATATCCGTTACCACGCCAATTTTTACCGACACAAATGTTGCACGTCGTGCAATATGTGTGGTAAACTAAAAGTGAGAGATTTTTGAAACTTTATTATACAGACGGTGTCAATCTCTATGACAGCGGACTACGGAGGTTAATTTTTTATGCCCACGACAGCCATCATGATTGACGCGCTGATTACGATGCGGCATGAACCCGGCGGCATCCCTGAAGATCATTTTTGGCAATTGGTTGAACGATTTCGTGCGGATTTAGTCAACCAGGCATTTGTCATTCTAGGCAACCAGGCGGACGCTGAAGATGTCGCTCAATTAACGCTTGCCAAAGCGTTTCGCAAGCTCAACACGCTTCGGGATCCGCAGAAACTGGGGTCATGGATGCGAGCAATTAACCACCGCATCGCGTTGAACCATCTGCGTTCGCGCAAGCGCAGCCGTGTTCGTGCGAACGGTGAGATAGACACCAGCTTTGTCGCGCCGGCTACTACTCCGACAGGCAGCGATCTCGAAGCTGTGTCCCGTAGTGTGACGATTGAGCAGGTTGCTCACGCCGTGGACTTGCTGCCCGACCTCTACCGCGAGGTCGTGGTATTGCGATATTGGGAGCATTTGGATATCGAACAAATCGCTGCGCGTTTGAGTATTTCTTCCGGCGCCGTCAAGAGTCGGCAAGCTCGCGCCGACCGTATGTTGCTCGAAAGCCTGCAACGCATTTGGAATCAGGAGTAAGTTATGACGACAAAAGTCTCAAGTGTTCGTTTTTCTGACACGCTGCCAATGGAATGTCAGACTATGCAGGACGAATTCCGCACCTATGTTGAGAATCGTCTCGCGATGCCACAACGCAAGATATTGGAGTCGCATCTTGCGATTTGTAGCCGATGTCAAGCCGAACTGGAAGCTAATCGTTCACTTTATCAGATCATGGACAAAACTCTAGGCGCTCAATCGCTGGCGTCTAACTTTAATGAAAGGGCTGAACAAATGCTAAAAAAAGCGTCCGTTAATTCAAATCTGTCTGTTAAAGATTTTGAGATCAGTGAAGACAATGATGCGCTGCTGGACAGCGCTGTACCGCCTAGCAGTTCCAACTTTATGTTTAGCGCCACGCCATGGTGGGGCGTTTCGGTGATGCTGCACGTGCTGGTTATTTTGCTGGCCGGATTGATCTCGATGAGTCTTGCGCTGCCTACATCGGAAGATGCGATCGTGATAATCACCGAATTACAGCCGCCGGCGCAGATTCAACAAGCTGAACTGGAGAAGCCAAAGAACGACAATCGCGCCGTTCTGGAATCCAAGCACGATACGCCGCCTACGGATCCGACGTGCAGTGATCCCAGTGCTATCGTTGTGCCGCCGGAGATTATGGCTCTGGCCGAGTTGGGCGATCACTGGGAGACGATCAACCCTGACCGGCCGGACACCCACAGCGCATTTGGCAACCCAGATTCTCACTCCTTCCACAGCATCAAGGGCAATGACGAACTAGAAGGCGGTGGCGGCATGGGCGGCTGTAGCTTGGATAATCTGATCGGCGTCGGCGGCGCGGCCAGTCCGGGCAGTGGCGGCGGCTGGGGTGGCGGACACGGTACGGGCATTGGCGTCGGCACTGGCGCTGGCAAAGGCAGTTTCGGTTCTCGCACCGGCGGCGGACGGAAATTGATGGTCAAACGACACGGTGGCTCAGTGAAGACCGAAGCTGGTGTTGATATCGGTCTGGAATGGTTGGCTCGCAACCAGGAAGCCGACGGTCGCTGGGACAACGCTAAACACGGCGGCAAACGACGCGGAGAGGGCGGCATTGACAAAGCCGGCGATGCCGCCATGACGGGTTTTGCGTTGCTGGCGTTTCTCGGTGCCGGCCACACCGAAAAAGTCGGCAAGTACAAGGATCACGTCATCAAAGGCGTCAAGTGGCTTATTGATAACCAGACTAACGGCGAATGGTATCCACTCAATTATACTCAAGGCATCGCTACAATGGCGTTGGGCGAGGCCGCTGCCATGTCTCGCATACCAGAGACGAAGAAAGCGGCGCAGTTGGCTATTAGCGCCGTAGAGAGAGCGCAGATACAGATCGCCGGTTCCAGTGATCGCGAGGCTTGGGACTACAAAGCCACTGGCCCCACTAGCGATTCGTCGATCATGGCCTGGAATATCCTGGCGCTCAAATCTTGCAAAGTTGGCGGCCTGTCCGTGAATCCAGCCGCCTTTGAAGGCTGTCTCAATTGGCTCAACGCCGGCCAGGATTTAGGCGGACATAAATTTAACGACATTGATCCTTACTTCGAAGGCGGCATGATGATCTATCGTGGCACCTGTGCCAATCCTCTCCAATTCGGAGGAAAACGCAACATCACCGTGACGGCGGCTGCGAGTCTCTGCCGCATGATGATCGGCGGCGCCAGTGGCGATACCGTAGGTGTGGCCGGTCCCTGCAATCTTATTCTCAAAAAACACATTCCTACAAAGTATCCGTTCAATATGTACTTCGGTTATTACGCCACGCTGTTGATGTTTCAGAAGGGCGGCGATCATTGGAAAGTGTGGAATGAGGCTATGAAAAAGGCGCTGACTGAGTCCCAGTGCAAGGGCGGCAAGGACGACGGCTCATGGAATCCTCAAGGCCGCTACATTGACGACGGATCACGGGTGATGTCCACGGCCCTCTGCATCCTCTGTCTGGAAGTCTATTATCGCTACGCCAAATTAGCGCCGCCTGCCGCCGCCAAATGATCGGTCGCTCGGTTCGAGGAGCTTGGATTTTACGGCAATGAAGTCGAAAAAGGGCGCGGTGACGTGTCAGTAGACAAGGCTCCGTTTCCCCTTCCCGCTTCCCGAACCGGACAGGCGGATTTCCCGCATCCGGCTCTCCCTCAGAATTTCACTGCGCAAAGCTTGCAGCAGTCG
>JAZDLP010000193.1:0-16262 GCA_043801885.1 Planctomycetota bacterium | reverse complement strand
CTACTTTGGCCGTGTTTTCGTAACCGTTCAGTCCCTTCAAGCAATAAACCGCTAATAAACGCGAATGAACGCGAATCACAGAAGAAAAAAATATTAGCGTCTATTCGCGTGTATTCGCGGTTAATAAGGTGAACATAGACTGAACGGTTACGTGTTTTCAATCTCCGGCGACAATGATTCAAGTCTGTTCATCTTTGTGCCTTCGTAGTGAAACGTTGGTGTTACATGGGCAGTCCAGCGTTCATCTCGCAGTCTGTCACGCTCGGCGTGGTCAGTAACACTGAGATGATCATACCTCGCATGTACGAGAAGTACCGAGTGCGACTTCTGATGGACGGGGAGGATGTTGGCTCTCTGGTGCGGTGGATCGCTCACGACGCAGTCATCTATGGGGGGAATTCCGGCGGACCGCTGGTGAACATGAGCGAAGAGATCGTCGGAGTCAACGAGATCAGCATGGGACTCGGAGGGGCGATCCCTTCCAACTTGGCGCGTGACGTGGCCGATCAGATTATGAGTAAAGGGGTTGTCACCCGGGCCTGGCTGGGGTTCGATGTACAACCTCAACTCAAGTATGCCGAGTCGAAAAAAGGCGCGCTCATTGGCGGAGTCATCGCCGATTCGCCTGCGGAGAAAGCCGGCTTTCAATCCGGCGACCTCTTGGTTCGCCTCAATGGGAAAGACGTGGAAGCGCGTTTCCGGGAGCAAATTCCCTTGCTCCAGCAGATGATCGCGGATTTGCCGATCAACCGCGAAATCAAGGCGGTGGTCTTGCGAGCTGGCGCAGAGAAGACGCTCAAGATCACTCCGATTCAGCGGGAACTGATGGATATGAAGACGTCCGAACTGAAGCCATGGGGCATCACGATTCGAAACCTGTCGTTACTGGCGATCGCGGAGAGGAGAAAGTCAAAGTCGAATTGGCGCGAGCGCCCATGCTGGCCAGGGAGATGAAAAAGTACCGCAATGATCGGTTCGAATTCACGGTGCGCGACATCGTCTTCATGGACAAGACGGAGAACCAGTGGAAAGAAGATCAACACGGCGTTTGCATCGAGGACATCAAGCCAGGCGGCTGGGCGGCACTCGGAAACATCGGGGTTGGAGACTTAATTCTCGAAGTCCTCTCCGTGAAGACCGACAACGTCAAAGCGTTCGAACAAGTGATGATACGGATCGAAGCCGAGAAACCGAAGTCAGTCGTGTTGCACGTACTCAAAGGGATACACCACGATTTCGTCGAATTGGAGCCGAACTGGGACAATGCCAACGCGGAGAAGTGAGGGATGAAGGATGAGTGATGAGCGACAGTCTCAATAAACTCGAGTCGGAAGCGATTTGTGTTTGATCTGGACTTTTGCAAAATAGATTTTCTGCGATAATAAAGGTTGATTACGACTATTTTTCGGAAGAAGAGTAGAGCGTTGGAACGAGGGCAATGCGATTGCATGCCCGTTTGCAGGCAAAAAAGGAGAGTTGCGGATGAAAACATTTGAAGTGAGTGGCGTCAAAGAAACAGTTTACGAGCGGACCGATTTCCCGCCTCAGAAACTTAAGCCAATTCTGTCAAAGGAGACTGTCGTTGTGTTGGGTTACGGCCCGCAAGGCCGCGCTCAGTCTTTGAATCTGCGCGATAACGGAGTGAAAGTCGTTGTCTGCAATCGGAAAGATCCCAACTACGAGATCGCCAAACAGGACGGCTGGATACCGGGCAAGACATTGCTGGACAACATGGGCGAAGCGGTTCGCAAAGCCACCGTTGTCGAGTACTTGCTCTCCGACGCCGGTCAGAAGGCTTGCTGGCCCGTGGTGCGTGATAATCTCCAGCCGGGCGCCACGTTGTATTTTTCGCACGGATTCTCCATCGTTTACAAAGATCAAACTGGCGTGATTCCGCCAAAGAATGTGGACGTGATTATGGTCGCCCCAAAAGGCTCGGGCACCACCGTTCGCCGTCTGTTTCTGGAAGGTCGCGGTATCAACTGTTCTTACGCTGTCGAGCAGGACTTCACCGGCCGGGCACGCGAACGCTGCTTGGCGTTGGGCATCGGCATCGGTTGCGGTTACTTGTTTGAAACCACTTTCAAAAAAGAAGTTTACAGCGATCTGACTGGCGAGCGTGGCGTATTGATGGGCGCCATTGCCGGTCTGTTCAAAGCGCAATACGAACTGCTCCGCCGACGAGGCCACAGCCCCGCCGAAGCATTCAACGAAACCTCAGAAGAAGCTACGCAGTCGTTGTATCCGCTCATCGGCGAAAACGGCATGGACTGGATGTTCTCAAACTGTTCGGCCACCGCTCAGCGCGGCGCGTTGGACTGGAGTCCGAAGTTTGAAGCGGCCGTTAAACCAGTGTTTGATGAACTGTACGAGAAAGTCGCAACCGGGCAGGAGACGCGGCGAGTGCTGGAGTTCAACAGTCAATCTGATTACATGCAAAAACTAAAGCAGGAACTGGATCAGGTCAGCAACCACGAGATGTGGGTAGTGGGCAAGATCGTTCGACAACTGCGGCCCGAGAACGCGGCGTCGTCTGCCGTGACGCTCACAGCCGAAAAGAAAGCGGCCAAGACGCGCAAGCTTCGCACAGCCGCAAAGAAGGCGGCCAGAACGCGCAAGCTTCGCACGGCTGGAAAGAAGGCCGCGACAACCCGCAAACAAAAACAGACTGCGACAAAGTAGTCGCAACGGAAAAGGGCAAGTCGCCACGAAAGTAGCGCGCAAACAATGCAAATCTTTGCAGCGCGCACGAAAAAGAGCGTAAGAATAAGGATGCTATCATTAGTATAGAGGTTTTCTTAAGTCGCTGATGTTTGATTGCTGTTATCCGAGCCGCGACCGTTAGGGAGCGGTTTTTGACTGCTTGCTAACGCATGCGGCTCGGATAATGGTGTTATTCAGGAGTTAGTCATGAGCAAAACTACAAATGCCGTCGCGAGTGGCGTGCCTGCTTCTTCGGTGACCGCGCTGGGTCAGCCGTCGTTTGTCAGCGCCAAACGACACGTAATTTCCGCGTTAGTGCGGAATGTTCCCGGCCTGTTAGCGCAGGTGGCGAATCTATTTGCCGCGCGCGGCTACAACATCGAGTCATTGACGGTTGGCGAAACGGAATGGCCAAATTTCTCCCGCATGACTATCACCGTGCATGGTGATGAAGCCATCATCGATGCGCTCGAACGCGGGTTGAAAAAATTCATCAACGTAATCAAAGTGCTGGATTTCACTGACATTGATCACGTTGAACGCGATCTGGCGCTGATAAAGATCTGTACCGATGTTAATTCGCGGCAGGAGATTCTGGAGCTGGCGCAGGTCTTCCAAGGCAAGGTAGTGGATATCGGACTGAAGGACGTGACGATTGAACTGGTGGGTCCGGAAGGCAAAATTGACGCATTTATTAATATCATGCGGCCTTATGGCATTTGCGAAATGGCTCGCACCGGTCGCCTAGCCATGGCCCGTGGCTCAGTCATGGAAGGACACACTGTTCGGTTTTAGATTGCTTTATCTGTGATTATCTGCGTTTATCTGTGGATTTTATCATTCTTCAAATCCAAACCACTTCATCCACTCTTCCACTTCGCGTTTTGTCAAAGCGCCGCCGAATTTGCGCGGGTCTTCGCCCTGCAATGGGTCGGCGACCTTCTTGACGGCTTGGCTTATGCGACGGAGAAAATCGCGACAACTGATATGATGACCTTGCGCTCGCAGCACCTGCCGAATGATAAACTTGTCGCCGGTAACCACGGTAATCTCGCCGGGACGTTGCGCGTCTTCGACCAGATCAATGATGAACCGATCCGCTTTGTCGCGAGGATCGGCGTAGATTAACGTTACTTTACTCATAGGTTCGCTCTGGCGGCGCGGATGATGCGCAGCTTTCTCCGAGCCGTCAAAAACCGCGATGATCTCGTCCAAGCCTTCCGCTCGCGCGAAACGAGTCAACATGGCGACCAGCAACTCTCGCGCAGTTTGAAAACCTTGGTTGTCGAGAGCAGCCTCGAGTTTGTGATCGCAAAAAATCAAATTGCAAGCATCCACTACGTAGCGCATATACACCCATATATCATCTGTATCACTGTGTCCCTGTGGCAAAATAGTCTGAACGGTTGTCAATTTTAATGAATTGCGCTGTGCCAGCGCATCTTTGCTGATATAATACCACCAATTTATTAAAATGGTATTCAATTGAACGAGAGCTGCCATTGTTTGCGGCAGTTTGGAAAAGGGGGATCGTCATTATGCAGCCGCTTATTGCTATCTGGACTCCGTCGGGAATGGAATGGATTATTCTGCTCATCATCGCGCTCTTGATTTTTGGCCATCGGTTGCCATCTATCGCGCGCAGTCTGGGCTTAAGCGTGAGCGAATTCAAAAAGGGCGCCAAAGACGGTGCGCTAGAGTTGAAAAAAGATGAAGCGGCTGCCATCACTCTACCGACAACTCAGACTGCAGCTCCAGCGCAAACTGCCACGCCGCCAGTCGTGAACGCTTCCACATCTGCAAAGAAGTAGGTTCCAGCTCATGCCGCACACATTGGCGCTTTTTAACGACGTGGGCGGCGGTGAGGTTTTGCTTATTAGTATCGTCGCACTGCTGCTATTTGGAAAAAATTTGCCGACAGTCAGCCGCAAAGCTGGCCGAATTATTGCCTCGTTCAAACGAGGCATAGCTGAAGCCAGCGGCGAGATCAATCGCGAGATACGCGCTGCAGCCGACGCTATGGAAAAGGTAAAGAGCGATTCGATTGCTTCGGCGGATATTTCCAGTCAAATCAGTGAGATTGACGAGGTTGTTTTACGCAATACAAATCTTAATTCCGATGAGCAATTTCCGGACAAGGCCGCTCCTACGACCGGCGACCAACTCTTGCCTGGCTGGACCAGGCAAAGTAACAATGACAACGTGTCTCCGCGCTGACACCGTAGTGCTTAAGACCGGCCAGGCGCTGGAAGGCGTCGTGCTTGAACAGACCGAAGCAGTCATCAAATTGGAAGTGCTTTCAGCGCTGGATTAAGGAAAACCGTTCTCCTGAAGACGCCGATCATCCTCGCACTCGAAAAGAATTGTTTCGCATGGCGGCTCGTTTTGGGTTGATTTCCGATCCGTGGTTATCCAGAAGGGAAAAGAAAAACTGGAGCATGAACACCGATGACCATTAACCGTGATGAAGCGGCTCAAGTGGCGAGGCTTTCGCGCTTGGCGCTGACCGAAGAAGAACTTCAGCAGTACACTGATCAACTCGATCATATTCTGCATTACGTCGAAAAGCTCAATACGCTGGATACGTCTCAGATCGAACCGATGATTAGCGCTACGACTCAAGGCAACGTCTTTCGGCCCGACGAAATTCGTCCCAGCCTGAAACGAGAAGTGGCGTTTAATGCCGCGCCGGCGCATGACGGCGAATTTTTTAGAGTGCCGCCGGTCATCGAATGATCTAGCAAACATTGTTCCATAGATTTTTCCGAAGATCCCATAAAAAAAGCGGGCGACGGGGTTCGGACCCGCGACCTTCGGCTTGGGAAGCCAACGCTCTACCACTGAGCTACGCCCGCATGGATTGATTATGTTTGTACGACAGCGACGCTGTGGTTCAAGAACTATTTTGTCCGAGCCGCGTTAGTGAGTGCATGTCGCTGAATGTAGCGCAGGCATCTTGCCCACCTCTCGTCCATGAAGCGCCGCATTTGTCAGAACAGGCAGGCAAGACGCCTGCGGTACAAGGTAAAAGCAAAACGCGCGGACGCGCTTTCGATTCTTTGAAAAGTAATCGCCGGCAGTATGTCAATTAAAAAGAAAAGATTTTCGCACTATTTCGATTGGTTCTTCGTCATAGCTATATGGACGTTTATAATACGACTATGAGCGCTGATGCCAAGCTGCCGGAACCGCCGCCCGATGCGCCCAAGCCGCCGGTGCAAATATTCCCCAGCCCCGCGGCCAACGAACACGGACGCTTGACAGCCACAAATATCCGCGAGTTGCGCGCGGATATCCTGGAAGAATTGGAAGAAGACTTGTCGCTGTCGGAACCCAAGCCGTGGACGACGGTCCGCGTTGCCTTGTGGATTCTGCTCGGCGTCTCACTGTGGATACTGATACTGATCTGGCGCAAAGAAGCCGAACACGCCGACGCGCCGGTCGAGATTATTCAGCCAAATACGACGGTCGCGCTGGTCGAGCCGCCAACTATCGCGCTTCAACCAGTGGCGCCAAACGCTGAAAATTCGTCCACAACGCCTCAACTGACTGACATCGAAGCAATCTCACTCGACGACGCGGCGCAGTTGGTTGAAATCGAACTGATCGCTACTCTCGCGCGTGAAGACCCGACGTTCAACAGCCGGACGGCGCTGTCCAAATTGACGTCATACACTAATGCTGCTGAGAAAAAAGTGCGCGAAGCGACTATGCGTGCGCTCAACCCGATCATCGCTCGGCTGGAGAACGAAGCGCGCGCGGCAGCAGAACATGCGCAGGATCTGATCGAGCAGCAAAAATTTTCATTGGAGCTCAAAAAGACCGACGACGAGCAGAAAAAGCAAATTGCCGATGTTGAACGCCAAACGATGCGTTCACCACGCGAGCAGGTGATATTGCAGAACGGCTCTTCGCCAACAGAAGCCTACACCGGGGGAGAGTCCGATCAGATCTCCAATTACCGCGACAGCGCGCGCAAAACAGACGTGGGCGTACAATGGGGTCTGAAAGTTGGCGCTTGTGGCGGTTTGCAGCGCGTATTGCTCCGCTTCGAGGAGCTGGAGGCGGCGATCGGCAAAGCTCGTGTGTGCGAGGCCAGACTGGAGCTGTACCAGATTGATTCGCCCAAGTCGAACGGCGCGATTCTGGCTCTCTTCCGCCTCAAGCGCCGCTGGGCGCTCAACGGCGGTTCGTGGCTCTGCTACGACACCGCAAAAAATCTCGAATGGGCTGTCCCTGGTGCCGTCAGCGACACCGACATTGAGAATAAGGAAGAAGCTCGTCTGAAACTGGATATCAAAAAAAACGTCTGGCGTTCGTTCGATATTACCGCCTACATTCAAGACGCGCTCGCCGGTAAAACCGAAAATAACGGACTGCTGTTGCGTGTGGTCAATGGGGAGCCAAATTATCATGTCCGGTTCTATCCCGAGACGGACTTGGAGGCCTGCCCGGACAAGAGCCTTCGTCCTCGCTTGATTCTGCGGTTGGATCAAACAATTGAATTGGAGAACATAAAGGAATTTTAGTAACCGTTCACCACGAAGGCACAAAGACACAAAGATGAACAGAGATGAACAGATTTGAAAAGTAGTTATTGAGTCTAGTTTATCTAAAGTTAAGTGCGTTATAAGTAGCACAAATCTACATTAGAAACACTGGTCTCTGTGGTGAACGGTTACGATTTTTGATTGTGGATTAAAGGAAAAAAGGGACACTGTAGTAAGGAAGTCGAAAGTCTTGCGGCTGTCCACAGGAAAAATTGCATGAAATTCTTCATGATATGCAGGCGGGACGCCTGCGTTACGGTGTAGATTCATGCGCGCGATTCTGAATTTTGCTCTGATTTATCTGGTACTGGCTCTGATCTGGGTATTTTATACGCCGTTTCTGGCTTGGTTGGCAGTGCGCGAACTGGCCAATCCCGCCGCTGATGTCAATGGTTGCGAAGACACGTTAAAACGCGCCGGCGCCGGCGCAACGTTAGCGTTACGATATTGTTTGGATAGCGACTCTCCACCCAAAGCGCGTCTGCGCTGCGCGCGTCTGTTGGCTTTGCAGGGTCAACCGGAAGGCAAGCAACAGTTGTTGGAAATGCTGCGCGCTTACGGCTGCGACACGCATAATCCGATCGGGGCCATGGCGGAGGCTTTCATTCTCTCCGTCTGGGCGCAGCACGATGCGCCCCCCGAACCGATACGCGAGCGTTTGCTGCATATCGAATTATCGCCCGATCCGGACGTTGTAAAAGTCATTACTCTGACCAACGCTCTCATTAAAAACTCCGGCTGGGCCAGCGGCTACGCGCGTCGCGCCCGCATCTTATTGCGCAACGGCGAAGTCCTCGGCGCTCGTCGCGACGCTTTCACTGCTCTCTTGCTGGAACCTCAGAATTTCGACGTCATGGTTACGCTCAGCAATATTCTTATGCGACTGAATGCGCCCGAACAGGCGTATCGTTGCCTGGAACAAGCAGTGCGTGTCAATCCGCGCCTGAAGGAAACTCAGGCCACCGAGATTCGTGATGCGCGGCGCGGCGTCGAAGTCGAAAAAGCTCGCCAGCGCCGTGAACGGCGCAAAGAAATCCTCGTTAGTGTCAAGTGTTGCCGTGTTTTGAACCTGCCTAGCCGAATTTGAGTAGAGTGCCGCACCATGCGGCACTCTCTCAAGTCTCTTTAAAATTCTTCCCGCGTCGGCTCCGGCAACTTCTTTTCCTTTAACCACGCCGGCAACGGCTCTTTCGGCGCTGGCCAGTCGCCCGCAGTAAAACTGCGGATGACGAGATGTGGTTCATTAGTCTCATTCGAATATTTCAAAAAGGCAATGTGCACTGACTGACCGTCGCCGCCGATAACGGAATTGGATGCGCCAATCTCGTCGAAAAGATGTTGATTAAACCAAGTAACGCCCTGATCTTCTGAAGCAAGAACAGTTATGGCACGGTCTTTGTTAACGGCTATTATGCCGCCAGTTTTAAGCAATGTTTCATATGCTGCGAAAACCTTTCCCTTCGCGTTGCTGACACCTTGCTCACGGATCGTAGCAAAACCATGACGCGCTGAAGTCGCCGCGGGTTCGCCCCAAGTTTTGCCCAAATCGTTACTCGTAAGAACAAAATACTTGTACTCTTCTTTCAAGTTGTCCAAGTTGTCTTTCTTGTCTTTTGTTGTTGGAATATCGCGGCAGACATAAACCAATAACGTCAAAGTGTCGCCATCACGACTCAAGCTTTCTGGCCGCAACTCTAATGGAATGTCATCACTATCAGGATTTGGGAAAGGCACAGCGTTCGCCTCCCACGTTGCGCCGCCATCGCGCGTAACGTGGTGATACAGAACCAAACCCTTGCCGGGATTTGTAAAGAATCCCGCATGCCACCATCTACTGGCGCCATCTTCGGACGATCAGATTCGGTAATGCCTCTTTGTGGTGTGCCTTCCCAGATTATCTGCGGGTCTCCGAAATCTTTTTGACCAGCGGCTCGCATTCGCATTTGTACCGCAGAAGACCCTTGACGAAGGAATAGTCCTCGAACTGCAGGGCAACTTGCCACAAAAATATTATCTTCTCGATCAATACTCACTGTCCCATTATAACAATTTTTTATAGTGCTGGTTCTCTTCCATGATTGCCCGTTGTCATTTGATTCGAACAGACTTAATTCGGTGTTATTTGATTTGATCAGGTCTATTTTGTCATCATCATTCGAAACCAGCAACGCGACATGCTGCCCAGCCACAGCAATAGAAAGCGGTATGCCGCCTTTGTTGATTATTCGCGGCGATTGCCAGCGCGATGTGACGCTGGATTGAGGCGATACAATCTGTTCGTCTTTTGGATTGTCCTTGGGGTTCTCTTTGATAACGGTCGTCTCTTTGAGTGCCACCGCAGCCGTCTTCTGCGGCGCGACAACTGGTCCGCTACGGGCAAACCTTCCAAATGATAGAGCGACAGCGATGCGGCAGTCTCGGCCGGCAAAGCCGCCAGTTCCTCGCGCAAGATAGTAACCATCTCCTGACGTGCGGCATGATCGTCTGGCATCTCTGGCTCCTTGGCGGCTTGCGTGCGGCTGACAGACTGTTCCCGTCGCTTGCGACTGGCATTTTGCGCCAACAGATTGACGGCGGTGTTGTGCGCGCAAACGTACAGGCAGGCTTTGAAAGGCTGCCCCGACCAGTTTTCGGTCAGATGTTGCGCGACTTGCATGAGCGCAGTTTGCGCGGCATCGAGCGCATCGTCGCGGTTGCCTAGCACGGAATAGGCCGCCGCCACCGCAATCGCCGCATGACGTTCCAGCAGCGCTTCAAGCGCAACGCGTTCTCCGCGCCGCGCGCGTTCAACCAGCGCATCGTCATTTAACAATGCCAACTCACTGTCAATCATAACTGCCTGTCTTTCGTTCCCCTTGGCTTTTATGCCACCCACCGGAAACATTTCCAGTGATTAAGCGGCAAAAAGCCTTCACCAGTAATGCAAAGCCGCTCGACCGGCGGTGACATGAATTTTAGATTTTAGATTTTTGATTGTGGATTGAAGGAAAAAAGATCGTTTTTGGTTATTGTTATCCGAGCCACGACCGTTAGGGAGTGGACGATACTGGTAAATCGCCGCTTACTTACGTGCGCGGCTCGGATAAGCCTCTACGGCAATAAAGATGTTACCCTGATTTGAACCATGCCTCAAAAAACTCAATGACCATCCGGCTGAAGATTTACCCATTGCATATAGTACCTTTCAGGCAACTTTTTGGGAGGAGATCCTATTTATTTATTTATTTTTTAGGGAACATTTGAGACTTATCGAGCGACATACTTATAGACGCAGACAATTATTAAGAAAGAAATTCACGAGTTATTCGTTATACAAATTGTGTGGGTTACAGCAGTCGTAACGCGGACGAGCGTGCCACAGCGCGCACAGAGATATCGGGGAGGCCTTATGAGCAATAATAATCTTGGCAAAATACAGACGCGCGAAAAAATCGAACAAAACGCTTCCTCGTCTTCCGCAAGTAATCGCTTCTATGGCTACTTCCTCGACAGCCGCCTGCGCCAAAGTCCCTGGCTGTGCTTCTCGCTACTTGTCCACGGCTTCGTCGTTTTCCTGCTCTCATTTATTACGGCATCAATCTACTTGGACGACCAGGAAGATTTCCAAGACGTCGTCGCCAGTTCCGAGTTAATCGCTACGCCGTGGTTCGAGGAACTGAAGATACCTGCGGTTCCGATCCGGTGTACGCTGGAATCGAAACATGATACACCATCAACCGACCCCATTTCAGTTGATCCCTCCGACATCGTTGTGCCTCCTGACATTTTAGCTCAGGCTGAATTAGGCGATCACTGGGAAACCATCCAACCCGATCAACCTGATACGCACAGCGCTTTCGGCAACCCTGAAACATATATGTTCCATAGCGTACGCGGCAGTGATGAGTCCGTTGGCGGAGGCAACACTGGTGGCGTTGGTTTGGAAACTATCATTGGTATCGGCGGAGTACGCATCGGCATCGGCAATGGCGGAGGATGGGGTGGCGGCCATGGCACCGGTATTGGCATCGGTTCGGGCGTGGGACGAGGTTCTTTTGGGAGTCGGAATGGTGGCGGGCGGCGGTTGATGGTCAAACGACACGGCGGATCGCGCGCAGGTGAGAACGGTCCTCAACTAAAGACCCGCTATCAGCAGCCGCTCGGCGCCGATGGCGCGTTGTGCTGGCTGGCGCAACACCAGTCTCCCGATGGCCGCTGGGACTGCCGCCAGTACAAAGGCAAGGATAATGACGCTGCGGTTACCGGTTTGGCGTTACTGGCTTTCCTGCGAGCTGGCCAGACGGAGAACACCGGCCACTATCAGGAGAACGTGCGGCGCGCGGTCGAATGGCTCAAGTCGTGCCAACGCGACAACGGTATGATCGCCGACGATCTGGAGAAACCGGGTTACGCGCATGCAATCGCGGCGTTGAGTCTCACTGAGGCCGCCGGCGCGAGCAAAAACACCGAGACGCTCAAGGCCGCGGAAAAAGCGCTGCAATGGAGCTGCTCCACCGAACAGACGTCAAACCCGGCCAACGCCTGGCGCTATGCCGGCCGAACAGGCGACGGCGATCTGTCAGTGACTGGCTGGTACTTACTGCAGCTCTCCGCCGCGCGTCAGGCAGGCCTGAAAGTCTCTGATATCCACTTCTCGAACGCCGAAAAATTTCTCAAGAGTGTCACGTCAAAAAATGCGAGTGGCGAGACGATCTACCGCTATCGCCCTGGCGGCGACACCAACCCGCGACTAAACGTGATTGGCAATCTCTGTCAGCAACTGGTGGGAGCGAAATCGGCGACACTGGATAGCGATGTCAAACAGATGGCTTCTCTCTCTCGCACACTCAATGATCGCATGAACCCCGATCTCTACTACTGGTATTATGGCGGTCTGTGCTGCTATCAACAGGGCGGCGATGCCTGGCAGAACTGGTACTCGGCGATGAAGAGCAACCTGCTGGGTTCGCAGAACAGAACGGGCATGCTGGGCGGCAGTTGGGATCCGAAAGGTCCGTTCTCTGAACACTGGGGCCGCGTCGGTCAAACAGCGCTTGGCGCGTTGTGTCTCGAAGTTTTCAACCGCGCGGCGACCGTGAGTGGCAACGCCGTCGTTGCTGAGCCGGAAGTCAAAGTGGCGGAAGTCAAGCCACTCAAAGAAACTAAAGAGGCCAAAGAAGCTATAACGAATGAGCAGCTTGTTGTGGAGGATGTCCCGAATGCCGAAAGCTATGAACTGCTTGTCGAGCAGGGATTTACTCCGGCGCAAGGCGACAGCGCGCTTTCCACGTTCGCCATTGACGTTGATACCGCATCATATTCGAACGTGCGCCGCATTCTGAACGAAGGCAAACGTCCGCCGAAAGGCGCGGTGCGAATCGAGGAAATGATTAACTATTTCCCCTACAACTATGCGCCGCCGACTGATGGCCAGGCGTTTGCAGTGCATGGCGAAATAGCCGACTGCCCATGGAACCCAGAACATCGAATGGCGCTGGTGTGTCTCAAGGGTAGGGATATTCCGTGGGACCAGCGACCGTCAAGCAACCTCGTGTTTCTAATTGATGTTAGCGGCTCGATGTCGAGCGCTAATAAATTACCGCTGGTGCAGACGACGCTCAAATTATTGGTGGATCGGCTGAGCAGCCGTGACAAGGTGGCGATCGTTGTGTATGCGAGCGCAACGGGTTTAACCTTGCGCTCGACGATCTGTGATCGCAAAAACGAAATTAAGCTCGCGATTGATTCCTTGTCCGCGGGCGGTTCGACGAATGGCGCTGGCGGTATTCAGGAAGCGTACCGCGTTGCGACCGAGAACTTCATCACCGGCGGAACCAATCGCGTTATCCTCTGCACTGATGGCGACTTCAACGTCGGCATTTCCGACAAGGAACAGTTGTTCCAACTGATCCAGGACAAGGCCAAGTCCGGCGTGTTTTTGTCGGTTATGGGCTTCGGCATGGGCAATTTAAAGGACGATATGTTGGAAGGTCTCGCTGACAAGGGTAACGGCAACTACGGCTACATTGACAGCGAGAAAGAGGCGAAGAAACTGCTGGTGGATCAGATCGGCAGCACGCTGATCACCATCGCCAAGGACGTGAAGATTCAAGTCGAATTCAATCCGATGATTGTGGCGTTCTATCGTTTGGTCGGCTATGAGAATCGTCTGATGGCCGCCGCGGACTTCCGTAACGACAAGAAGGACGCCGGCGAAATTGGCGCCGGACATACCGTGACGGCGCTCTACGAAATCGTCCCCTGCGACTCCGCTGCGCAGGCCGGCGCCGGCACGCAACCGCTGAAGTACCAGAAAGATTGGGAGTTCACTCCGTTGGCGACTTCCAGCGGCGAGCTCTTCACCGTCTTCGTTCGCCACAAAGCGCCCGATGCTGAGACGGCCACGGAGATTAATATTCCGTTCAAAGATCAGAATCGCTTGTGGAAAGACGCCGGCGAGAACTATCGCTGGGCCGCCGCCGTCGCCATGTTCGGCATGCAACTGCGCGGCTCTACTCACAAAGGCAAGTGCGACTGGGCGTTGATCGAAAAGACCGCTCGCGAAGCGATGACTAGCGACCCCGGCGGGTATCGCGCCGAGTTCTTGCAGCTTCTGAACAAAGCTAGCAAACTTTCTCCAGCAACTCCGACTGTAGAAAATACAGCGGGCGAGTTTTGAACTATTTGCTTTTGTATTTTCATTAGCGATCTTTTTTCCTTCAATCGACAATCAAAAATCTAAAATTCCGGCATGTTTCGCCTTTTTTGCGCGCCGCGAAGATTTGTGTTGTTAGCAGTGCAGAGTCCACAGAATGCCACGAGTTTTGGATTATTCTCAACCATTTTCATCGGATTTTCTCATGCTTCGAGTCAGTGATGAATTCGTGTCCCGCCTGCGGTAATCTGGTCGCGATGCCAATTGAGCATATCGCGCAGAGTCTTGATCAGCGGGATCTCTGGCGCCCAGCCGACAGCGGCGGCGACTTTTTCGTGGTTGCCGCACACATCCAGCACTTGAGTTTCACGCACACGAGCCGGATCATGGCGAATTTCAACCTTCACGCGCGCCATGTCCACCAGCATGTTGAGGATATGTTCAATGGTAACGCTGACGCCGGAGGCAAGGTTATATGCTTCGCCTTTCTGACCATGCAACGCTAGCAGGCGATAGCCGCGAATAATGTCGCGCACGTCCGAAAAGTCGCGTTTGGGATACAGGTCGCCGACATAGATCACCGGTTTGCCGCCGATCTCCACTCGGGCGATCTGTTCGGCCAGCGTCGAGCAGACAAATTCGGATCGTTGTCGTGGACCGGTGTAGTTGAAGGGGCGGGCGATCACCACCTGCAAGCCATAAATATGAATGAAGGGATGCGCGACCAGCTCTAGCGCCGCTTTGCTCGCCGCAAATACGTTGATCGGCGCAAACGGATGCGTCTCCTTGACCGGCAGATTCTCCGATTCAACAGGCCCGTACACTTCCGCCGAACTGACCATGACGATGCGAGTCTGCGGGCTTTGTGTGCGCACAGCTTCCAGCAGATGTATGCCGCCGAGCAGATTCACTTCGAAGGCGCGCGCTGGCTCTTTCATCGTATCGTGCAGAACGTTTACCGCGGCTAAATGAAAGATGACATCAAAATGAGTTTCGCGCAGCACGGTTCGGATGAAATCCGGCTGCGCCATGTCGCCAACACGCAACGTAATCTGATCTAAGCAATGAACGAGATTGACACAACGCGATTGCGGTCGGCAAGTGCCCCAGACTTCGTCACCCAAACTGAGACAGTGCTCGGTCAGGTGTGATCCGGTGAAACCTTCGGTTCCAGTGATGAGGACACGCATATAATGATTTTAATCATTCAGTCTATTTTTGCCACAGAGGACACAGAATCATAGAGAAATTATATCTGAATGCCATCCTGAAGCATTTTAGATTGTTGATTTTAGATTGTTGATTGAAGGAACGCTAATTTCAAAACGATATATCAGCATCTACCTTTTTTCTTTGAGCAGTTCGTCCGCGTCAGCCAGAGTTGTGCTGGTCGGCGCGCGTCGGCGCAAGCGACTGTGCAGAAAAGAAATACCCGCTGGCAACAGCGAAACGAAGATGATCAGCATGCAGGTCGCTTCAAGGTTGTTTTTGACTGCGTCGTGCTGACCCAAAAAATAGCCCAGCGCGCTGAGACTGATGACCCAGCCGATTCCTCCGAAAACGTTGTAGGCGACGAAGCGCCGGTAGGGCATCTGCGCAATGCCGGCCACGACGGGCGCGAAAGTGCGAATCATCGGGACAAAACGCGCGATGACGATGGTCCAGCCACCGTGTCGTTCATAGAAATCCTTGGTGGCGAGCAGATGATCCTTGCGAAAGAACAACGTTTTCTCGCGCCGATACAAGGCCATGCCTACGCGAGCGCCGATCCAGTAGCCCACAGTGTCGCCGATGACGGCCGCGGGGATCAGGATGGCGTTGAGCGCGAAAATATTGAGATGATTATCATGCAAGAGCTGATTGCCCGGCGCGCAGGCCAGTCCGGCGACGAACAGCAACGAATCGCCTGGCAGAAAAAATCCGACCAGCAATCCGGTTTCGGCAAATACGATGCCGAACATTACGGTATAAGCCAGCCAATGTTGCGCGCCCAATGCTTGCACCCAGCCCGCCACATCGTAGATATATTTGTACCACTTAATCAGCGTTTCCATTTTTATTTTTGGCTCATGTCGTCAAGTGTGTGAAATCCCGCTTAACTTCATGACGCGCGTTCTGACCTCCTGATCTCAGATTTAGTTTCTGTTCCGTAATCGATCAAAACGCGAATATCTCCATGTCAATGAGTATCGCAGTAAAATGATTTAAAATACAGCAAATCGACACTGTAGTAGCGAAGTCGGGAATTTTCCCCCCCCCCCCTTAAAAAGGGGGGCAAGGGGGGGTGTTCCAGTTGCCCACTCTCACCCCCCCTGTCCCCCCCTTTTCAAGGGGGGGAAAACAGATAGTGGCCGATTTCCGTGCTACAGTGTCTT
>JAZDLP010000134.1:0-14646 GCA_043801885.1 Planctomycetota bacterium | reverse complement strand
CAATGAAGTGGACATGCTTGATTCTCCTTTTCTGAAGGCTTTAAACATCCACAGAATAGACATGCATATCCACGCTTTTTCAACTCCACTTTACCGACCTCCGCACTTTGTGAAGTACGCTCGTTCCGGATGAGCCATAATAATGATACATTCTTTTTTTGTCACAAGATCACACTTGCGGACACACAAAATGTTGCCCTATGATCGACGGAAGTCAAGTTGTTTCACATACTTGACGACATGACGAGTATAGGTTAGGTTTCACGACCAGATGGTGGACAGTAGTATTTAAGGAGCATATCGGATGGATGCATTGCCGTTCAACCCGCCTGATCCGCGCGAGTTAGCTACGGTGGCGGGCGAGGTATTTCGCCGTCGAGTGCGTGCGCAGGCGCTTCTGGAAGCGGCTGAATATGTGGACAGCGAACGGCGCGCGGAGATCGCTCGCGAAATCATGGTCTTGGGCGCTGAAGCGTTGCCCGCTCTGTTTCGCGCCACGAATAGTCATCAGGAGAACAAAGCCGTTCTGGCGCGTTCTCTAGTCAGACTGTTGGTGCCGGATGAAGTCGGTCGCCAGCTATATCAGAGTTTGCAGCGCAAAAAGCAATCTTACGCCATCGAATTTGGCGCCGCGCTTCTCTCGCGCCTGCCCTATCCGAATCTGTCCGTTGAGCGTGTGATCCGCAACATTGACGCGCTGGGAATAAAAGCCGGAGATTGTATTTGCAAACAACTGAGCGTGCCGCACGAGAACATCAAAAAAGTAGCCGCCGAACGAACGCTGGACGTAATCAAAAACCTCAGTGAATTTTGGCGCGACGAAGGATTTTGCGGCAATAATGATAATTTTTATAGTGATCGCAATATCTACCTGTCGGATGTGCTTGAACGGCGCACGGGTTTGCCGATCACTTTATCTGTGTTGTATCTAGCGCTGGCGCGGCGCGTGTTCTTGAATGCGGATGGAGTGGGAATGCCTGGTCATTTTATCGTGCGCATTCGTGTGCGGACCAGGGAAGGCGATCAGTTTGTGCTGGTGGACCCGTTTAATGGCGCGCGGCCATTGAACGTCGAAGACTGCCGACAGCGCGTGGAATCCACCGGACAGCCCTTTGTCTTCGAAGAACATCTCAAGGCCACGCCTGCGCGCGACATCCTGACTCGCATGTGCAATAATCTGTTGGCGTTATTCGATCAGCAAAAGAAAACTCTTGATGCCGAACGAGTGGCGACTGTACTGGTCCATCTGCAGCCGCGCGATCCGGTGCCGCTGCTGATTCGCGCGGAACGACGATTGCGTCGTGGCGAACGTCGTGGCGCTCGCCACGATTTTCAGAACGCCAAAATCCTCGATCCCGCCGGACCAATCGGGCATATGGCCGAAGAACTGTTGCGGCGCATGGAATACGAAAACTCGTTTGAATAACCACGTTAGTTATTTTATTCAATTTCGTCTCTGTACTACTAACCATCAAAATCTTTGCGTGGCGCAAATATTTTTTGGCGACTGGCATATTTAAACCATGCCGATTTTTAGGTTTTGCAAGAGTCTCATGAGTCAAAATTTTAATGGCGCGTTAGAAACTATAAAGCCCTCCAGACCCGCACGCGGCGAACCCAAAGGGCTTTATCTTTCCAGAAATATCTCAAAAAATTAGTGTACCGCTCCAGGAACCAGATCTTTATCTTCGCCCTTCTCTTTCATCTCCGTGACCATCGTGTCCACGGTAAGCAACAGACTAGCGACCGATGCTGCGTTCTGCAGTGTGTTACACACCACTTTAACCGGATCCAAAATGCCTGCCTTGACCAGGTCTTCATACTCGCCAGTCTTGGCGTTGAAGCCATTATTGCCCTTGGCTTCCTTAACCGTCTCGACAACCACTGAACCGTCGAAACCGGCATTGTCGGCGATAATCCGCAGCGGGTGCTCAAGCGCTTTGGCGATAATATCCGCGCCGTACTTTTCCTCGCCCTTTAACTTATATTTAACTTTTTCCATCACCGACAACGCGCGCAACAGGGAGACGCCACCACCTGGAACTACGCCACTCTCGGCCGCAGCTTTAGCGGCATGAACCGCGTCGTTGATGCGTTCTTTGGTTTCTTTCATTACCGTCTCGACCGCCGCGCCAGCGCGAATAACCGCCACGCCACCGGCCAATTTGGCCAAACGTTCCTGTAGTTTTTCTTTGTCGTAATCACTGGTGCTGGCTTCGTACTGATGCCGGATCTGCGCGACGCGAGCTTGCACGTCAGCTTTCTTTCCCGCGCCTTCCACTATAGTCGTATTATCTTTGTCCACCGAAATCCGCTTGGCGCGACCCAAGTCCGCGATCTCGACGTTCTCTAACTTCACGCCAATGTCCTCACTGATAAACTTGCCGCCGATCATAGTGGCGATATCAGCCAAGACAGCCTTGCGGCGATCTCCAAAAGCCGGAGCTTTAACCGCGCAGCAACGCATTAGTCCGCGCAATTTATTGATCACCAGCGCGGCCAGCGCTTCGCCTTCGATCTCTTCGGCAATAATCAGGAATGGCTTGCCTGTCTGCACAATCTTCTCCAGTAGCGGCAGAAATTCACGCAGATTACTGATCTTCTTTTCGTAGATCAGCACATAAGCGTCTTCCAATTCGGCGGTCATTGAATCGGCATTGGTAACAAAGTAAGGCGAAATATAGCCCTTATCGAAACGCATGCCCTGCACGACTTCCAATTCAGTACCCGTGCCCTTGCCTTCTTCAACTGTAACCACACCATCTTTACCAACTTTATCCATAGCCTCAGAGATCAATCGTCCGATCTCTTCGTCATCATTGGCGCTGATTGTGGCGACGCGAGCTATATCTTGCTTGCTAACGCAGGGCTTGCCCATCTCATGGACAGAAGCAAGCACCGCTTCGACGGCCGCATCAATACCGCGCTTAATGGCCATCGGATTGTGTCCCGCGGTGACGAAACGCACACCTTCGCTAAAAATCGCGTTGGCCAACACGATTGCGGTCGTCGTGCCATCGCCAACAACGTCATTAGTCTTGCTGGCGACCTGGCGCACCATCTGCGCGCCCATGTTCTCAAAAGGATCTTCCAGCTCGACTTCCTTGGCGACAGTAACGCCGTCATTAACGACACCAGGACCGCCGAATGATTTTTCATACGCCACCCAGCGACCGCCGGGTCCCATAGTCGCCTTCACCACGCGTGTCAGCTTCTGCACGCCAGACAAAATTTTCTGTCGCCCCTCGTCCGTGTAAAGTAGTTGCTTTGCCATGTTATTAGCAGTCTCCGTTTTTTATGTTTCGCTGCGCTCATCAGTCACAGGTCAGTTAACTCAGTTTTGCCAATAGATCACTCTCGCGGATAATCAGACACTCTTCTCCGCTAACTTTGACTTCCGTGCCTGAGTACTTGCCAAACAATACCATGTCGCCCACTTTAACTTCCATTGGCGCACGCTTGCCGTCTTCCAATAATTTGCCAGGACCGGCAGCAAGAACTTCGCCTTTCTGTGGTTTCTCTTTAGCTGTATCCGGCAAAACAATGCCACCGGTAGTCTTCTCTTCGGCTTCCAATCGCCGGATCACAATCCGATCATCCAGCGGCTGAAGATCAACTTTGATTTTCTTTGCGGTCACCATTCGTAAATTTCCTCCCTATTGCAAACTAAAACTCTTCTGTCGCCCACTTGGGCCGTTCTACTGGTTACTTCTCTTTACTCTTCTGCGCGTAAAGTCTCAAGTCTATAGCTACTAACCAGTCAAGATTGAATTGAGTAGCCAAAAGCACATCGTTCGTTTGATCCAAGATAAAATTTGGGCGACCACTCTTCGCCTCCGCGGGCAATTTTATTTCGCCGATCAACTGCGCCTGGATGACATCAACAAGCAATATCGAAGGTGATGACATTCCATCTTTCGATAGTAACGGCATAGCCGCGACTGGATATTGATTCGAAATAAAACCGTTAACGGTGAAATACTGCGTGTAATCGAACGGCACGATTTTGTCGAACATCTTCTCATCCGTATAATAATACATCACTATTCTAGGTTCGCTTGTGCCTGTGCCCGTCCAGCCCAGACCAGAGTTGTGCGGGCCGTGCTGATCGGGGTGGGATTCATCGAACATCGGCCCTCTATCCGTACTTCGATCTTTCCGGTTAACCGCACCGGAAGCCCAGACGATTTCCAGTGTATTGGCATTCTTGTTACTCCAGACGGTCGTGACGATCTTGCCTTCAGTATCGCGACGATTTGTGGCGCGAACGCAAAATGCTGTGGTATTCGTATCCGCTTCCATAATAGGGCGCATGTTCGTCAGCGCCCAATATGTGATGTTAGTGTCACCCAACGTACTTTGAGAAACTTTCGCGTTCTTCCAGTCGGCGGCGGTCGCCGAAAATGGCGTTAAAATTTGCACCAGCGTTCTCGCCAGGAGATTTGAGGACTGAGACGCATTTGTTTCATTACGTACGAAGAAAAACCACACCATGACGACAATCGCCAAGATAGCTACGCCTACTAGAATGCGTCGAGAGTAATGTTTCATGAGTTATTTCTTCGGAATGAACACGTCGCCGCGAACCGCAAGTTGCGATCCGACTTGATTATCGCAAATGTCGCCATGCATCTTGCCTGGAAAATAAATCAGTGTTGAAAAGGGAGAACCAGAAATCTGGCATTCGGCGCTCTCGCGTGTGACTAAGAAATCATTCTTCTGTCGGTACTGTGGCGATCTCTGGTTTTCAACAACGTAGATGTTCGCAGTGGTCTCCGAAATTGTTACGCTGGAGATATCGCGTAGAGCTTGATAGGCGACACGAGAGCCAATTGATCCGACGATAGCCCAATCCGTAAAAGTGCCACCCCACAAGACGCCTTTGTCGCACTCAGAAGGCGAGGCAAAAGGCGAGCCAACGTCAGGGTGAAGCCGCTGCACAATGCTGGCGGCGACAGCACTCAGAAGCGGCGCTGTTGAGCCTATGATTGCGGCGGCTGCGCCAGCTTTAGCCAAAGAAGTCGGGAGACTGATTGCTCCGTCTCTATTCACATCGGCGTCGGATGAAGTGGCGATATATTTTGGCACAGTGCCATCTATGTTCTTATATGCTCGCATCTTCGGAAGATTGTCACTGTTAAAGTGAACCATTCCTGAAGAGCCAAAACCTATTGTCTGTAAAGATCGTGTCGCGGGTGAACCAGCGGCGACCTTATCAATAAATCCACCGAGACACAAGAATGGGTATTGCAAATTTGGCCCCTCGCTGATTAAGCTCGGAATTGTCCATCGCGAAACCCGAGTCGTTTGGTAAGAGTAATCCGCAATAACGCTGCCCAGATGAACGCTGTTCATTGTTATGAACTGGCCAAGAATCAATCCGTAGGAATTGCCACCTGGGCGAGCCTTGCGCTCGGTCAACCACCAACGCGCATCCAAACCGCCCTTGCTATGACCCACAAGATTGAAATGTCGTGTGCCAAAACTTTTCACAATATTTGGTAATGCATCCTCTATCTGCGTACCTTGATCCTCGCGGCTACCCTGCGATGGTTGCGAAGCGTAATTGGCTGCATCACTTGGGCTGGGGGTGTGATTTAAATTGATGCTGTTGTCGTAAGGGATTCCTTTATTCTTAAATTCATCAGTCATTCCCGTCCAGCATTTCTTGCCGCTCGGATTAATTCCATCCCAGTACTTTCCAGTTGCACCCTTTCCATGCACCAGAATATATGGCGACATGGCGTCAAAACTCAACTCGACCCAGTGAATCTTGTACTTTTTGCCGCTGAATTGAAGAATGTTGTTAGCCAGATTGGGACGAGTGCCATTGGCGCCACGCACGGACGCTGTCTTCAGCGCGGTGGATTTCACGGCAAATTCGTAGATGGCGGGAGTCGGTTGCTTCTGAGGTTCCAACCGCATTCTTTTCCCGTTACTGGCAGTCGTCGTTCCATTGAAAGTCATAGAGACCGGCCCAGCGTCCGCTAATACTGTGGCCAAGACGCGAATCTTTGCAGTCTTGGAAATAATCCCGTTGTCAATGTGCTTCTGAACGATGGCGCCGCCAGCCTGGATGTAACGATCAACGCGCATCGTGATGGGAACGGCGCCGCGCAACTCGCCACCAAGATACCTTCGGTTGATGGCCCAATTAATATCCCACAAGTAGTTCACGTCTTTATGAAATTCTTTTTGAGGATCATTGACAAGAGAGTACTTTTTCGGCCACGGCTCTGCGGTGTAGTAGTACTTGGTGGCCACCCACTTGTCACCGGGCTTCTCGCAATCCTTGCCTTGAGCATTGGCGGAGTAGTCGCCCGGTTCATGCGGTTTGACTACGTTAATAGAAATTGTCGCGTTCTTGAATGGTTTACCATCTCCTTCGGGAGTTTCGGGGTCGGGATCAACTTCGGCCTCGATGACAAGCTTGCCGATCTTCTGGCCATAGATGGACAAGGTGACCGTGCCTTCGTGCCAATCATGAACGCCGCCACCTTCATGCCCAGGCTCAACGACCGGAATAGGCCTGCCTAAAGTGTAGTCCTTACTATTAATTCGGAATTTAGCCGCCGAAGCGTCACCAGACTTGTATTTGAATCTCAGTATGCCATGCAGGTCGCGCTCCCTCGGAGTGTCAATGGTTACGATCCGGTGTGTAACTTCAACATCTATGGGATCGAAAAGAGAGAGAGGAACAAGCGCATCAAAAAGAGGAACAAGCACATCAACATTATGCTGGCCATAGACTTCCGCTTCTCCACGATTTGGGCTACCTGGTGGCGGTGGTGACGGCGGCGGTGGCGGTGGCGGTGGTGGCGGTGGCGGTGGTGGCGGTGGCGGTGGCGGTGGCGGTGGTGGTGGTGGCGGTGGTGGCGGTGGTGGTGGCGGTCCTGGCTCGATCTCGGCCGTGGCCTTTGCCGGAGCGCTCTCGGCGCCATTTAGTATGTAAACTACGGAGGCTTGATACACGCCTGGAACCCAAAGTGTCATGATTGCTGTATTGCCAGGATTCGGAACACCAGTCCACTGATATGTCCCTCTACCAGGCGTGCCCGTCGCTGTCAGCGTGATGATTCCAGGAGCGACTACTTTGGGCGGGGCCGCGACCAGCGTCACGGTGGGTCTGAGCAACGCGGTTACCGCCGCCAGCGGACTCTCGACACCTTTGAATTTATAGATAACGCTGGCCGTATATTGGCCGGGCTGATTCAAAGTTACAGTGGAACCTTTGCCACTCACCGTAAGACCAGGCGCGGAAATCGTCCAGATATACTCCCCACCCGACGGTTTGCCGTCTGCCGTTAAAGTGATGGTGGCGGGATAAATAGTTTCCACAGGTTCGGCTTTCAAAGTTACACCGACTACATTGACCGTCACGTAAATGTGTTCAGAGAGATCGCCTTCGTTATCTTTGACGATCAATGTGACTTTGTACTCGCCAGCAACAGTGAGCGCTTGTTTGCAGATAGGCGTCTTCGTAGTAACGTTAATAATGGCTGACGTGGTGAGATTTTCGAAACGCCACTGCCATTCGACAATGGATTGGCCATTTTCGTCATTGTCCTTCGATGCTGAACCGTCAAGTATCGCCGTGCCGCCGACGGCGATGACCGACGTGGTCGTCGTGGCCGCGGCGGTCGGAGGATATAAGCCATTTTCACCAGTGACCGAGACATCCATGTAGCCAACATTGTCGCCCCAGAGACCGGGTAGATCGGCAAATATGCCGAGAATATCGCCATCGGCAGTCGCCGTGATGCTTCCCGACGCGCCGATGAACTTCCAAGTCGCGTTCCCCGGCGCTTTCGCCGCAAACGAACCGAAGAGCATGCCCGCGAAAGGTCCCACCCAAACGGCGGGAAAAGTGGTCAAACCGGTTGGTCCGGTCTGAAACTTTGTGTCTGGGTCTTGCGCCCACGTGCCACTGGCGGTAATGGTGTAAACATAGCCTTTTTTCGCCTTGGCAAAGATGACAGTGCCTTCCGCTTTTGCATCCACTTTCGTGGTCTTCGTTACTATGGCACGCGAGCCGATGGGAGTTTCAGACGACTGAAGATTTTCGGTGGCGGAGTGTTCAAGATTGAGATCAACGGATGGCGGCTCGATAATAAATGAGGGTTGGGTGTCGAGCCATAACAAGTTGCCCTGTGCCTGAGCGGCAATCGTGGGACTTTTTTCGGCAAAGTGTTCGAGAATCAACTTCAGATAGTGACGCGCGGCGTTGAAATCTTTGTTGATCATAATCTCGTGATCAGCGGCGATGAGAACAGCGCGAGCGCCACCTTCGGGGCCGCAGAAGATCGTCTGCTGACCGTCGAGACCAACGCTATCGTCAGGCAGCGACTCGGCGATAGCGGCAGCACGGAGCAACGCGGCATCCGCGCTCAACTCGTTACCAAAGCGTTTCTCGACACGAAACGCGATCAACTCGGCCTCGTAAGCATCAACTGTCGCCGGCGCGGCGGTCGCTAGTAAATGAGTAGCGTCGAGAACATCTTTGGTTTCGCGAGTCAGATTAGAAATGGGAGCATCCGCGAGCGCCTTGTTTGCTTTCTGAATAGCAATCAGAGCTCGAAATGGCTTGTTGGTGGCGATGGCGACTTGCACATCGGCAAGTAACGGCGTCACCGGCGCAGAAGCAGACGAATTGGCTTCGTTTTTCGCTGGCGGAGACGGATGGCGCAGAGTAACCCAAGTCAAGCCGATAATCGCGACGACGACAATTGCAATACCACAACGGACGATAACTGATCGCATGAAGCACTCTCCATACAGCGACAATATTACATACCCATACCGCCCATGCCACCCATGACACCCATGCCACCCATGCCACCATGGCCTGCGTGCCCACCTTTGTCCTTCTCTGGAATTTTAGTTATCATGCAATCGCTAATCAGCAAGAGAGTAGCCACAGAAGAAGCGTTCTGCAAGGCATGTTTAACAACTTTGGCGGGGTCAATCACGCCGGCTTTCACCAAATCTTCATATTGACCAGTCTCGGCGTTGAACCCGAACCCGCCTTTGCCATTCTTGATTTTATTACTGACGATGGAACCGTCCACACCGGCGTTGATGGCGATAGTCCGAGCCGGCATCTCCAGCGCTTTACGAACGATATCCACGCCCACTTCCTCGCCTGTGGCAACCTTCAACTTATCTAATGCGCCCAGACACCGAATTAACGCCACGCCACCGCCCGGAACATAACCGCCTTCAATTGCCGCGCGAGTCGCATGTAGAGCATCTTCGACGCGCGCCTTCTTCTCCTTCATCTCTGTTTCAGTCGCAGCGCCAACATTAATCTGCGCGATGCCCGCAGCCAGCTTGGCCATACGTTCCTGCAATTTTTCCTTATCATAGTCACTGGTAGTAATACCGATTTCTTTCTTAATCTGTTCGATACGCGCCTGAATCGCCTTAGACTCACCGGCGCCTTCAATAAGAGTCGTATTTTCGGCGTCAATCTGTATCTTCTTGGCGCTGCCCAAATTAGCGAACTCTACAGCTTCCAACTTGATACCAAGATCCTCGGAGAACGCCTTGCCGCCGGTGAGAATAGCAATATCTTCCAGCATGGCTTTGCGACGGTCGCCGAAACCAGGAGACTTAACGGCCACTACGTTGACGATGCCGCGGAGCTTATTGACAACCAGTGTCGCCAACGCTTCGCCATCCACGTCTTCCGCGATGATCAGCAATGACTTGTTCGCTTTACTAACCTTCTCCAGCAACGGCACCAATTCACGCACGTTAGATATCTTCTTCTCGCAGATCAAAATTAACGGCTTTTCCATCTCGACAAGCATGGCATCAGCATTAGTGATAAAATGCGGACTGAGATAGCCACGGTCAAACTGCATGCCTTCGACCACGGTCAGTTCGCTGGTCAGACTTTTACCTTCTTCAACGGTAATGACGCCGTCCCGCCCGACCTTTTCGAAGGCTTCCGCAATCATCTTGCCGATAGTATGGTCGCCATTAGCTGAGATAGTCGCGATCAGGTCAATGTCGGCTTTACCTTTGACCGGGACCGCCTGGTTCTCAATCTCTTTGACTACAACTTCGACAGCTTTTTCGATGCCGCGCTTAATACGCACCGGATTAGCGCCGGCGATGACGTTCTTTAGTCCTTCCAGATAAATGGCTTCGGCCAGCAGCGTCGCCGTAGTGGTACCATCACCGGCGACGTCAGAAGTCTTGGAAGCGACTTCTTTCACCAGTTGCGCCGCCATATTTTCATAAGGATTTTCGAACTCAATTTCTTCAGCCACCGTCACACCATCTTTAGTGATAGTCGGCGCGCCCCAAGACTTATCCAGCATGGCATTGCGACCGCGTGGTCCCAAAGTGCTCTTGACCGCGCGCGCCAACTTGGTAACACCCGCCCGAATATGCCGGTAAACTTCTTCGTCAAAGGCCAGTTGCTTGGCCATAACATTCTACCCTCCGATTAAAGTGGTTACACGTTCGAACAAAACACTTTTTACCTGTACTGAACTACTTGAGTTCGATAGTCGCGCCTTCTTTTTCCAGCTTGGCCTTCATGGCTTCAGCCTCTTCGCGCAATACATTACTCTTGATCGCTTGCGGAGCCTTGTCCACAATATCCTTTGATTCCTTCAAGCCCAGACCGGTAATCTCGCGGACGATTTTGATGACCGCGATCTTCTTTGTCTGATCGGCGACCTTAGTCAACACTACGTCCATCGTGGCTTTCTCTTCAGCCGCTGCAGCCGTCGGCGCGCTGGCTCCACCAGGAGCAGCCATCATCACGGCGCCACCCGCAGCAGCTTCAATGCCGTGGACTTCCTTTAAGTAGTCGCCCAACGCTTTAGCCTGCAATAAGCTTAGACTAACAATTTTGTCGCCCAATTCCTTAATTTCAGGGGCATATTCCGCCATGATTGTAAACCTCCCTTTTCTCTCTGTCTAACAAGCTGTTCGCTTGTGATGCCTGCAAGCCTAACAGCTTGCGTTACATTAGTTTCGGGTCATTCCGGTCAATGGCATACGGCCCTGTTTCCGGCCAATTTCCCGTCGGTCTCAGCTCACATTGCAAGAGACCGAGTATTAAACACTATCTTGAGCACACGTCAAGTAACAACCACATTCTTACGCCGATTTGGATGCTTCCTGAAGCATTGCGCCAGGTTGCTCCGACTTCTCCAGTTTCTCCACCAACGCCTTAATCACGCCGACGATACGGCTACCTGGCCCCTTGAATTGCGTGACCACACGAGTACCCAAACTTTTGGCCAGTATCACCACATCTCCGATCAATTCCGTCTTGGTCTTGAATTTCGAGAGCGCTTCGACACTCTTCGCATCCAATATTTTGCCTTCAAGCACACCACCGACCAGCTTCAACGATTTATTAAATCTCGTAGCCAAATCCACGGCAACTTTGGCCGCTGTTACCGGATCCGCGGCATCCACGATACAGGTCGGACCGAGGAATAACTGTTCAGCGTCCTTCAACCCCAACTGTTTAAAAGCCTGCATGGACAACCGGTTGCGCACCATCTGCATTCGAACATTTTTGTCGCGCAGTGCGGGCCGGATTTCCCGAATCTGTTCACTGTTGACAGCTAAATTCGTCAATACAACCAAGTTAGTTAGTTTACTGTAATCCTCCGACACCTTTTTGACTAACAGGCGATTGATTCGATTCGGATTGCCCGATCCTTTTGGTTTTTTATCAGGCGGTCTGCGATCAGCCATCTTAACTACTTCCTTTCTCAATTAAACGGTCAAACGCAAGCCAGGACCCATCGTGCTAGTAAGCGAAGCTTTACGCAGATAATTACCTTTGACAGTCTGTGGTCTGATCGCCAAGACGTGATCCAACATAGCCTGAATGTTCACCGCCAAGTCTTCATTGCTAAAACTGAGCTTGCCTACGACGACATGAATATTGCCGAAGGAGTCATTGCGGAACTCGATCTTGCCAGCTTTGAATTCTTGCACTGCTTTGGCGACATCGGCAGTCACTGTGCCAGACTTTGGACTGGGCATCAGACCTTTAGGGCCGAGCACTTTGCCAAGCCGTCCGACGTAGCGCATAGTGGCTGGATGCGCCACCGCAACATCGAACTCAAGCCACCCACCCTCAACTTTCTTAGCTAATTCCTCGCCGCCAACTTCGATGGCTCCGGCCGTCCGCGCGGCCTCGGCCTGCGCGCCATCCGCAAAACAGATCACGCGCATAGTCTTGCCGGTGCCCTTTGGCAGTGAAAACGATCCGCGCACCAACTGGTCCGCTTGCTTGGTATCAATATCCAACTTGATAGCCAAATCAACCGACTCGTTAAATTTGCATTTTTTAGGACCGGATTTTAGGATCGCAAGAGCTTCGTTGATCGTGTACGACTTGTTCAAATCAACTTTAGCGACAAACTCGCGAAACCGGCGAGAAGACTTGTAGAAACCCTTTTTGCGTGGCATGTTACTGCTCTTTCCGGAGTCTAAACGAGTCGGCGGCAAAGCCGGCTCTCCTCCAACATTTTAACCTCAAACGCAATCTTTTTTAGATTACGTCACACTACTTCAATGCCCATACTGCGCGCTGTGCCTTCAATAACGCGAGCCGCCGCGGCAGGAGTTATTGTGTTCAAATCTTTAGCTTTAATCTTAACGATTTCGGCGATTTGCGCTTGAGTAACTTTGCCAACTTTATTTTTGTTAGGCTCCCCCGACCCCTTTTCAATTTCCGCAGCCTTGCATAATAACACACTAGCCGGAGGAGTCTTATACAACAGATCAAACGATTTGTCCAAATAAACTGTAACAATAACTGGAATAATCAGTCCCTTTTGCTTGGCAGTCTCAGCGTTAAACCGCTTCACAAATTCGCCGATATTGACGCCATGCTGAGATAGTGCCGGACCTACCGGTGGCGCCGGAGTAGCTCCACCTGCGGGGCATTGCAACTTCACTTTAGCCTTGATTGCTTTCTTGGCCACTGTAATTCTCCTGACCGATTTGCTATACGCTGCGCGACTTTCAGACGACGGCTCGCTTGCCTATATCTTTTCCACCTTTGAGTAATCCATCTCGACGGAGGTGTCCCGACCGAAGATGGAAACCTTCACTTTCAGTATCCATTTAGTGGAATCCACCGATTCCACCGTCCCGTCGAAGTTTTCGAATGAACCATCTTTGATGCGGACCTTATTACCTGGCTCAAATTCAACTTTGGGCTTTGGCTTCTCTTTGTGCGACTCAATATCATTCAGAATGCGACGCACTTCCATTTCATCCAACGGCGAAGGACTGGTGCGATTGCCACCCACAAATCCGCTAATGCCGGAAGTCTCCATGATCGCGAACCAAAGACCTTCAGGTATCTCGCCGGTTTCGGCCGTGGTCAGTTCGATGAGGATATAACCCGGAAACATCTTTTGCTGGGAGACGCGCTTCTTGCCTTCCTTGATCTCCGATACATTTTCGGCCGGCACTACGATTTGACTGACGTATTGCTCCAAACCCTTCGCACGAACGCGTGCGATGAGACTTTCTTTAATCTTCTCTTCGCGTTCCGCTTGTGCGCGTAACGCATACCACACTTTGTTCGCCATATATCCGCGAATTCCTATCTGATTCTCGCTTATAATAAGGGGGCATCCACTTAATGCAAGCACATCCTATCTGTAGCCGAGCATTTATGCCAATCAATATTACCGGTTGTGGTCACTTGCGTCAAGTGGATACCCCCCTAGTTTCAAAACACTACCAGCCAAATGGCTCCCAGAACCAATCGTCTCCGATTTTAAGCATCAGGATCACCAGTTCTTTGTCTTGAGTCATACTCTGGCACCGGGGGGAAAGAGCACCAGCCACATATTTCTGCCCGATCAACATTGACCCAGGACACGGAATTCGTACCGTCGTTGTTGATTTATTCGTGATGGAACCGTACTGGCCACTCCCGCGTTCTAACTCTGTATACTTGCTGGCGCTAACGATCTCGACTTCAGCGGGGCCTAACACCAGCCCCTGGGCTTTTAGGTCTTTCACCAAGCCTGCGGTTACATCTCGATTGGCTGGGGCACTTTCTTGATTAAATGTCTTTGCCATAGTTTTTATATTTTCTTCATTTCGAGTCATTTCCTCCGGGAAACATGGTTTTTTGCCTTTTAAAACCCATGGCACCGACTTTTCATATTCTTGCGCGGCAAAGGCGTCTGAAATGCGTTTGTATGCCGCTAACGCCTGCGCAATTAATCGCGAAATGTCATCATCGGATACATGCGCACGATCAGTGCCCTTTGGCAAAGCAACATCCTGCTGTGATTTTAATTCTTTTTGAGGAGACGCTGTCAAAATTGTTTTAACAAATCGCCATGGTCCGTTTCGTATTTCCGTTGCGCTCTCAAGATTTCCTTGAATCGCTTTTCTAATAGCTTCTCTTTCACCAAAATCGTCAATAGCCTTAATGGTCTTCTCTACAATTTGGGCATAATCGCTTTCCATTGCCCATACTCGTTCACTTAAACATACGCTTCTCTAAAAGAATCTGCTCCGAAAATAACTCACGAGGCAAGGGCTTTGGGCGTAAGTGTGGCTGTATAACCCAAGTTTTCAAGTCGTTTTAGCAGATTGCGCACGTTGTGTTCCTTGTTCTTCAGCGAATCAAAATGT
>JAZDLP010000128.1:0-9784 GCA_043801885.1 Planctomycetota bacterium | reverse complement strand
CCCCCTGCAATGGGAATTGGATCGCGAGAATCCCGTAGGGGCGAATAATCATTCGCCCCTACATCCGCGGGCGAATAATCATTCGCCCCTACATCCGCGGGCGAATAATCATTCGCCCCTACAAAAGAATGAACCATGGCGCATTTAATGGAATCCGATATTGAATTGGCAACCTTGGGCTGGCTGATCGGTCTGGGTTACACTATTCTTCATGGCCCTGACATTGCACCCGGTGAGACGGCGGCTGAGCGGCTGACGTACCAAGATGCGATTCTGCCCCAACGCCTCCGGAATGCGCTGGTCCGACTGAATCCCGCTGTACCCGCCGAGGCCATCGAGGACGCATTCCGGATGGTCTCCCGCGCCGATGCGCCGTCACTTGTGCAGAGCAACCGTATCTTTCACCGAATGCTGACGGATGGGGTGGACGTAGAGTACCAGTCGGACGGGCGGCTCGTCCACGACAAAGCGCGGCTCAAATAAACTTATATGCGTGAAACTATCGTGGCTTTATCTAGTCCGCCGCCGAGTTCGTTGGGTGGCTATGGAAATAAGGATGCAGGCGTCCGACAAGACTGGACGCGCGCAATCGTCCGGTTGTCCGGCCCGCAAGCGGCACGCTGCGCCGAACAGGTGTTTCGATCTGCTCCTGCGCTCTCTGAACAAATCTTTCGCGGCGCAGATTCGCGAAAAGGCGTAGCACGGGCGTCCTCGCCTGCAATCCAACCATCAAAATCTTTGTGTCACGCAAAGATTTTGACGATTAGTTGTACAAAGACTGCGCGAGTGTGGCGTCGGGTGAGCGGCGAGATTCGCTGGAAGGATCACATTCTGGCTGCGTGCGCGTACTGTATGCCGGCGCCGCACAGCTATACGCGCGAAGATATGATCGAACTGCATGTGCCGGGTCTGTCGTGGGTGGTCTCGGCGCTGCTGGATCAGTTACTGGCCGCCGGCGCGCGGTTGGCGCAGCCGGGCGAGTTCACCCGCCGGGCCTTTGAGCATGGACGCATTTCATTGGCGCAGGCCGAAGCCGTCGGCGCGCTGATTAACAGCCTGACGGCCGACGAAGCTCGCGTATACGCCGCGCGCTTGCAAACGCATTCGCGCGCGCGACGTCACGATTTATGCGCCGAGATCGAAGACTTGCTTTCACTGGTCGAACTTGGTCTTGATTTTTCACACGAAGAAGCGGGCGTTCTGTCTACGGAAGAAATTCTGAAACGCCTCGAATATCTGCGCCGGCATGCTGAAGAACTTCGCGCTAAATCCGATACCACACTTGCTCCCGGCGATTCCGCATGTCTAAACGCCGGGTTGCCACGCATCGTGCTGGTCGGGCCGACGAATGCTGGCAAGAGCAGCCTGTTCAACGCGCTATTGAGACGTTCGGCGGCTATCGTCAGTCCGCTCGCTCACACCACGCGCGACTTCGTCGAAGCGCCGCTCACATTGCTCATCGCTTCGGCCTCAGAATCAGACCCGGCTACGACTTCGGTGACCGTGCTGCTGGTGGACACCGCCGGGTGTGGCGCTGAAGTTCAACCCTCCACACGTAACAATCAGTGGTTGCGCGAAACTGCGTGGAATACTACTATCAGTCAGCTACGCAGCGCCGACGCGCTGCTCTTGATCGTGGATCAGTCCGTTCCGCTCAAATCGCAAAGCGGTCTGATCGCGTTACAGATGGCGCTGCGCCAGCTCAAGCCGGCCGGCGCGGCGTTGCTCTGGTCGAAGGCTGATTTAACGCGAGCTGTGGACGAATCGGCGCAGCGCGTCTTCGCAGCCGCCTGTGGCCTCGATGTCGCCGCATCTTTTTCAGTTTCGGCGATGAACGATTGCGGGCTCGAAGCGTTGCGTAAATTTTTGGCCGCGCAAGCTGTCGCGGTCAGTACGCGCGCCGGAAGCGCGTCTTTTATCACCGCTGCCGCCGCGCACGAAGCGACAGACCGAGCGGCCGCAGCGATCATGCGCGCTTGCGGTGGCCTCCAGGCCGGGCACGGCGAAGATGTCGTGGCGGTGGAGTTGCGTGAAGCCGTGCACGCCTTCCGGCAGGCCGAAGGCGTGTGGTTGCGTCACGATGCGGTAACGGAGATGATGCTGGATCGAATTTTTTCAAAATTCTGTATCGGCAAGTAAGGACAATACGCAATATGCTTGAGTATGATCGGATATACAACGCAGATGCCTTTGAAATGCTCCCAAAGATTGACGACGGCAGCATTGATTTGATTATCTGCGATGGCCCTTACGGAGTCACCACAAACAAGTGGGATCGAATCAGCAATATTCAAAAATTCAATCTGAAGCTTATTAGCATCTTCGCAGCCAAATTAAAGGATGGAGGCGCTCTCTACCTTTTCGGTAAATCCGACTGCATTGACTTTATTGACTACCGTCCATTCCTAAATCTGCGATCAAAGATTGTCTGGTACCAGCCCAGCCGTCTAGCCCAGGGCAGGCTCAACTATACCAACAATTACGACATCATCTGCTACTTCATCAAGGGAGATAGACCCAAGACGTATAATCTGGACGCTATCCGTGTGGCGCAACTCGTGGAATTGGAGCATCGTCTTCGTTGTGAGCGCGTGCCTTCCGTCACAAACGGCAAATATGGGAATACAAAATTTAACGGAGACGGGAAGAACCCAGGCGACGTATGGGGAGACATAAAGCAATTGACGTACAAATCCAAAGAACTTGTCAGCAGGGATGCTTTGAACACGATACAAAAGCCTGAATCATTGATTGAGCGGTTGATCAAAGCCAGCTCATCAGAAGGTGATCTCGTGCTTGACCCGTTCGCAGGTGTTGGGACATGCCCTGTAGTCTGCAAGAGACTAAATCGGCGCGTCATTGGGATTGAAAAAGACGAGCAATTTGTGAAGATGGCAAACGTGAGACTCACAGAAGTAGAGAACGATATGACAGGGAAATTATTCCGCTATGGCGCGTGAAAAACAGGGCTAAAAATGAACATCATTTACGTTGCATCAGAAGTTTTGCCGTACTCGAAGACGGGCGGATTGGCGGACATGACCGGCGCGCTGGCGAACGAACTCGCCGCGTTGGATCATAACGTCACGGTCATGACACCGTACTATCGCGTCACAAAGAAGATCGAGCCAAAACCAAAACAGTTGGCCGAAGGCTACGTGCCCGTCGGCAATGAAAACATACCGTGGACGCTATATCAGTCCGTGACCGCCAAAGGGCCCGCCAAAGTCTGTTTGATTGGCTGTGAAAAATATTTTGACCGCGATGGTTTGTACGGCACGGCGCAGGGCGACTATGAAGACAGTTGCAGTCGGTTTGTCTTCTTCAGTCGCGCCTGCATCGCCGCCGCTCAGGCGCTGGGTCAGCCCGTGGACATCTGGCACTGCCATGACTGGCAGACGGCCATGATCCCGGTGTATCTGAAACTGCTGTTCAGCGCGAATCCTGTATCCAAAGGCGCGGCCAAAGTATTCACTATCCACAATCTGGCTTATCAGGGCATGTTCTGGCACTGGGATTGGCCGCTGCTGCAAATACCGTGGCAACACTTCAACTGGAAGGAGATGGAATTTCACGGCAAGATGAATCTGCTTAAAGGCGCGCTGGTTCACTCCAACGTGTTGACCACTGTTTCGCCCACTTACGCTCAAGAAATCCAAACGCCGGCATTCGGGTTCGGTCTGGATGGCGTGCTGCGTGATCGCAAACAAGATTTGGTTGGCATCATTAACGGCATTGATAGCGCGACTTGGAATCCGGCGAAGGATTTGTTGCTGCCTGCTACTTACGACGCCTTCCATCTGGACGGCAAACGAATTTGCAAGACCGTCTTGCGCAAACAGTTTAATCTGCCTGACGACGATTCAGTAGTTATCGGCATGATCGGCCGGCTATTTGAACAAAAAGGGTTTGACCTGGCGGCGCAAAGCATCGAAGAATTGCTCAAGCGTAATGTTCAACTGGTGATTCTGGGCACAGGGCGCGAGGAGTTTCATAAACTGCTGCAGCGTGTGCAACAGAGCAATCCCAGCCGCATCGGTCTGGCGCTGGCCTTCGATAACGCATTGGCGCATTTGATCGAAGCCGGCAGTGATATCTTTCTGATGCCCAGCCGTTATGAACCGTGCGGACTGAATCAGCTTTATTCGCTGGCCTACGGCACACCGCCGGTGGTCCACAAAGTCGGCGGTCTGGCGGACACGGTGACGGACACGACGCCCGCAACGCTGGCTAATGACACTGCGACTGGATTCCAGTTCGCCGATTACAACGCGCCGGCCATGCTGGCCTGTCTGCAACGCGCGCTGCATATTCTGACCACCGAGCCGCAGACCTGGCAGAAAATTCAACGCGCCGGCATGCAGCAGGATTGGTCCTGGCGTCATAGCGCGCAAAAGCACATCGAAGTCTATAAGTCCGCTTTGGCTCAACAGGGGCGCAAATGATCATGGCTGGTCGCATCCGATTCGTCTGTCTGCTTCATTCACACCAGCCAGTGGGCAACTTTGACCATGTGGTGGAAGAAGCGTACAAGATGAGCTATCTGCCATACATGGAGGTCTTCGAGCAGTTCCCTGAGATCCCGCTCACTAATCATTACTCCGGATGTCTGCTCGAATGGCTTGAAAAGCGGCATCCCGATTACATAGATCGATTAGTCCGCAACTGCGAAGCGATTGCGTTACCGGCGGAACAAAATGAAACACCTCGCTCGCGTTGGGAGATGATCGGCGGCGGGTACTACGAGCCTATTATGACCATGCTGCCGGAGCGTGATCGGTTGGGACAGATCGCTCACATGGTCGCGTACCTTGCGAAACGCTTCGGCGCTCGACCGCGCGGTTTATGGCTGCCCGAACGAGTCTGGGAACCCGGACTGGTTAAAGATTTGGCCGATGCCGGCGCCAAGTATCTTACTCTGGACGACAGTCACTTCAAAGCCGCTGGTCTGGAAGATGCCGAACTGGTGGGCGGATTCATCACCGAAGATCAAGGCCGCATTTTGCGCGTTTATCCGGCGTCCGAACAACTGCGATATCTCATCCCCTTCGCCGCGGTGAGCGAATGTCTGAAGTATCTGCGTTCGCTGTTGCCGGAGGACGGCGAGCGCGTGGTATGCTACGCCGACGATGGCGAGAAGTTTGGAGTCTGGCCAAAGACTCACCAGCACGTCTATCTGCATGGTTGGCTCAAAGAATTTCTCGCTGCGCTGCAGAGCGCGCAGAAGGAGGGCTGGCTGATCTGTTCGACGCTCGGCGACGCCTACGACGAGGTCGAGGCGGTTGGTCGAATTTTCCTGCCGGAGAACAGCTACCGCGAGATGACCGAATGGGCACTGCCGACTACGCGCCTGGTGGCCTATGAGGCCGCCATCAAACACATCAAACATTATTCGGCGCTATCGCAAGATCCGGCCATCAAACAAATTATATCGCTGGTCAAGGGTGGTAACTGGCGCTACTTCAAAGTCAAGTATCTTGAAGGCAACAATATGTATAGCAAAATGATGGAGGTCAGCGCCAAGGTTGCGAAGCTGCCGAAAAAAGCCGCGCTGATTGATAAGGCTCGCACCCACCTGTATCGTGGTCAATGCAATTGCCCATACTGGCACGGCGTCTTTGGCGGTATGTATCTGCCGCATTTGCGCAGCGCCGTTTATAGCGAACTGATCAAGGCGGACAAATTGGCCGACGAGATAACCGTTGCGCCGACCGTCGGCAAAGTCGTTCAGGATTTTGATTTCGACGGCGAGAAAGAAGTCAAACTCTTCAACACGCACACGGCGCTATATCTGCATCCACAGCGAGGCGGGCACCTGTACGAGTTCGATTTGCGCGACATAAACTTCAACGTGGGCGACACTTTCTCGCGCCGTCTGGAGGCCTATCACGATAAAGTTGCGCACGCGACGATTCGTTCTGAAGATGAGACCGCCAGTATTCACGATCTGATCCTGGCAAAACAGCCTGGCCTGACGCAGCTCCTAAAGTATGACACTTATCAGAGAGAGAGTCTGGTTGATCATCTCTCTCCCACACTTTTGACTCCGGAAGACATGCTCTCTGGCGACCCGCCCAGCGATCCTGGTTTTCGGCAGGACGCCTACGATCTGCGCGTGTTTACCCGCAGGGACGATTCGCGTGGGGGCGATTCACGAATCGCCCCTACGATTGCGGGTGATTCGTGTAGGGGCGGTTCGCGAACCGCCCCCCCGATGACCGCCCCCGCGGTGATTGCCGAATTGGTCCGAAGCGACAAGTGGCGGGATGCAGAGGTGCGTGTCACCAAACGCATCATTCTGCGCCAGCACAACAGTTTTGAGATTGAATACGTAATTGAGCACTGCGGCGGCGCGGCGATTGACGGGTTCTTCGGCGTGGAAATGAACTACTCGCTGCTGGCCGGAGATGCGCATGATCGGTATTATTTTTATGCGGACAAAGCTAACGCGGGCAAACTTATGACCGTTGCGGATTTTGGCGCGCAGATGTATGTGGGCCTGAAAGACGAGTATCTGAATGTGGCGCTGATCTTACGGACGTTTGAGCCGGCCCGAGTGGTGGTCAGTCCGGTAAGGACAGTGTCGCAATCAGAGGGCGGGTTCGAAGCCATATATCAAAGTTCGAGTGTAGTATTACAATGGCCGTTGAAACTTTCCTCGTCGGGTAAAGATGGCGCGGCTGAAGTTTTTGCGGTAAAGTTATTGCAGGAGATCGAACGTGTTCGAGACTGAAACACAGGATATCGTCAACGCGCTCTCTTCGGCGCTGCTGGTGTTGAACGCCGAGGAAACCATTCTGTTTGCCAACGAGCCGTTCCTCCAAGCCGCGCGCGCCGAACAAGGTAACGTGATCGGACATAAGTTAAGCGAGTTCATCAATTATGATACCACCGGCATGGCTGGACGCAGTGGATTGAGTCAGACGATCCATACTGCCATTGCTTCCGGCCAACCTTCGCGACTGCGGCGTATTCATGGCCTATTGCGCTCCAACCCGGAACGCATGTCCGATGTCACTATCACTGCGATTAATTATAGCGGCGCGCGGCAGGTGTTGATGGTGGCTGATGATGTAACCGAGCAGGCAGTAACTGAAGAGAGAGTGTCGCGCGAACGCACTAAATTACATGACGTCGTCAATGCGATGAATGCGGCCTTGTGCCTGATGGACAAAGACTACAAAGTACTATGGCAGAATCGCACCTTCGGCCTGTGGTTTGGCGATTCATTCGGTCAGCCAGGGCTATCAGCGTTTCTGTCGCGTCTGCAGACCGACGACGACTGGATTGAACAAGTATTTGATCGCGGGCAGGTAATGGATATGCGCTGGTCGGTTTTCACGCCTCACGGCCAGTGTCGCCATTTTTCGAATATTATCGTGCGTATCAAAAGCCTGGCCGACAGTCCCGATTCCAGTCAGGCGTTGGTGTTGACGCAGGACGTGACTGAGCAGGAGACACGCATAGAACAACTCTCGCTATTACGGGAATTGTCTAAATTTCTGCAGGGCACTCTGGAAATTGAACGGCTCAACCACGTCATTTTGCTGTGCGTAACCACTGGACATGCTTTGGGCTTTAACCGCGCGTTCCTGTTCACGCGTAATCGCAGTACTGGTACGCTCGACGCGCAGATGGCCGTCGGCCCAGCCAGCCGTGAAGATGCCTTCCGCATTTGGGCTGAGTTTTCCACGCAAGGACGCTCGTTGCACGACCTGTTGCGTAGTCTGGACGCGCTGCCCCAAAAGGAGTCCATGGCGTTGTATCCGTTAATTCGCGATCTGCGGTACTCCATGGAAGATCCGTCCGAGATTGTGGTGCGCACCGCGCTGGAGAAGAAGGAACAAGTGGTCACCGACGCGGCGCTTGACCCGCGAGTGACGCCGCGTTTTCGGCAGATATTTAACAGTCAGGAGTTTGTTTCGGTGCCGCTGATTGTCAAAAGCTCGGTGGTCGGCGTTATTCTGGCTGACAACCTTTACTCTGGCCGCGCCATCACCGACGATCACTGCAAATTGCTAATGCTGTTTGCTTCGCAAGCTGCGCTAGCCATCGAAAACGCCGAGACTTATCGTGAATTGCAACAGAGTTTGGACAGTCGGCGCAAGGCGCAGCAGGAGATCGTGCATACGGCAAAATTAGCGGCCATCGGCAAAATGGCGGCGCATGTGGCGCACGAAATTCGCAATCCGCTGACCACCATCGGCGGCTTTGCGCGCGTGATTTTAAAAAAGCCGGAAAATGTTGACCGCGTCATCAGAAACGCCAAGATCATCGCCGAGGAGTCCACTCGACTGGAGAATCTGCTCAAAGGCGTCATGGACTTTTCTCGCCCGTCGGCGCCCGTGCCAAAACTCAACGACTTTAACGCGATCGTTGAAGCCGCGTTCCGAACACAAGCTGAATCGCTCAGCTTGCGCAATATCCACTCCGTGTTGGATCTGGATCGGTCTATTCCCGAAGGCTGTTTCGATGCCAATCAGATATTGCAAGTGCTTCTCAATCTGATTCGCAACGCGGGCGACAGCATGCCGCACGGCGGAGCGCTGAACCTGAAGACGGGACGCGAGGGCGACATGCTCTATGCTGAAGTCACCGACTGCGGTGGCGGCATTTCGGTGGAGATACAGGAACGAATGTTCGAACCATTTTTCACGACTAAGTCCGACGGCACCGGTCTGGGACTGGCCGTCTGCAAGAAAATTATTGATGATCATGACGGACGGATTGAAGTTCAAAGCCAGATCGGAAAAGGCGCGACTTTCCGAGTGTTGCTGCCCATTCAAGGGCCGATCTTGGATGACATCACGACACAACCGTCGGAAACTTCTTATGGAGTGCGCGCCGTCCCGATCACAAAAGGAAGCTGATTTTTTGTAACCGTTTAGATAAACTAGACTCAATAACTACTTTTCAAATCTGTTCATCTTTGTGTCTTTGTGCCTTCGTGGTGAACGGTTACGATATTTTCGCGGTGTGGCGCTTTTGGGCTAGTGTTCTATAATAACACTGCGTATATGCCTGTTTTTCGCTTGAAAATTCTTGAAGACTCTGGCAAGTTACAGTGTCTCTAAATACCATGTTGTTATTGAGTTCAGGAATAGGTTTCAAAGCGTAGCGGAATAAAGTTGCTCTCGCATACGTCGTAATTCGTAATTACGTAATTCGAAGGGTATCGTGATCGCTATGATCTCAACAGAAATTCTAGTCAACGTCAATCATCTGGTAAAAATTTATGGCCCCCTTCGCGCGGTGGACGATCTGACTTTTCAGGTCAAGCGTGGCGAGATTGTCGGGCTGCTGGGGCCGAATGGCGCTGGCAAGTCCACGACCATGAAAGTGTTGACTTGTTATCTGGTCGCCGACGGCGGCACTGTCAGTATCTGTGGCGTATCCATTGATAATGATCCGGTAGAAGTGCGGCGGCATATCGGCTATCTGCCCGGAAATGCGCCGCTGTACACCGAAATGCGAGTCAAGGAATATCTCTTTTTCATCGCTCGGCTGCGCGGCATGAGCCCTCAACAGCGCAAAACGCGCATTGACTGGGCGGTGAGCGCCTGCGGTCTGGAAGCCAAGTATATGGCCGTGATTGGCACGTTGTCGCGCGGGTTTCATCAGCGCGTGGGACTGGCGCAAGCCGTGCTCCACGATCCCGACCTGCTGGTTTTGGACGAACCCACCAGCGGTCTGGATCCCATTCAGCTCATCGAAATTCGCAAATTGATCATGGAGATCGGCAAGACCAAAACCGTTTTCTTTTCCACGCATGTTATGCAGGAGG
>JAZDLP010000098.1:0-6973 GCA_043801885.1 Planctomycetota bacterium | reverse complement strand
CATCGTTTTGTCGTGCAAATCACAACCTACCATGATAGTATTTCCCATCGGCCAGCCCTCCCTGAAATGAGTTGAGAAACGTTCGAACATCACAAACTGAACTTTCTGTAACCCATTCCTTTTCGAGGTAACTGGCCTTTTTTCAAGTTCCATAGTAACTCTGTGTCCTCTGTGGCTCTATGGTGAACGATTACATATTTTAAAAAAATCTTCCCGTAGTTTCCAAAGATGCTTCCTTTATCTTAAGAGACGAGTGATGGACGCCAAATTATGACTGATCCTGAACTATTAGCGTGCTTGAAAACTCCTGAATGGCGTGAGGCCGTAGAGGAGATCGTTCGGCGTTATACCGATTTGATCTTTTCGGCCTGTCTCCGCATCGCGAGAGATAGAGAACTTGCTGAAGACGCCCTGCAGGCGACGTTTTTAGTGCTGATGCGAAAAAAGGAGACGCTTTCGCCTGACACGGTTCTTCTGGGTGGCTTTATCTCGTCGCTAAACGGATCGTCAAAGACGCCTCGCTCCAGAAGCGTCGGCGGCAAGAACATGAACGGGAGTCTGCAGCTATGAAAAATGGGCGAATTGACGAATCGGAAAAGTCGGATGCCTGGAAAGAGATCGAACCTTATTTTGACGAGGCGTTGGAGAAATTGCCGCGCGACAAGAGAAACGCGCTCATCTTAGAGAAACAAGTAGTTTGATCATTCCCTCTGACTATCGTTTTAAGCCAACGGATGGGAGGAAACTCATCGAAACGATGGCGCGTCAGGCGGAATTAAAATTAGTTTGGCGAAACGACGGCAAAATTGCAATTTTGCAACGCGGCGCGAGTGACCAGAAAGTGGCGGAAGTTATCAAGGAATTGCAATCGTCGGATGCGAAAGTCCGGATGTCAAAGTACGCAGAAGCGCCGTTCGCGCGCTGGGGGACGTGGGTGGGGAGAAGACGCTGGCGTTCCTCGAAAAGGCGCTCGCTGACCATGATGTCAACATGCGTAGAAACGCCGCTTCTGTGTTGAGTAACGTAGGTGGGGAGAAGGCGCTGGCGATTCTTGAAAAGGCGCTTGCCGACCAGGACGCTAACCAAGATATCCATGTACTCGAGAGCATCTCTTCCGCGCTGCGCCAAATTGGCGGAGAGAAGGCGATGACACTTTTAGCTAAGGCCGAAAAAGCAAAGGAGGGCGTAAAAAAAATGATCGCCGACCGAAACGTATCTTTACCACCAAAACCCACGTCCACAAAACCTGCGCCCACGAAGCCCATAGGTCCGGATGATTTTTAGCCGAGAATAAATGATCTTCTTCGTGATCTTATTCACTCCAAATCTGTGTTTATCTGTGTTCATCTGTGGTTTCATTTTTTCGTGGCGTGATAAGAGATTGTTTCGATTTTCGCGTCGTACACTTCTCCAAACGTGGCGATCATCGCCGTCTCGACCGCGTTGATACTGACGCTGCGCGCCAGTACTCTGGCCATAGACGTAACGCGCTTGCCCGCCAGACCGCACGGGATGATCTCGGAGAACGGCTGCAGGTCCAACTCCACATTTAGGCTCAGTCCGTGATAAGTGATCCAACGTCGCGCGCCAACGCCGATGGCGCAAATCTTCTCACTGCTGCCCGGCAAATTTTCCACCCACACGCCCGTCATCCCCGGTTCGCGCCGACCTTGAATGCCGAAGCGCGCCAGCGTATTAATCGCGACAGCCTCCAACATGTCCAGATGCTGGTGAATGGTTATATTCCAGACGCGCAGATTAAGCAGCAAGTACGCAATCAGTTGGCCTGGGCCATGATAGGTTACCGATCCGCCGCGATGAGCCTCGATTATCTCCGCGCCTGTTCGCGTCACCAAATTATTTATATCGCGAGGCAGATGCGCCTTCTCCGTCTTGCGTCCCAAGGTGAACACCGGTGTGTGTTGCAGCAGAAATAATTTTGCCAATCTTTGCGAACACTGTTCCAGCTCGGCAGCCTGGCTGTGCTGCATTTGTAATGCGTCCGCAAAACGGATAGGCGCGCGAATTTTAATGACCGAGATCGTCACTTCATTTATTTCCTGAATACTCTCCGGTGACGCCGTGAACCGTATCGCGCAAGAAGGCGGGAACTTTCAAGTTTGATTCGGGATTGATGTGACTGGCCGGCGCAACGCTCTTGATCGGAACGTCCAGAAAAACCGGCGCCGGCTGGCCGATGAACTTGTAGACATTTTTTAGATGAGCGCGGAATAGTTGGTCGAAGACTTCATCATTGCCGGAGGAATGATCGTCGCCATACCACCAGTACCAGTCCGAACCTTCGGCAATGTACAGCTCTTCCCAGGCGCACGCCAGGTTCAAGTCGTCTGGCGCGGCAGCCTTGCGGACGGCTGTAGCGGCCACCAAATCCGCACGCGCTTGATACACATATTCCCAGGCGCGACGATCCTCCGAGTGACCCACCCAGATATAAAAATTATGGTTGATCCAGGATCCGGCGAACAGTTTGTCGAGACGATTCTGCGGCGGATGTTCGCTCAGATAATCGCGCACTCGCACACTGGCGACGTGCTGTTTGCCGCGCTCCAGCTTGCCATAGAGCGCGCGCAAAAATTTGACGCCTTGATCCGGATAGTGTTCCCAGCAATTTTCACCGTCGAGAATAACGGTAACCAGACGCTCGCCCGCAACTGGCGCCGGCGCTTGCGCACGCCGTAGAAAATCATCAGCCGCGGCCACGCCGTCCCAACTCTGATACTGAAACCCAATCAGATCGGAGAGTTGATGATCGCGAAAAAGTATATTCAACTTTGCGTCGCCGGACTGCACAATCCAAGGACGGTAAAGCAGATCTGCGCGCTCCAGTTTTCCAGAGCCGCCGCGCAGACGCGTATTCAGCGTGGCGCTTAGTATCTCTTCGTCGGTCGCAATCCAACTGATTCCGTGCCGTGCGATCATAGGCACGATCTCATGGCTGACGGCGCCCTCAGCCGGCCACATACCTTCAGGCGCTGATCCGAAGATGCGTTGATGACAAGCTACGGCCTGCTTGATCTGCATCTCCGCATCGTCTGCCAGCGACGTCTGTCCGTTAGGCAACGGATTGCGCGGCAGCGCCATCTGACATGAGCGCATATCGTTAAGTAACGGCAGAATGGGATGATAAAATGGCGTCGTAGTCAGCTCCACCTGGCCGCGCGCCGCCAATTCTTTATGCAACGGAATAACACGCGCCAACACTTGCTTCTGTTCCTGCAGCAGCGCCGATTTGTCCTGTTCGGAGAAATCGGCGCCTTTCTTCAGCAGTTCACGCAGCAGCGGTGATTCTTCAAAACTGACCGGGTGAAACCAGACGAGATTCGCCCACACCTGAAGATCGCGCATATCCCGCGGTTTGAAACTTTTAGCCGCGACTTGCGCCGACTGTCGACCGAAATGCCGCAGCTCCAATAATTGCCGGTAGCGCGGATGAATATTGATCATCCGGTTCCACTGCGTCATAAAAAAATGATCGAGTATAAAGCAGATGTCGTCACCGCTTAACGCATCGGCATTGAGCGCGGATCGCTTCAAAAACGGATCGCTGGCGTCATTCTCGACATAATCCAGCAACTGTATGAGTAGCGACGGCACTAAATTGATCGTGCAGCGCATGTCGGGGAATTCGCTGAGTAGTCGCGCCATGCCGTAATAGTCTTTGACGCCGTGCAACCGCACCCACGGCAAAACCATGTCGCCGGAGACTAAATCTTTGTAGTATGGCTGGTGCTGATGCCAGATAAGCGCGAGTGAAATTGGCAATTACCCTTTTTCCTTACAAGCGACTGAGCGACGACGACGAAAGTCCGTGCGGACTACTGCGTGGTTTTTCCGTTGGAGGCGCCAGCCACTGATCAATGATAATAGCTGAACCTTGCACCAGAATAACGCTCAAGAAAATTCCTTCCGTCAGAGGCGTGAACACGCGCAACAGGACTTCGATCAGGCCCAGCGCGACGCCAGCATACACTTTGCCCAAGAATGAGCGTGGCGCTGTAGTGGGATCGGCCGCCAGGTAGAAGATGCCCAACAGCGTACTGCCTGTCAGTACTTGGATCGGAATGTTGGCCGCAATTACTTGCGCATCCGGCCTACCGTCATACAACCAAGACAGCGCATACAGCGCCGCCACCATCGCGCCTAACGCCGTCGTCGGCAACACCCATGATATCGCCCCAGTGAAGATCAACAGGAGAATTCCCCATCCCAGCGCAAAGGCGCTCGATCCGCCAATCGTCGCCGGCATATAGCCTAGGATCATGTCCACCGCATCGTAAGACTGGGACTGGCTTCCGTTTTGCGAGTTGCTCGCCACGCGACTTAATGAACGTTCCGGCGATGCTTTGACCAGATCCAGCGGCCGTGGGCCGTGAACCGCTTCGGCCACGATGTGTTTCTCCGCGTTATAGTACGAAAGATTGCCGGCAAACACCGCATCGTTGCGCTCCTGTCGCGTGACAGACCTGCGCACATCTCCGCCAAAGAAATCGCGTAGCAGCGCGCGCACGGAACCAGACGACGGTTCGACGCTGCGACTGAGAATCGGCCACATCGGCTTGCCATCTTTTGAAGGCAGCATCGGATTGCCGCTCGAAAATCCCGCCGCAAACATACCCACCAGATACAACAACAGCAAACCCAACGCCGCCGGCTGGAACAACGACATGCCGTCCACCGACAGATAGTACTTGCCTAGAAAGAGCGCCAACATGGCGCCGATCACCGGCAGCCACCAAGGCGAGTTTGGAGGTAACATCAGACCAAGCAGCAATCCGGTCAGCAACCAGGTTCCATCGCGAGCGCCGAAAGAATCTTTGTAGATAAAGCGATGGCAGACTGTGTTCGTCAGAAACGCAGTTAATACCGACAGCAGCACGATCCAGCCAGCCCACCAGCCAAACACAAAAATTCCGACCATGATGGCCGGCAGTAGCGAGACCGTAGCAGTGCGACGTCGCGAGGCCAGCGATTGCTGGTCCGGATCCATCGATGAACGCCAGAGCAGATAACTGTGCAACTGTGTTGGGTACATAGAGCCGAATATCCGGTTCCGAACTTAATGTTTTGTCAATCAGCCGATCAGTTCACCATAGCCTGAATGAAAAATACTATTCTCTCATGGCTTCAAAATGTGTCAAGTTACGTGCGAGCGCACCATCTTAAGGGGCTGTCGGAAAATAACTTCAGGAAATCTGCTTGCGGCGGACGGCGTGGCACTTCGTCAGGCTCGCGCGCCGTATCTACTCGGGAGATACGGCTTGCTCGCCTTCCTCGTTCCACTTGTCCGGCGCGGCGCATCTTTCCCTAATTTATTTTCCGACAGCCCCTTACGACGAAAACGCCAGCGCTTCCGCCCAAGTGGTGATGGCCTGACATTCCGCTTCAGGCGCGATACGCCGGATCATATTACTGACCGTGCTGCCTGGCCCCAGCTCAAGAAATTTCTTATGCCCATCAGACATCAGATTCTTTACAGTCTGTTCCCAGAGAACGGGGTTAACGATCTGTTGTTTCAATGCTTCACGAATTTCGGTGGATGTCTTCACAGGCGCAGCGGTGACGTTAGCGTAGACGGGAGCTGTGGCTGTGGAGAACTGTACGCGGTCTAATTCGGCAGCGAAGGCATCAGCCGCTGGCTGCATCAGCGCCGTATGGAAGGCTCCGGCAACCGGCAGTTTCAACACGCGCTTGGCGCCTGCGGCCTTGCATAGTTCCATCGCTTTGGTCAGTGCGGCATTTTCGCCACCAATAACAATCTGTCCGCCGCCGTTAAAATTAGAGATAGATACGATGTTGTTCATTTCCCTGGCAGCTTGCGCGCATGCGTTTTTTATCTTCTCGGCGTCGAGATTCAACACTACGGCCATGCCACAAGGTATTTGCTGCGAAGCCAGTTTCATTAGTTCCCCGCGACGATGCGCCAGTCGCACCGCTTCGTCAAATGTCAGCGCGCCCACGGCCGAAAGAGCGGTGTATTCGCCTAGCGATAGTCCTGCGGCGGCTACGCAGTTTAGTGGTCGTCCACGCTTGATCTCCAACGCTTTTTTAATGACTAATCCCACCAGCACCAGCGCTGGTTGCTGAATGGATGTGTCAATCAGCGCTGCCTCGGGACCTTCAAAAATAATCCTGGTTAGCGGGATGCCCAACAGATCGTCAGCGCGTTGGAACAGTGCGCGCGCTTCGGGCAGCGCCTCGGCGACGTCTCTGCCCATACCGATCACCTGAGCGCCTTGACCGGGGAAAACTAGCACTACAGAATCTACCATAATTTAAACTAGCTTTGCGACGATGATTATTGCGGCGACCTTCAGATTCTTACGCTTCGGGAACTTGCGGATGCTCTGGTGTTTTAGACTTTAGTCGACACACTCAACCTCATAATCTTCCCAGCTTTGAAAGCTACAACTTGTTTGCTGGGTACCATAACTGTCGCGCCCGTGCGCGGATTACGAGCCTTACGAGCTTTGCGTGTGCGCACTTCGAACACGCCAAAGTTCCGCAACTCAATGCGCTTTTCGGTAGAAATAATGTTTATAATGCTGTTCAACGTTAACTGAACAATCTTTTTGACTTTTTGTTGTTCAACTTTTGTCTTCTTGGTGATTGAGAGCACTATATCATTTTTAGTCACCGAATCTGTTCCTCCTTAGATACTTCGCGTACTCTACTCTAACATTACGGTTCTTCTATTTGGCAAATGAGTTAATCAATGGTCTATAAACTAAATATGAATACTAGTCAAGGTTTTTTTGTCTCCCGCCGCGTTACACGGGTGCATGTCGCTGAGTGCGACCACCAAGCGTAATTCGGGCAATGAAGTCGAAAAAGGGCGCGGTGACGTGTCAGTAGACAAGGCTCCGTTTCCCCTTCCCGCTTCCCGAACCGGACAGGCGGATTTCCCGCATCCGGCTCTCCCTCAGAATTTCACTGCGCAAAGCTTGCAGCAGTC
>JAZDLP010000093.1:0-7188 GCA_043801885.1 Planctomycetota bacterium | reverse complement strand
TTTCGGGAAAGAATTGAAAGCATAATTGATTTTCAGATTTCAAGCGCATGGTGTTATTCCTTTGAGATTTTTATTGCCTCCGATAGTATATCAATTATAGAAACTTTCCGCGATTTTTTCTTTTCCGCAACAGAAACTAAGTAAGCGCTCATTTCATTTAACACGTCATCCGAGAGATCAACGTCAACGACAACGTTGAACGATCTACACTTCGAACACAATGTCGCATCGGCATAAAAAGAATCGTTGTTTGTTCGGAAACTCACATGGTTGACGCCATGATTTTGGTAAAGATAAGATTGAAGAAGATTTTGAGTATCATCATCGCACTGCATAGATCGTGGAATGCCAAGGATACGAAACAACTTCCGATCAAATGGCCCCTTACTGTCGCAGTCAGTACAATGTGTAGGATATAAGCGATTGTAGCGGGGCGAGGTTAATACCGCCTGACAATCTGCCGCACTCAGAGGAATAATTTGAAACATGTTCTTCATTGGAATATCTCTATTAAATTTTCAATGACCCGCAAAAAGGCTAGAATGGCGCAGTGCATGCATTGTGTTTCCCCTTGTCGTTACCTACATCTTTGTATATTAGCCAGTACGATTGCGACATTCTCTATCGCCCCTTCGGGGCTCTCCTCTTAAATCGCCACATCTAACCCAGAGCTGACGCTCTGGGCTAAAATCTACCGCCCCTTCGGGGCTTTATTGATTCCAGCGGTTTCTTTTCCCATTATAGCCACGGAGTGGCGAAAGACATTAGCCTAGGGCGCCAGCCCTAGGAACACTGTTCACAAAAAACGCATAGCCCTGTTAAGGGCGACAGAGACTCTCTCATTGCATTGACTAGAAATCCGCAAAACTTGTGGGTAAAGACAAGGTGTTTCCCAGCGCACGACGGGCACAAACTTGAAAGTTTAGCTTTTTTGCGGGTCATTGTAAATTTTACCCGCATATAGCGTAGCGCTGGCGTCTTACCTGCAATCCAACTATCAAAATCTTTGCAGCACACAAAGATTTTAATGATTAGTAAAATAGTATGCGCGTATTTGAAATAAATTCAACACAATTTTGACGATTTCTGCTTGATTTATGACAAAGCATGCTCTATAATTGATAAGATTTGAAAAAATGTATCTAGCGTTTTGGATTGCGGCTTGCCACGCTGAATAATAATCATGCATAATGTCCTCATGCCACAAATAATCAAGACCATGCAGGCAGGCACTGTTCGGCGGTGGCTGAAAGCGCCCGGCCAGAATGTGGCCAAAGGCGAATTGTTGCTGGAGATCGAAACCGAAGATGGTCTGGCGCAGGCGGAGTCGGCCGTTAGCGGCGTGGTGCGGGAGATTTTGGTTCCGGCTGGCAAGACCGTTAAAATCCAGATCACTCTTGCGGTGATCGCAGAAGGCGAAGCAATGCCTAATATTACAATGACCGTACCGCAGGCGTCCCGCCTGCCTCTCGCCCATGAGTCACCGCATTTGTCAAAACAGGCAGGCGAGACGACTGCGGTACGGGAAAGCTGTTGCTGTAGTAATAAGAAAATAGAGTTGAGCGGTATGACGGCGGCACGAACTATTGCGCCCACTAGCGGTCCGGTCATTCCGGTACTGATGCCACAAGTCGGGCAGTCCATGGAAGAAGGCACGATTCTCAAGTGGTGTGTGCAGCTCGGCGAGACGATTAAACAAGGCCAGATCATCTTCGATGTTGAGACTGACAAGGCCACAGTCGAGGTTGAAGCCACTGATGGCGGCCGACTGGCGCGCATCGTTGTGCCTGAAGGCGCGACAATGGCCGTGAAGAAACCCGTGGCGTATCTTGCTGACTCAGACGCGGACGTAGATACATACATCGCGACGCATCTGGACGAGAGTGGCGCGGCCAAATCGGTCGCCGCGTTTGGCGATGAAGTTAGCGCGGTAGAATCGGCGGTCGTGGCAGGCGAGTGGCAGGCGAGACGCCTGCGGTACGGAAGTGAACCGGCGGTCGTGGAAGGCGGACGCGTGAAGGCTTCGCCCGCGGCGCGAAAAATCGCCCGTGAACATAAAATAGATTTGACCACCGTGAGCAAAGGTAGCGGGCCAGGCGGACGTATTGTTTCTTCCGACGTATTGACTGTCCAGTCTGGCGTCGGCGCGGCGCCTTCGAGCGTGAGAGACAGTAAAGGATTCATCCGGCATCGGATGAGCAAGATGCGGCGAGCAATCGCTAATAGTCTGCTGGCGTCGAAACAGAATATTCCGCATTTCTACGAACGACTTACCATCAACGCCGATTCGTTATTAGCGTTCTATCGTGAGCAGAAACCAAAGATAGGTTGCAGTCTCAATGATGTCATCACACTGGCCTGTGCGCGAGTGATCACCGAATTTTCCGCATTCCGCAGTCAGCTTGATAAGGATGAATTAGTCGTCTCTCCAGCCGTGAATATCGGCATCGCCGTCGGTATCGCCGATGGATTGGTGGTGCCGGTGTTGCTGGGCGTTGAACGAATGACATTGGCGGAAGTGGCGAGCAATGCCAAACGCATTGTCGCTTCGGCGCGCGCCGGCAAACTGGAAGGTGTCGGTCATGGCAATTTTACTATCACAAATCTGGGCATGTTTGGCGTCGAAGAATTTGCGGCGATCATCAATCCGCCCGAAGCCGCGATCTTGGCCGTGGGCGCCGCGCGAGAAAGTGTGATCGTCAAGGACGGAGTGATACGCGCCGGCCACGTAATGACCATGACGATCAGTTGTGACCACCGAATCATTGATGGTGTGCTGGCCGCGAAATTTTTGGCTCGCCTGAAAGAGATTCTGGAATCGCCGCAGCAATTAAATTAAGAATTAAGAATTTTAAATTGATGACCATGAGCGATCATTTTAATATCGTCATTCTCGGCGCGGGTCCTGGCGGCTATGTCGCGGCACTGAAGGCGGCGCAATTGGGCGCGAAGGTCGCGGTCGTCGAAAAATCGAACCTCGGCGGCACCTGTCTGAACTACGGTTGCATCCCGTCAAAAACACTGTTGGCGTCGGCTGAGTTGTTGTATCAGATCAAGCGTGCGGCTTCGCTGGGAATTGAAGTCAGCGGCGAAGTTAAGTTTAATTGGACGAAAATTCAGAGCCGCAAGAACAAAGCGTTGCAAGCGCTGCGCACGGGCATCCAGACGCTCTTCACCGCGCGCCAAGTAACCGTCTTACAAGGCCAGGCAGTACTGAATGGCCTAGGCAAAGTTGCCATTCATGACGGGAGCCGAACTGCGGAGATCACGGCGGACAAAATTATTCTTGCGGTTGGTTCCGCGCCGACGCGTATCCCGGACTGGCCGTCGGACCTGGAATTTATCTGCACTAGCGACGAAGCGCTGCATTGGAAGACGCTGCCAAAAAAATTATTAATCATTGGCGGCGGCGTAATTGGTTGCGAATTTGCCTGCATGATGCAACCGTTTGGCGTGGAAGTTGCAATCGTGGAGATGCTGCCGAATCTGTTGCCGAACTTGGATGCGCAGATCGCCACGACGTTGGAGAAAATATTCACTCGCCGCGGTATCGAGTGCTTCACCGGGACAAAAATCGAGAATTTGACGAAGACCGATTCGGGGATTAAAGCGACGCTGAGTAATGGTCGGATGATCGAGGCTGATCGAGCGCTGGTGGCGATCGGACGCCAGCCTAACACGGCAGCGCTTGGGTTGGAGAGCGTAGGTTTGAAGACCGAGCGTGGATTCGTGCGTGTCAACGATCAGATGGAGACGCCAGTTAAAGATTACTACTGCATCGGCGACGCCAATGGACGATGTCTGCTGGCGCATGCGGCGTCAGCGCAGGGCGTAGTTGCGGTCGAAAATGCGTTGGGAGCCGTGCGCAGTTTCAGCGCGCCGATGCCTAATTGCGTCTATACGTTTCCGGAGATCGGCGCGATTGGCATGACGGCTGAAGAGGCGCGCGCTAAAGAAATTCCAATCTCTATCGGCGTATTTCCGATCGGGCATTTAGGAAAAGCCATCGCCGTCGGTGATACTGAAGGTTTCGTCAAGATCATCCGTCACCGCGAGACTGATCAACTGCTGGGCGCGCACATTCTCGGCCACAATGCCACCGAGTGCATTGCCGCGGCAGGAGCGTTGCTGCATCAGAAAGTCTCTACTCAGGAAGTGGCGGAAGTTGTGTTCGCGCATCCGACCATCAGCGAAGCGATAAAAGAAGCTGCCGATGATGCGCTAAGTAAGGCTTTGCATTTGCCGCCGCGCAAGATCGCGCGTGTTACAGTTTAGGGGCTGTCGGAAAATAACTTCAGGAAATCTGCTTGCGGCGGACGGCGTGGCACTTCGTCAGGCTCGCGCGCCGTATCTACACGGTTACCAAAATAAGGATGCGTTCATCATGAAGAAAAAACTGCCGTTAAAAGCGATTGGAAAGACATCGTCCGGAATTATCGTGGCCAACAAGTTTGTGAAGTATCGTCAGCAGAAGACTTTTGACATTCCAGATACGATGCAGGCGGTAACGCTCTCAGGTGTCGGCTTTGAAAATATATCGTGCCGGGAAGTTCCTGTGCCCAAGGTTGGACCGAATCAGTTGCTCTGCCGCGTTGACGCCGCCGGTGTTTGCACTTCAATTCTGAAAGTTATCTCACAAGGCAGCGCGCACACTTTTCTGAACGGTTGGGATTTGCGGCAGTATCCGATCATTCTCGGTGATGAAGGTTCGCTGACTGTGGCGAAGGTCGGCGCGAAACTGGCAAAGAAATATAAGCCCGGTCAGCGCTTCGGAGTTCAGCCGGCGGTGGATCAGGCGCCGATCAACCATCGTGACCGCTACCGAAATAACGCCGCAGGCATGAACAAAGTCGCTGTCGGATACACGCTGAATGGCAATCTGGCCGAATACATTTTGATTCAGGAAGAGGTTCTCGAAGGCGGCTGCTTGCTGCCCTTGCCTGATGACGAATTGCCGTATTTTGCGGTGTCTATGGCCGAGCCGATCTCGTGTATTTACTCGGCGCAGGAGCGACAGATTCATATTCTCAAGAAGAAGCCGTTTGAGCCGCGTGTGCCAAAACTTGGTCTGCTGACTGGCGGGACAACGGTGATTATCGGCGCCGGGCCGATGGGACTGATGCACGCCGAGATGGCGTTGCGGTTCCGTCCGCGAAATCTGCTGATCTGCGATAAGATTCCAGAGCGGTTGCAACGCGCGAAGAAGACATTGGGCGACAAAGCGCAGCGCGCGGGAGTCAAACTAATCGCAGTCGAGGCGGATGCGCTCAAAGATACGTTGCTGCAAGTTACCAACGGCGCGCTGGCTGATGACATCATTCTGGCGGTCAGCATTCAAGCTGTGCAACAACAAGCTTTGGAATTGCTGGGGAAGGGTGGAGTAGCGAATCTCTTCGGCGGTTTGCCGCAGGGACGGCATCTGCTGCAGATCAGCGCCATTGCCGTACACTACGACGAGATTAAAGTTGTCGGCTCCAGTGGCGGCGCGCCTTCAGATCTGGCCGCCACATTGCGCGCCATCGCGCAGCATGATATTGATCCCGGAAATTACATTTATGGCGTAGGCAGCCTGAAACACGCGCCGGAAGTGCTGCGCGGGATCAACGAGAACAAGATCGAAGGAAAAGTGATTCTGTATCCACATACGCGCGTCGAAAATCTGACGTTGGTGGATTACTGGAACAAATCGCGTGAAGAGAAGTTCCTGAACGAGAATCTTCGATGAAGGATGAACAATGACTGCGCGTGCGAAGAAGAAATTTGTCGGCTTTGGTTTCGGCCCGATTCAAAGCGGTTTGTTTCTATACGAAGCGCGCATGTCCGGAAACTTTTCGCGCTTGGTAGTGGCGGAAGTGGACGCCGAAATTGTGCACGCTGTTCGTGAAAACGGCGGATGCTACAATGTGAACATCGCCCGCCAGAACGGCATTGATCACGTTCGAATCGTCGGCGTCGAACTCTACAATCCTCGCGAAGCCGCGGACCGCCAAGTCATCATCGAAGCGGTGCGCGAGGCGGACGAACTGGCCACCTGTCTGCCGAGCGTGGCGTTTTTTGACGTAGGCAATGAGACCAGCGTCGCCCGCCTGATCAGCGCCGGACTTTCGCAACGGCAGACGGCCTTTCCCACAATCATCTACACGGCGGAGAATCACAATCACGCCGCTGAAATCCTGATCGAGCGCCTGCAGCAACACACCGCGTCGCAATCGCTCGACCAAGTACAGGCGCTGAATACGGTGATCGGCAAAATGAGCGGAGTAATCGCGGATCAGGAGGCTATTCAGCGTATCGGTTTGACGACGATCACGCCGAACACGCCGCGCGCGATTCTTGTCGAGGAGTTCAATAGCATCCTTATCAGTCGCGTGACGCTGCCGCATTACGAACGCGGAATCGGCGTATTCGTCGAGAAGCGAGATCTGCTGCCGTTTGAAGAAGCAAAACTCTACGGCCACAACGCCATCCATGCGCTGATTGGTTATCTGGCCGAATTAAGGGGATTGAGCTGCATGGCCGAGGCCGGACGCGATCAAGGGATCATGCAGATTGCGCGGCGCGCCTTTCTGGATGAATCCGGTGCCGCGCTGATCCAACGCCACGCGGCGCTTGGCGATACGCTCTTTACGTCCGACGGTTATCGCGCTTACGCCGACGATTTGCTGGAGCGCATGATTCGACCGAATCTGAACGATCTGGTTTCGCGTGTCTGCCGCGATACCGTGCGCAAGTTGGGCTACGATGATCGGCTGTATGGAACGATGCGTCTGGCGCTGAAGTATGGTATCCAACCGAAGAACCTGGCACTGGGCGGCGCGGCAGGCGTACTGTCGCTGATCAAACGTCAAAGCGAGTTGAAGACGCCGCTGCTCGGTTTGCCTAGGAACGTCGCAGAGTTATCGGAAGAGACTTTGAAGCAAATGCTCTTTGCGCTCTGGGCTGGAAAGATTGATTCTGATGCCGACATATTGACGCATCTGACCTGGGACGCGCTAATTACTCTATTGAACTAAATTAACCACAAAGACACAAAGAAACTAACAGAGCTTCTCTAAAAGAATCTGCTCCGAAAATACCGCAGTGTGCGCGGTATTTTCATCGTTTCCGGGTGACGCGCAGCGTCATCGCGACTGATATGTGTATCAAATCAGAGTTGGTCGCGCTTATAATTTTGGAGTAAAACATGGC
>JAZDLP010000061.1:0-3713 GCA_043801885.1 Planctomycetota bacterium | reverse complement strand
GACACAAAGATGAACAGATTTGAAAAGTAGTTATTGAGTCTAGTTTATCTAAAGTTAAGTGCGTTACTACTAACCATCAAAATCTTTGCGTGGCGCAAAGATTTTTTGGCGACTTTTGAGCAAAAGCTGTTTCCCCCCGTCCCCCTGTCTCCCCGTCTCCCCGTCAACAACGCCTTTGGGTTGCGGCCTAGCCTCGAATGGGTCTCTGTGGTGAACGGTTACGAGAATTTTAGATATTATTGAAGGAAAATAGGCCCGGCTGGATTCGAACCAGCGACCCAGGGATTATGAGTCCCTTGCTCTCACCGCTGAGCTACGGGCCCGCAATAGTGCCATTGCGCGGCGAACATCTCTTTTTTTTACCGACAGCCCAGAATTATTCCGCAATTAGTCAATAGAATGCGCTCCGCCAAAGCCAGCGCGCTCGCCATGGTTAGTGGTTCGATCACGGTGTGCCCGCCGACCTCGCCTTCTTCAATGCGTTCAGCCAGGACGATGGCCAACTGCAAACGATAAGTGTTGAACTTCGGTAGCGCAAATTCCAATGAATAGACGTCGGAGTGAAAGCCGATAAATTTAGTACGTGGCAATACATCCAGACGCCGACGCAACTCGCGGCGAATATCCACAGGATTGTTACAGTACCACCAGTGACTCATCGGATAGACATTGTGCCGAATCCAGCCTTCTACCACCAGTTCCAAGCCGGCCGTATCGTTGACCACTAATACGGGAAAACGCACATCGTCGTACTTGTTGAACAGGCGATCATAGCCACGTAAATGAGCGTCGCAGCGGATCAGATCCTGTCCCGCGGGGACGCCTTGTTGATACACGCCTCGGTCCGCGCCAGTCATCAGGCAAAACGGCGCGTTGACACGACGGCACTGTTTGGCGAGTTCTTCGACGACAAAACTACCCCATACGCGGCGCGCGTCGTCATCCAGCGTCTGGCCTTCCGCCAGTTTTTTTAGCAACGACGCGGCTGTCTGATCGGGGATTTCTTCAACCGTAAAACTCGGTGGCAGCCCAATGGCGGCGTAACCAAACTTCCAACCGCGAAAACGATCAAAAACTTTCGCCAGCGCCGCGCGCCAGGAAGCCAGGTCTTTTCCTGATCTTACGCCAAATGTCTGGTCTAGGCGCTTAATGGAATCAGCTCGATCAGCATTGAAAGCCAGATCATCCGTCCGCAACGCCGGCACCAGGCGAGTATCTTTCAGCGTAGAGAGATCCTCATCGAACTGATTAGTAAGCGTAACTTGTTTGATATTTGATAGCGACCAGACTTTTTGTTCATAGTCACGATTTTGAATTGCTTTTTGCGCTCGATTGACGATCTCCTGCTTGGACCGACTGAACCAATCGTCGCGCGGAATGTCGAAAAAAATCTCGCTGATACCCATCATCCAATCGAACTGGACGGTTCCGCGCAGATCGGGCAAATGCGGCCAGACGTAGTCAATGCGCGCGTCCGGATCGTCCGGTAGTGGAACGGGTTTGCCACGCGAACTATTGCTGAGTTCCGTATAGTAATGGTAACCCAGTAGATCGCCGAGGTGTTGAGCCACCGGTTGCGCGACTCGCACATGAGTGTGTGAGTCAATGATCGGCATCTTTTTTAGTTCGGTGAACAGTGTTTTGACTAATGAAATATTCATTTATCCACTCGCGCTGGAAGCAAGTTCGCAAGTTTTTGCGACTGTGGGCGTATTAGCAATCACAGCGGGCTTAACTGGCACTTCGTCCGCCGGAAGGACATGCACACGCCGGGCAAGAGTGCGATCAAAACACACCACGCCTTCGGCCAGCGCGTAAAGCGTGTAGTCGCGGCCCTGTCCGACGTTGCGACCGGCTTTGAACTTAGTTCCGCGCTGACGAATAATAATATTACCCGGAATAACGAACTCGCCGCCGTAACATTTGACGCCTAGAAATTTAGGCTTGCTGTCGCGACCGTTCTTGGACGAACCCTGACCCTGTTTATGCGCCATATAAGAACCCCCTGTCTTTTAACTGAACTTTTGCATTTTCGTTAAAATAGGATAAAATGCGACCCTCCCCCTCCCCCGTGAACGGTTACGATTTTCGGTAACTACTCAGGTAGGCATCACTTGTTGTTACTTGCATAATGATAGCCGCCCATTCCCGTGAACGCAACCGAAACAAAAAAAAAAATAGCGAAAAAATGGCAATGAAGTCGAGAAAGAGCGCGGTGGCGTGTCGGTACTTTGCCAACCCTTCCTTCGAGGGCGTTTTTCCAAGATCAGGAAGTCTGGATTTGTGTGGGGCAGGCTGGAAGCCTGCGCTACAATATGGTCACCTTTAGATTTCTTTATCTGTGTCTATACTGTGGATTTTCTTGCTAAATAGACGGATTAAATAATAATAACATGAGTAACTTTTTTCGCGGGAGATCAATCCATGAATATCCAACCAAAATGCGTCGCCACGGCCATCGGTTCACTGCCGCACTCGAATGCGGATCAAGCTCTAGATGTGATCTTCGGCAGTATTCCCGACGCGCCCATCTGGCCGCAGTTGCCCAAACTCGGCCTGCGCGAACAGATGGAAATTCAATACTCCGAAGGTCTGCCATGCGTGGTCATTGATGAAGAGAAGAACCGCATGTACTTCAACACCAGTGGCGATTACTCCGAAGAGTTAGCCAAGTTCTACGAAGGATACATTACCGCCAGCGAAAGCAGCGACTACTCGGTCGCATCCATTTCGCCTAAATTTTCCGCTGGCATTCCCGCGCTGGAGAAGCGTCTGAAGACATTGAGCAAAAAGCTGCTCTTTATCAAAACGCAGACTACCGGCCCGCTCTCCTTCGCCTTGACCAGCGTGGATCAGAACAAACGCGCGATCTACTACAACGAAGAGTTCATGGACGTCATAGTCAAATCGCTGGCTATGAAGTGCCGCTGGCAGATAAAAAAGTTCAAGCCTTACGCCGAGAATATCATATGTTTCGTGGATGAACCGATCCTCTCCGCTTTCGGCAGCTCAACTTACGTATCGGTTCAGCGCGACGATGTGATCGGCAAACTGGGCGAAGTGATTCAAGCGATTCACGATGAAGGCGCGTTCTCCGGCGCGCACTGCTGCGGCAATACCGAATGGTCAATCCTGGTTGACGCCGGCGTGATGATCATCAACTTCGACGCCTTCCAGTTCGGCGAAACAGTGGCGCTGTATCCCGCGCATATACGAAAACACTTAGTCGAAAATAAAAACGCGCTGGCTTGGGGCATCGTGCCGACTAGCGTAGCGATCCGCGAAGTCAACGCGGCGCAGTTGGTTGAGAAATTTGAAAAACTTGCCGACAATCTGTCAAAAAAATCCGGCGTGGATAAGGCCATCATCGCCGCGCAAGCCATCATCACTCCATCGTGCGGCACCGGTTCGATGAGCCTCCAGGACGCGGATCGCGTGTTTGCCACGCTGCGTGAAACAAGCCAGGCGCTACAGGAGAGATACAGATTCTAACTGCTCACCACAGAGACCCATTCGAGGCCAGGCCGCAACCCAAAGGCGTTGTTGACGGGGAGACAGGGGGACGGGGAGACGGGGGACGGGGAGACGGGGGGAAACAGCTTTTGCTCAAAAGTCGCCAAAAAATCTTTGCGCCACGCAAAGATTTTGATGGTTAGTAGTAACGCACTTAACTTTAGATAAACTAGACTCAATAACTACTTTTCAAATCTGTT
>JAZDLP010000060.1:0-2939 GCA_043801885.1 Planctomycetota bacterium | reverse complement strand
AACAGATTTGAAAAGTAGTTATTGAGTCTAGTTTATCTAAAGTTAAGTGCGTTACTACTAACCATCAAAATCTTTGCGTGGCGCAAAGATTTTTTGGCGACTTTTGAGCAAAAGCTGTTTCCCCCCGTCTCCCCGTCCCCCTGTCTCCCCGTCAACAACGCCTTTGGGTTGCGGCCCGGCCGCGCTGCGCATTAGAAATTTCGACGACTAAATACCAGGTGCGCCGCCAAAAGCGCCGCCACGGTATAGGCCACGCCATAAACTGCGCAGGCCCATAACTCGCCCGCGGGAATCGCTACGTGCAGATGCTCCTGAGTAGCCAGCACCGCTTCTCGACGAATATTGAAATTATGCAGGTTTGGCAGAACCAAATAAATGCTATACAAAATCTTTTCCAGCCATGGCGCCGTGCATTTCAATAGTTCGCCCATATCCGCAACCCACTTAGTCATTTGTCCGGCGAAGAAAATAATCGTGGTGAAGATCGCGGAGAAGATCGGTGTGCTGGCGGAACTGAAAAAAATTGCGATCGCGGTGATTACCATCATCTCGATGAAGGTGAGAAAAAGCGCCTCGAACAGTGCCATCGTCACCGGCGCGCCGCACGCCCACAAGTACGCCAAAAACACCACCGACAACAGCGTCTGGTTGATCAACGTCGTCAGGAGCAACCCGAGATACTTGCCTGCTAAAAACTGCCAGCGTTCAATCGGTTTTGACAGAATGGTGTAAATCGTGCGCTTATCAATCTCTTTATAGATTAAGCCGGTGCCGATGAAGATGGAGATCATGCCGGAGAACATCCAGATCGCGGTCAAGCCGATATCGGTCATAATCTTGAACTGCCCGCCAAAACTCACCCACCCGATCATCCGCGATACCATTATCAGCAGCAGGCTGCATATCAGCAGCACGTACAGAATCTTGTCCCGTACGGCTTCGCGAAAAGTGTTCAGCGCAATCGCGAAGATAATCATCCGAAAACCTCTTTTTCCGGATGCGTTGACTCTGGCGCGATCATCGCGTCCGCAGTCGTATCCGCCCGAGTGATGCGCACGAAATATTCTTCCAGCGACTCCTTATGCGGTTGCATGCTGCGCAATACGCCGCCCGCTTGTTCAAGCTGCGCCTTGACTTGCTGAGCTTTCTCCTCTGAGTCCACCAAGACGTGATAGAGCGCGCCATCGTGCCAGGCGCGCGTGGCTAGGCGCACGACTTCCGGCAGTCCCGTCGTCGGCAGCCCCGTAGCCGAGAGCGACACTTCCAGCACTTTGCCGGTCAACAGCGCGCTGATGGCGCCTTCGGAGATTTTTTTGCCATAATCAATGACGCAGACACGATCACAGATATCCTCCACATCACTGAGAATGTGCGAACTAAAGAAGACGGTCTGGCCCGCATCGCGCAGAGAGAGAATTATGTTGCGGAAGTCTCGTCGTCCCAGCGGATCGAGGCCTGACATGGGTTCATCCAGAATCGCCAGCGCCGGTTTGTGCAATATGGCTTGAGCCAGTCCGAGACGCTGGCGCATGCCTTTGGAGAAATTGCGCATCTGCACTTTACGTGCGTGTTCCAGACCCAGTTCAGACAGCAATTCATCAGATCGCTTTTTGCGAGCGACTCGATTCAAGCCAGACAGTTTGCCGTAGAAATTCAGTATTTCTTCGGAGGTCAGATATTCATAAAAATAGGGATTTTCAGGCATGAATCCGATATGGCGGCGAGCGCGACTAAATCGAACGGTCTCGCCCATAATCCAAGCTTCGCCGGCGGTAGCGTATTGCAGACCGACGAGAATTTTAATAGCGCTGGTCTTGCCGGCGCCATTCTGGCCGAGAAAGCCGTAGATCGAGCCTTTCGGCGCTTCGAGATCAAGTCCGTGCAAGCCAATTTTGCGAGGCGCAAACAACCCCGGATTATAGACCATCCGCAAGCCGTGAGTCTTAATGGCCAATTCTTGATCAGGTTCCGACATTGCTTGTTACGATCCCACACGATTCAAAAGAAATTGCGAATTACGAATTACAAATTACGAAGACACTATAGCAACGAAGTCGGGAATTCCGGTGGTGTATCCGAATAGCTAAAGGACACAATGTGTAGTGGTTGTGGCCTTCGGCCAACACAAGAGATAGTGCGCATTCGAAATGATGAGCTATCCTGAGTCACCACCGGAATTCCCATCCCTTGTTGTCTTCACGCTGAAAGCGTGAAGGGTGATAGCCTGTGGCTTCAGCCACAGGACAACGATGTCAAAACGTCAATGCGCCCTGAAGGGGCGCGGGAACTTTAGTCCCAGACGTAGCGTTCGGCTCTTGAGCATAACCACCCACCGCCCCTTCAGGGCGGGTAAAATCGTCGCTGAAAACAGTTTGTTTTCTCCTTTTTACTTTTTTATTATACGGCTACTTTCCTCGATCTTCTTGCGTAGCTCACGGACTTGAGCTACCTGTTCTGCCTGGTTCAGATGTTCGAAGGCATTCGCGGACTGATCCAGAACTGTGAGTGCCTCGGCTATGCGGCCCGTAGCTGCGAGAACCGGCCCGAGCAGCATGCCCACATATGCGATCTCTTTGGTACGCTGAAGCTTCTGGTTCATGGTGAAGCTCTCCAGCAGCTCATCTAAAATTGTCTGTATTTCGCCTTTCTCCATGCCGCCGCGGGCGAAGCGGAGTTTCGCGCAGCGAAATTGGATGCTCGCCATGGTGTTGAGGTCTTTAATTTTCTGTGCCGCAGGCAAACACTCTTCGATCCGGATGCGCAGTGCCTCGTCGGTCTCTCCCCTCTGCTCGAGGATGTCTGCGATCTGGCCCATGTTGATTGCCCGCGATCGCACGTCCCCGAGCCGATCAAAGACTGGCAGCACTCGCTCTTGCAGGGCTTGCAGCGCGTCCTGCCATGCGCCTCTCCGGAATAAAACACTCGCTTCAATCAGATCG
>JAZDLP010000042.1:0-2045 GCA_043801885.1 Planctomycetota bacterium | reverse complement strand
CATAAAATTGTGAGAAGGGCATGTGATACGCCTGCGCCTGCTTGACAATTTCTTCATCAAGGTCATCTTCGCTGACCACGATATTTTCTTTGGCGCAAATCGCGTCCAACACAAAGCTTTTGCGTATTTCAAGCAGCATGTGATTCTTCGACTTCTCCAGAATCGTCGTATCGTTACTGTCTAACTGCGACTGCGTCCCTATCTGTGTTATTTTCCGTGCAATTTGACCTATAAAAGCTTCGCTCAACCGCTTGGGCAGCTCGAACGGAGGAGTGGCTTCCATCACTTTATCCAGCAGCGCCTGGTGTGTGCGATTCTCGATCATAGTAGCATTTTTTTCTAATATTGAGGATCGGAGTTGCTGCTGCAGTTCAGCCATCGTCTTGAGGCCAAGTATTTGAACCAGAACTTCATCCGATGGCGGTAACGATTGCGTGTCGCCGGGAGACGCATGCATTTGAAAAAAACGATTGCGAATTCTGGCCACCGACTCCTCTATTTCGCCAGGCAAAACATCAATCTCTTCCTGTTCGATCACGAGACCCTTGTAATTACCCAACTCGACGTTCGGACTAACCTCGATGATCACATTAAACGTAAATGGCTCGCCATTGATCGCTTTATATTTTTCAACGTCCAGGATCGGCTCGCCGAGCGCAGTCAATTTTTCCTTAGCCAATCCGGACTTCAGACCGCGTTCCAACAGTTCGCCGGAGACTTGTTTCTGAATGTCCGCGGCATAACGTTTCGTCAGCAAATCTCGTGGCACTTTGCCGCGCCGGAAACCGGGCATGACCACTTGGCGCGCCAATTCTCCGAGCAACTTGTCAAACACGCGCTGAACTTCCGCCGCCGGCACAGTTATATCCAGCGACTTCTCGCACACTCCAACGTCCTTGACCTGCGTCTCCACAATCAACAGCGCATCGGCGTCTTCTGTTTTTGCCACTTCTGATTCCTTTCTTTTCGTAACCGTTTAATAATATAGTTTATAGAAAAAGTTAAGCAAACGTCAAGAGTAGCTCGGCGCACAAAGAGAGGTTTAGGCTACGACTAATAACAAAATCAGACACTCCGAGCAGCAGCAATGATATCCCGCACTTCTTTAAGAATATTCTCCACCCTTTTTTGCAGATCTTTCGGCGCTGAGAGTCCCCCTCCAGTCAGCGTTTTGACGTCATCCAACAGTTCCGCAAGCGAATCTGCGACATCTTTAATCGGCTGCAGATTTATCAATTTGGCATCTCGATGACATTTTCCCACGATGGCATCCATCGCCATCCTATGACTGTCAAGGTCTGATGCCAACGTGTTCCACGCTTTAAAGGTGATATCCAGAATTGCCTGATGCGCCGTTTCGGAAACTTTCAGCATTTGTTCCGTAATTTCATCAGGCACTGCAGAAGGGACAATATGCAGATGCGCCTGCATTTTCACCAGACACACCTGAAGCTTGTTCGCATCCTCGCTTTGAGCTGCCGCACGAGCTTCAGTCATCAAATCCATTGCTCGCTTTATCCACTCGTCAGCGTTCATTTATTGCCTCCAGAATCGTCGACTGCAAGTACTTGTTAGCCCACATACTCGATTGGAAAAATGCGCGTTCAAATTATTACATCCGCTTGAACGACTGATTAGGCTAATTTACTCAAGTTGACTGACTTTTTGAGTATAGCGAGTAGGAATTTCGGTGGCAAGTGGTTAAGCGCTGGAAAAAAGCTTCTCTAAAAGAATCTGGTTATCCCTCGGTGGGTCGCTCGGAGAGCGTTGCCCACTTCCGTTTCACCAGACACTTCATTAGGTACCGGACAAAGTGGAATCAGTCAAGTCTTTCGTGCGTTCTTGAGCAGCTCATGCCTTATAAACTCAACCATTGCTGGTTGAATCAAATACTCTGTTTTTTACCCACAGTCACTATGACGCTGCGCGTCACTCGGAAACAATGAAAATAGCATTGTCCGCGTGATCCGGTAATCTACTGCGTGGCGCAGCGCCAAAGCACGGAGGCCGTATCTCAGTGGAGCTTAGTTAAGCCCGCCCCACAG
>JAZDLP010000023.1:0-7155 GCA_043801885.1 Planctomycetota bacterium | reverse complement strand
CTCATCCGGAAAACTCGAAGGCTTCAACAACAAAATCAAAACGATGCAACGTCAAGCTTACGGCTACCGCGATACGGAGTTCTTCAGGCTGAAGATCTTTGCACTGCACACTGTGAAGTACGCTTTAATCGGATGAGCCAGAAATAACATAAGGATTTTAGATTGCTGATTGTTGATTGAAGGAAAACAGATCGTCTTTGGCGGCAATTTTTGACTTTGGTAACCAACTTTGAAATTCCTATGCTTTACAACGACATGCAACGTATTCATCCAACAGCTATCATTGATCAAAAAGCGCAACTCGCCGTTGACGTGAGCGTCGGACCGTATTCGATCATCGGTCCGGACGTGGTTATAGGCGCGGGTTGTCGCATTGAAAATTCCGCGACTATAACGGGCCGCACTACGCTAGGCAAAAATGTGCATATTTTCTCTGGCGCGGCGCTCGGCGGTATCCCGCAGGACCTCAAATACAAAGGCGAACGCACCGTCCTGGAAGTAGGCGATAATACCGTTATTCGCGAATACTGCACGCTGCACGTCGGCACGGAGTTGGGTGGCGGACGGACAGTAGTGGGCTCCAACAATCTTATCATGGCCTACGTGCATATCGCTCACGACTGCAAGCTGGCCGACAACATTGTTATTGCCAACGCCACTCAACTGGCCGGCCATGTGCACGTGGAAGATGGCGCGCGCATCTCGGGTTTGGTGGCGATCCATCATTTCGTGCGAGTCGGTATATGTTCGTTTATTGCCGGCTGCGCCAAGTTATCTATTGACGTGCCGCCATTTACGCTGGCGGAAGGCCAGCCGGCGCGCATTCGTGGGTTAAATAAGGAAGGGCTGAAGCGCCGCGCGTTATCATCAGATGCGCAGCAAGCGCTGAAGGAAGCCTACCGATTGTGCTTTCGAGAAGAGATATCTCAGCAGCAGGCGTTCGATCAGATCGCGAAGGACGGCTTGGAGAAGTATATTGAAGTGGTCTTGTTCGTCGAATTTCTGAAAGCCACGGCGCGCGGTCGGCATGGCCGCGCTCTGGAAGCCGAACGCGAAATTGTGCCCGCGGAAGAGCGCGACGGGCGATTGAATTTCAAAGTTGGTTCGAATAGTCAAGCGCTCGATGAAGAAAAATAGTAATCGTTCACCACAGAGCCACAGAGGACACAGAGATTAAATAAGATAATAGAACAGATCGTAGAATTAGTCATCGAGATTCATAAGGCTCTGAGTGCAGAATGGCTGGAATACATTCATTAATAAAGAGTGCCTGCGAATCAACTGGGTCTCTGTGGTGAACGGTTATAAATAAGGAGTGAATCAATGCGTGCCATGATCTGTGAGCGTGCTGTGGCTTTGATGATTTGCGTGGGATTTTTTAGTTTACTGGGTTGCGATGAAAAACCCTACACCGGCGCGGCTCTGCCGTACAAGGCTGAAGCCGTGAAGAAAGAAGCTAATCCGGTGGCGACGATGACGACGAGTATGGGCGAAATTTCTCTCGAACTCAACGAAGACGACGCGCCGAATACTGTGGCCAATTTCATTAACTTGGCAGAGAAGGGTTTCTATAATGACCTCACTTTTCATCGCATCATCAAAGACTTTATGATTCAGGGTGGCGATCCCAAAGGCGACGGCTCCGGCGGCCCGGGTTATAGAATTCCTGATGAGATCAAAGGGCATCCCAACAATCATGCTCACTATGCGCTATCCATGGCCAACGCCGGTCCTAACACCAACGGCTCACAATTTTTCATTGTAACTGATCCCAAAGGCCAGCCTCAACTGGACAGCAAGCACACTATCTTCGGACGAGTCACGAAAGGCTTTGATGTGGCGGACAATATCGCGGCGACGCCAGTGGACGGCGAGAAACCAAAGACTCCAGTGAAGATTGTATCAATCAAAGTGGTCTCGAAGCGTGGCCATAAGTATGAACCATGGCGGAAATTGCCGGAACAGGCTCCGACCGCGCCGCACAAATGCACGACGTGTGATTCGTTGCACGCGCCCAACACACCGCACGTGCCGCCGAAAAAGGCTGACCAAAATCCAGCCGTGAAAATCACGCCAATGCCCGAAGAGAAGAATCCGGAAAAAAAAGAATCTGAAGTCAAGTCTGAAGAAAAGAAGTCGGACAAAAAGTGATAGATATGTCTGACAATCTTGAATTAGCAACCCTCGACGAAGCGGCAAAAATTGTCGATAAAACACCTCATAATATTCGCGACTACCTTCAACGTCAGCGCATAAGCAAATATAATAATAAAGGCGAAATAATTGAACGCGCTAAAAATGGCGAATTGCGCGTATCTCTTAAGGAATTAAGAGTTTTTCTTGCTTTAGTAAATCAAGGCGATGAAAAACATCATCATGCGGGCTTACACCCTGAATTGGGGTTTCATGGGCTTCCAGAATATGATAAATTGAGATCAGACAAATCCGTAACGATTATTCAAGGCGATTCCAGGAAAATAAATTTCAGGACAGAATTATCTAAAACCGCTATTGCCAATCGCTTAATAGACGGAATATTTTCATCGCCACCATATGTAGGACAAATTGATTATCATGACCAGCATGTTTATGCCTACGAACCTTTTGGTTTTCCTAGACATGACCAATCAGAAATAGGACCTAAAAAGCGCGGTAAATCTAAACAGGCGCAAAAAGATTATGTGAATGGAATTTCGGCGGTTCTTAGTAATGCTCGGCCCATGCTTAAGGATGATGGGAAAGTTTTTATAGTTGCTAATGACCGTTTTCAACTTTATCCCGAAATAGTTAAGTTGAGCGGATTCAAAATCGTCGAGCAATTTCAACGCGCAGTAACTAAACGCACCGAGCAAGGAGATGACCCTTATCAAGAAACTATCTTTCTTATGATGAAGGACTTGTAAATCAATATAAGAATTTCAACAACACGATTAGTCTAGAATCTCAAGCCGCCATTCAGCAAATCATGGATGAAATTGTAGGGTTCAAAAGAAAAATGCTGGAATGGGTTGCAATTCGTGGAGCAATCAGCCCAAAGCCAAAAATTTATACAAGTCTCGCCATACCCTATAATCCCTATGAACCAGAGCCTTATGACCGCTGGACATTTCAAGGAATGTTTGACTTATCGAATGAGATTAAAGTTGCAGACGAGTTTTGGAATTTTCTCGGCGGCGAAAAAACTTACGAACAATTATTAGGAGTTTTTGAAAAAGTTGGCGTTGATTTACGTCCTGAAATCAATAAAAAATTCACTGCGTTCACCATCCAGACGACTGGTTCTGATCTCAACGATTGCAAGCCGTGAAGTAGTTTTTGATTTTAACTTTTAACTATAGGTGCACTTGTGGCTTATCCGTTGCGCGTCGCGGTCGTGGGATTAGGACATCTGGGGAAGTTCCACGCAGAGACTTATAATAAACTGGCTCACAGAAAGAACGCCGCGCTGACGCTCGTCGCGCTCTGCGATAACAGCCCCGCCGGCGCCAAATCGCCAAGTCTTTCGACGTTCCGTTTTTTTGCGATTATCGTCAGTTAGAAGGCCAGGTGGATGCTGTTTCGGTGGTGACGCCAACAGCGGCTCATCGCGAAATTGGCGGCTTTTTTCTCGAACGCGGCATTGCTTGTCTAATCGAGAAGCCGTTGGCCAAGACCGTCGCGCAGGCTGAAGAACTGGTAGCTCTGGCGTCTCAGTCAGGCGCTGGATTGCAGGTAGGGCACGTAGAACGCTATAATCCGATCATCCGCGCCGCCGCGCCGTATTTCGGTCGCCCGCGGTTCATTGAAGCCACTCGCATTTCGCCGTATCCGTTCCGCTCCACAGACATCAGCGTCACACTCGATTTGATGATCCACGATGTTGATCTGGCGCTCTCTGTTACTCAGGAAGATCCTATTGACATTCAAGCCGCGGGCACGCCGGTCTTCTCCAGCACGGACGATATTGCCAATGCGCGGCTGGAGTTTTCCGCGTCCGTGGCCAACGTCAGCGCCAGTCGTGTGTCCATAAAGAAGGAACGCAAGTGGCGTATTTTCCAGGAGCATGGCTATCTATCATTGAACTTGCTGGACAACGAAGGCGTCTTTATCGAAAAATCCGAAGCGCTTAAACGAGGCGAGATTGATCCGTCGAAACTCAGTCTCGCTTCGCTCGGCGTTGCGGCATTAACTTTTCAATTGGAGAAACTGATCAAGCGAGTAACGCTGAAGGGCGATAAAACACCCGCGTTGGAATCGGAGTTGGCGGATTTTGTGGCATGTGTGCTGGAAAAACGAAAGCCGTTGGTTAGCGGCGTCGAAGGATTGCGCGCGTTGCGAGTAGCGGAGCGAGTGATCGCCGTGATGCGCAAACTCTAGAAACCACAGATAAATACAAATTTGAAACCACAGATGAACACAGATGAACACAGATAAACACAGATTTGAAGTGAAATAAGATCATGGAGAAGATCATTACTGTTTCGTATAAAGTCAGTAACGTTCTGAGCTGCGCGTGGCGCTGATCTGCTGTCAGTAACATCTGTGTTCATCTGTGTTCATCTGTGGTTAATTTAGTTGGAAAAAGAGGGATTTGGATATGTCGAGATCGTATGTTGCGGGACTGCTGGCGCTGGCGGGCGCGACTTTTTCAATATTGGCGAGCGAGATGCCAGGTCTGGAGGGCGTGCCGGCGGTGGTGGCGGAAGTTAATGGCAAACCTATTTATCGCGAAGATTTGCTCCGAGAATTGGTTGGTTCGAGCGGCGCCGAAGGGTTGAGCCGTCTGGTGCAGCGTTTGCTGGTTCAACAAGCGGCAGCGGCGCTTAAGGTGACGGTCAGCGACGAGGACATCGAGCGCCAGTTTGTAATTGATAAGCGCGATCTGATGGACGAACTGATTCGCACACCATGGGACAAAAAACAGAAGGAATTTCCTATCGAGGACATTCTGCAGGCGCGCTTTCGCATGACGGTGGCCGAGTACAAACAGATGGTGGTGCGCCAGCGGCTGCTAATTCGCCGCTGTGTGGCCAATGATCTGAATCCCAGTGACGACGACTTGCTTAAGTTCTTCAATGCGTGGCCGGCGCTGTTTCAGCCGCCGACGCGCTATCATGCCAGCCACATTCTCATTACGCCGTTCGATCCGCGAGATTTGTACCGCGGGTTGGCCTTCCGTTCACGCGCGGGACAGATGAAAACGATTATGGAAGAGCGCCGAAGACGTTTTGAGTCCCATGAAGAGCGTGCGCAACGACTGCTCACCGGACGTCGTCGCCTGATCCCCGAAAATGAAATTGTGGCTGAGCGTTTGCGCCGGATCGAATTGGCGCGCAGCCAAGGTATCCAATTAGACGACGCGCCGAATTTTGACGAATTAAGCGCCGAGTGGAATATGTCGCGCAAGCTGGCGGAGAAGGCGCTCAACGAGATTAACAATCATATCTTGTCCTGGGATCAGGCGGTGCGCAAATACACTAAGGATCCGTTGGATGCGTCTCGTGCGAATCAATCGCGATCTCTGGCATCGGAACGCGACCGTCTGGGGCTGGTCCCCGGTGATGTTGGTTGGTTTCATGCCAATGGACCATTGGTAAGAGAGTTTTATGAAGGTGCCAGGAATCTGAAAAAAGGCGAAATTTCGCCAACGCCTGTCCGCACGGAGTATGGCTATCACTTGATCAAGATGCTGGAGATTCAGGAGGCGCCACTGGTCACCTTCGACCAGTGCCGCGACAAAGCGCTGCGACTCTATATTGAAAATGAGATTCAGGAGCGTTCGCTGCCTTGGATCGAGAACCTGATAACTGTCGCGCAGCGCCAGGACGAACAAACATTGCTTTGGCCGCCGCTCAAAGAAGAATCAGCGCAACTTGGGCCGGCCGTTGCGCCCACCGCGAATGCCAATAATAATTTCGACCCGCTCATTGGCGCCGTCAACGGCGCGCCTTTGCGTCGTTCGGAAGTTTGGCGCGAATTAATACATACGGAATCCGACGAAGCTCTGGACCGCTTGATCAATCTGGAGATCGTGTTGTCGCTACTCAAAGACATGGGCATGGAACGTCTGGAATGGGAATGCTCCGACCCGATTCAACGGCGCAAGACGCCTCCGCCGTTCAAGCCGGTAAAAATCACTCCTGATGAGATTGATCATGAACTCAATGATGATCGGTTGCAGCTTGACCGATCAAATCAGGTCCGCAAACGTCAGGACCGGCCAGAAATAAACTTCAAGCAATATTTATACGAGCAGTATGGACAGAGCGAGAAGAAGTACCGTCGCATAGTTGAAGCCGGATTAATTTTGCGAACCACAATTCGACAGCGTGTGCTCACAGATGACACGACATTGCAGGTCGAATTCGCCATCGCCCGCGACGCTTACGGGGAACCGAGTTGGTACGAGGCCAGTCATATTTTGATTCAACCCGTCGGAAGCATGGAGAAAGCCGATAAATTTGCGATGCAACAAGCCCTGCAAATCGCGGAACAAATACGCAAGGAGGCTGTGGCTAATCCGGAGAATTTCCCCAAGCTGGTTGAGACTTGGTCATTCGATACGCCCGAGAACAAGAAAATGGGTGGCAGTCTGGGCGCAATTTATTCTGACGCTCATAATTCCAGTTTGATTGAGGGACCGCAGTTGTATCGCGAGATCAAGAAGCAGAATCTGGAGAAAGGACAGATCAGCGCTCCGCTACGCTCGCCTCGCGGATTCCACATTCTCCGTGTGGATAAAATTCATCCGGAACGAAAAGTGGAATTTTATGAAGTAAAAAAGCGGGTGGAGAGAGATTACCTGCAAGAACGCGCCAAGATGTACACCGATCTCTGGTTGCGTGCGCTGAAGTCTCAAGCCAAGGTCAGAAACTTTCTAATTAAGGAGAGCGCGGAGGATAATCATCGATTGCCGCTTGATCGGTTTCCACTGCCTCAGCCGGAGTAACTTGACTTTACAAAGGCGTAAATCGGTTCTATACTCTGCGTGGTCAAAAATCCAACTTTTGACACTGAGTAGAAAACCAGAAATTTGGCATGGTTCAAATTTGGCCTAAAACGGGTAACAAAGACAACAGTATCTCCGCTGGCCAATAAAGGCAAAAATATTCTGGTAGAAATTGCGGAAGACGAATCAAGCCGCTCGTTTGAAACGACGGAATCCCAACAGTTCGA
>JAZDLP010000013.1:0-2684 GCA_043801885.1 Planctomycetota bacterium | reverse complement strand
CGACTTGATTTTGCTATTAGTGCGCCAATGAGTAATGAAGTCTAGAAAGGCCATAACCAATCCGCGACCTCCTTTTGCCAGTATTCTTTTCCTGCGCTTTTCTTCGCGCATTGCGAAGAGTTGTATTGTACAGAACTATGCCGGCTGTGGCGAAGGCGCTGCGCCACCGACAGACGGCGTGCCCAGCTCCGACTGCTGCAAAGGCGACGGAGCCTTTGGCAGTGGACGTGGCGTCACCTGTTTGCCAGGCTCGCGCTTTGTCAATTTGCCGGATGTCAGCAACATCTTAAGTTCTTCGCCATTTAAGACTTCGTGTTCCATCAGAGTTTTAGCGATCAGTTCAATCTCATCGCGTTTCTGCTGTAAAATTTCATCGGCTGCGCGATAGCATTGGTCAATGATTTGGCGCACTTCTTCATCAATAGCGATGGCAGTGGCGTCGGAGTGCATCTGACGGGATGCCATCTCGCGTCCTAAGAAGACGTCCTCTTCGTGCTCTCCATACTTGATTGGCCCCAACTTCTCGGACATGCCCCATTCACAGACCATGCGTCGCACCAGCGCCGACGCTTGGTCAATGTCGTTCTTGGCGCCGGTGGTGATGTCGCCGGTGAACATATACTCGGCGATGCGACCGCCATACATCATTTTGATTCGGCCGAGGAGTTGACGCTTGCTGACATTGTAAACGTCCTTATCGGGAACCGCGATAGTCAGACCCAAAGCGCGTCCGCGAGGAATGATGCTGACCTTGGTCGGCTTGTCGCATTCCGCCAGCAGATATCCGAGCAGCGCATGGCCCGTCTCGTGATAAGCCGTCAACCAGCGCTCGGTCTCGTCCATCACTCGGCTCTTTTTTTCGCGTCCCCACGCCACTTTGTCGCGAGCTTCGTCCAAGTCCGACATTTCAATGCCATCTTTATCTTTCATCACGGCGATCAAAGCGGCTTCATTGATGATGTTTTCGAGGTCCGCGCCACTGGAACCAGCGGAAGCTTTAGCTAATTGATGCAGATTAACATCTGAAGCCAGTTTTACTTTTTTGGCGTGAACACGCAGGATATCTTCGCGACCTTTTACGTCAGGCAAATCAACGTACACGTGGCGATCAAAACGTCCGGGTCGCAATAACGCAGGGTCCAGAACATCGGGACGGTTAGTGGCCGCCATAACGATTATCTTATTGTCGGACTCCATGCCGTCCATTTGCACTAGAATTTCATTCAGAGTCTGTTCGCGCTCATCGTGCCCGCCGCCAATGCCCGTGCCGCGCCGTCGGCCAACGGCGTCAATTTCATCAAGGAAAATAATGCAGGGACTGTTTTCCCGCGCCTGTTGGAACATGTCGCGCACGCGCGAAGCGCCGACACCAACAAACATTTCAACGAAATCCGAGCCGGAGATGCTATAGAACGGCACGTCCGCTTCGCCGGCAATGGACTTGGCTAACAATGTCTTGCCGGTGCCTGGCAGCCCGACCAGCAGCACACCCTTTGGAATGCGGCCGCCGAGACGTTGAAATTTTTTAGGGTTCTTCAGGAATCCAACAATTTCTTCCACTTCTTGTTTAGCTTCTTCTATTCCGGCCACATCCTTAAACGTTTTTTTGTATTTGTCCTTGGCGATCAACGTCGCGCGCGATTTGCCAAAAGATAATACGCCGCCTGGTCCTCCCGGGCCGCGGAGTTGCCGAAAGACAAAGAAATAAATCAAAAAAATCAGCAGCAGCCAGGGAATCCAATTGAGCAACAGAAGCGGCAACTGGCTGGGAACATCATGAGAGACCTTGACGCCCTTTTCTTCGGCGGTCTTGATCAACCAATCGTACTCGCCGCTGGGAATAGGATCGGGCGCGTAAGCTCGCGCTTCAGACTTGCCTTTGGGCGCGACTTCGCCCGGCGCATACTTGGCGATGACGTCGCGCCCGATGATCTGTACGGATTCAAACTTCGAGACACGCTCGGTGCCGTTCTTCAGTTTCTCGCGAAATTCAGTCCAAGACAATCGTTCCGGGCCGCCCGGAAACTGGCTTTTCATTCCGAACACAACGGCCATAATGATGCCGATGATGATAATCAGGAATAAATATCGGCTGGACTTAAAATCAACGCCCTTTGACCCTTTTGAGCCGTTCGGATTATCTCCTCCGCCATCTTCCGAAGGATCATTACGTTCAGTCGCCTCGCTGTTGCGCCGCTTCTTCTTCTTGGGATTTTCGTCGTCGTCAAACATTAAAAGTATGCCTCGATTTTGTAACCGTTCAGGCTATTTTTGCCACAGAGAACACAGAGAGACACAGATGATTTTGTTTTTACCCATATAGTTTAAGTCTCTGCGTACCTCTGCGCTGTATGATTAATGATATATTAGCCGCTCCGCTTATCGCTGTCCATACAAATACGGTTTCAATTAAAGGTATAGGAATTTCGTAACCGTTCACCACAGAGACACAGAGAAATTCCTAGTATTCTCTTTCGGATGCCATTCTTGAGAACTTGGACGGAAGTTGATCCGCAGGCACTCTTCATAATAAGCGAATTTTAGCCATCCTGTCTCTTGATCCGATGACCGAGTCTGTGATCTGTTTTGTTATCTTATTCAATTTCGTCTCTGTGTCTCTCTGTTTTCTGCTATGGAACTACTCGTCAAGCCTGTTTTCTCAAAAAGGATGGGTTGCCGTCGCC
>JAZDLP010000007.1:0-2774 GCA_043801885.1 Planctomycetota bacterium | reverse complement strand
AACAGCCACAGCAACAGCAACGATTACATCTGCGGATAAGGACGCTTATAAAGAGGTGACATTCAGTGTGGACGATGAGACGCTTGTTTCGGTCTCGCCAACTAAGGCATCTTCAGCAACGCAGACACTGACACTTACCGGCAAGGCGCCCGGCACGACAAAATTGAAAGCTAAACATAAAGACACTGAATGCGCCAGCGTGAAGGTGAACGTCATTAAGTTGGAGCTGAAGAAGTCAGACGACTCGGCACTAGCAAATCCTTGTCGGATTGGAATTACCGCAAATGGCCATGATCGTACCCAGCACTTCAAGGCCATCTGCACACCGGCAAGCGAGGTGAGTAATGTCACAGTTACGGTTGGAAACAATTTAACTCTCAGTAATCAAAAAACTACAGGGGGAACAATTACCTTTGACGTAGTTGGGACAGCACAGAGCACCACTGCGGGCGACACCTTTATTCAGGCCACGCATGCCGTAGGTGGCGCTATGGTAAAAGCTCCAGTGTCCGTTGTCGTGCCAGCCGCCATCGGAACACCGCACCCGCAATTCCCTAGAACTGTAGTAACTCCACAAAATGTTGCGATGACGAACGCAACGACTCCGGCTGATACTACTTTGGGCAATGGAATAACACAAGTCCGAACAGGTTATTCAATATCACTACCGGTTCTAGTCGTCGATCAGTTCGGTGTTTCTATAGGAGATATTTATCGGGGTGCAGATGTGTTTGAGAACGACCCGGCTGGCAATTTCAACTGTATCAATAGTGTCATTGATGTGAATGGCGTGTATTTCGACATAGTTGGATACGGAGAACCAATTGGCGGTCCGATTCCTTCTACGGTGCCAGACCTAAATGGCGGCGCGCCAATACCCAACCCGTTAATACAACAACGTGTGGCTGGCGCGACTGCTCCACTTCAACAAGATCACCTTCTTGAGCAAAGAATCAGTGTGAGTATTGACAATACTTGGGTTTTACAGCCACCGCCCGCTATCGTTCGGGATGTTTTTATATTTACGCCGCAACCACCGGACTATCCCGGTGTTTCTATCGAGGTTGAGTGGCCGTAAATGCGGGCAATTTTGACATGCTTTATATTGGGAACTTCTTAAATGACACCAAATTCGATGCGACTGTGGAATTGTTTGACAATAGTCCTTCTGTCGATGACCGATCAGTGGGTGATTGCAGCCGATAAAGTAACCGCATACGAGTACCTGAAAACCATTGGAAATACCTTTGACGTTTATTTCTCTACTGAGGAATCAAAAGCAGCGTTGACGAAAGAACATGCCGGTCGGATATTTCGAATCAATGGTCTTCGTAGTCGACTTTTTGAGTTTAAAGTCGAACCAGTACAGATCAACTGCGGTTTAGACGAGCACCTTCGACGATTTTCGGAAGCAACAGAAATGTTGGTTTCGGTCAATCCGCAGAACTCTAGGATATACTGTTTGCGCGATAGGGGAGTTCCCGCATTTTCCATATTGGATAAGGAGCTTTTAGACTTTCATTTTGATGGTCGGTTGTCAGAGTTATTTAGGCATGAGGCTATCAAAGTAGGCATATGGGTAAACGCCGAGAATGCGATTGGCCATCCTAGTGGCGCGGATCCCATTACCACACTTCAAATCGATGCAGCCAAAACAAATCTTCGTGGCATTTTGTCAAATTGGCTACCCATGTCGCAATACGAACGAGTACTTTGGGATGCATTTATTACTTTGGACGGGACATTGGCGACAATTAGCTTTAACAGACGTAAACAACGTGTCGAAAACGTAGACGAATTGACCATAGGACGCCAAGCCTTTGTGGAGTTAGTCGACAAACGGAGTCAGATGATTCACAAGGCGATTGATTATATTTCAATGACCGATACCACGCTTCCGAAAAATCAGACGCGATGGGCTATGTTATTACTAGGAGAATATAGAGCAGTAGAAGGAATTCAGATTCTTATTAAAAAACTAGAATACCAGTATGCCAACGTTCCAAACATAAGGGAGGCTTTTCCGGCAGTCGCGGCACTTATAGAGATTGGTGAGCCGTCGATCAAGCCGTTGCTAACTGCAATCACATATGAACAGAAGAGTGAACGGTTTGTCCGCTTGGCCTTGATCATTATTAGTTCCGTATCCACAACGAATATCGGCTCAAAAGATGTCGTGAAAGAGATTGAAAAAAAAGGTAATCGTTCAGTCCCCTCAAGCCGTGAGTAGTGACGGCACCTGCGAGCTGGCGCGTTGAGCGGCAAGGGCGCGACACAGATAATCCGAGCACAGGACGATTTTGTAAACGCAGAGTTTGTATCGTGGTCAAAATACACTCGGTGTAACGATCTCGCCGACGGCGGCCACGCGCGTGACTGTTACGGCGAGCAATTCGTTCGGCGAAACTGGCGCGACGACTCAGAGTATTTCGTGGACGGCGACCGACTTGATAGGCAAGTCGTTCAGCGCGGACACGATTCGCATTCGCAAAGGCGACAGCCTGCTGTTGACAGCCAGCGGCGCGGGCAAGAAGCTGACGATTGCCGTCGTGGTGCAGGCATCTTGCCTGCCACCCAACATCGTCTTCAGCGGCGCGCCCGGCAATCGCTTCGCCTACCGGTACGACACGCCAGGAGTTTACGTGGCTCAGGCGTGGATAGACGGCCAAGCGGTCGGGTCACTGACAGTGATCGTCATCGAAGTAAACATGAACAAAGACCTGGCCTCGCAAGTCTTGTTCGAGCGAATCAACGACATCACAAAAGACATGACT
>JAZDLP010000384.1:0-3799 GCA_043801885.1 Planctomycetota bacterium | reverse complement strand
CCGAAGACGCGGCCTAGGCGTATCGTCATAGATCGCTCACTAATTCTACAATGTCTGGCGCTGTCGGCGCTGGTGGCGGCGCTGTCCGCGCCGCTACTGGCGCGGAGTAGCGATTGCGGGCGTGGCTTGGTGTTGGTCGTGGACAATGGCCCGACGTCTCGCGCGCGAACGCCGGACGGGATGCAGCTCTTCAAAATTGTCTGTGAAAAATTGACGACGATCTGTCGTGCGCTGAAGTCCGCGGATCGAGTGTTCCTGGTTCAGGCCGCGCCGCAACCAGGATTACTCGCGCCGGAGGGATTGACGCCGCGCGCCGCATGCGAGCAGATTGAAACATTGCGTCCGGTGCTCTCCGGCCTCACTCCCGCTGAAATTATCAGCTTTGCCGTAGATACTGCGCGTCATATCGGCAGCAGCCGTCCGCTGCCCGTGGTTGTGATCTCACTGCGTGACGGCCCGCTCGGCGCGACGGATAGTCAATGGCATTGCGTCGCGCCGAAAGGTGTTGCGCTGAACAATATCGGTATCGTCGCCTTTGGCGCGGCGCCGATCTACTTGAATGATAAGCCGCAAGTTCAAGCGTTGGCGCGTTTAAGAAACTTCTCTCGCAATCGCGTACATGGCAGCGTCACGTTGGAAATTCTAAATGCGTCACCGCAGCAATTGGAAGAGAAGTTCCTGTCATTGGAACCGCACGGCGAAGACGCGGTTGTCTTTACATTACAACGCGATCCGCCGCGACCTATTCGGATCAGTTGGAAAGATCGCGACGGTGCGGACGCGCTGGTTGAAGATGACGCGCTGATCGCCGTGCCGCGCAAAATCACTGCGCCACGAATTAGATTTCACGCGTCCGTCCCAGCTCTTAAAAAACTATTTGTCGAGGCGCTGCAGGCGCAGATTCTCTCGCCCGAAGATTCCGGCCCTGCTGATCTCGAAATCTACGCGCGCAGTGTGCCGGAGCGCGCGCCCGAGAACTCGGCCGCGATATTATTGCTGGCTCCTGAGACTGGCTATCGCGTCTTCGATGTCGGCCCTAAAATTCTGACGCAGCCAACAGTGCAGCGCGACGAAGACGACCCGTTGACGCTAGGCATCGGTGATCGCGCCGGCAGCGCATTTTTTGTGCCCAGCGCGCGTGAGATATTGCCGGGCAACTTCAGATCGCTGCTCAAAGACAGTGTCAGCGGGCGCGCGTTGTTGGCGCGGTTCCTGGATGACCAGAACCGAATCGGCTTTGTTCTGGCGTTCATTCCGGGATTGGAATCACCGGACGGATTGTTGGATCCGTCGTTGGCGGCGATTCTGGTGCGCATGGCGTTATGCTCGTCGGGGGCGGGCGAGCCATTTACGGTGGTACGCGTGGCGGAGCTGGAGCGGCGAAGTCGCGCGGCGCTCTCGTGGCCGCCGACGCAGGCCGATGCTGACCAAGGCTGCGGTGTACTAGACGAAAAGACTTCTGCGTTGAAAATAGGCGAGGTTGGCAATTGGCAGTTCGATCCGAATGGACTGCCAACGCTGGCGCAGACAGACCGATTGGATCTGGCGCCATGGTTGGCGCTGCTGGCTATGCTGCTGTTAGCGCTGGAATTGTGGTTGGATCGTCCGATCAGGTCCAGCAGAGTATAGAGCATGGCCTAACACGTTGATCAATAATTTCTACCAGAATATTTTTGGCTTTATTAGCCATCGGAGATACTATACGGTTACGAAAACTTAGGGGCAAAAGATGAGGAGCGATCATGACTATTCGGTATTTGTTGTTTTCCGCACGGTTCGTTGTCACGCTTATCGTTGCGCTGGTTTCCAATGGATTGTTCGCTCTCGAACCGGATCTTAAGGCGCCGCTGCCCGTTGATCCGAACATCAAAATGGGCGCGCTGCCCAACGGAATGAACTACTGGATTCGCGCGCACAAGACGCCTCCGGGAAAAATTAACGCCTGGCTGCATGTCAATAGCGGCTCGTTGAATGAAGATGACAATCAGCGCGGGTTGGCGCATTTTCTGGAACACATGGCGTTCAACGGCAGCGAAAATTTCCCGCCCGGTACACTGGTGAAATATTTTGAATCAATCGGCCTGCGGTTTGGTCATGACCAGAATGCGTTCACCGGCTTCGACCAGACTACATACATCCTGAGCCTGCCGGACATCAAGCCCGAGACGCTCAATAAGGGATTGCAGTATTTGGCTGATGTCGCGTTTCGTATCAGTCTGCCGCCGAACGAGATCGAGAAAGAGCGGGGCGTGGTGCTGGAAGAATTTCGAGCCAGAAAGAGCGCGCAGCAGCGCGTCATAGATAAACTGCTGCCGATTTTGGCGCCGGGTTCGCGCTTGGCGGAACGGATGCCGATCGGTAAAGAAGAGATCATCAAGAGCGCAGATCGCAAACTCGTCGCTGACTATTACACCAAGTGGTATCGGCCGGACAATACGACGTTGTTGATCGTCGGCGATTTAGACCCGACGGAAGTTGAAAAGAGTGTGGCGGCGAATTTTACTGGCTGGAAAGAATCCGCCAACAACGTGAAGAACGCGGACCCCGGCGTCAAACCTTACAACACTATCCGCGCCAGCGTCATTACCGATCCCGAACTGACTGAGACTGAAGTGAGTGTGTGCAACGTCGGTCCGCTCGTCAAGCTACAGACCATCGGCGAGTATCGCCAGCGGCAAGTGGAGAGCATTGGTAGTTGGATTTTGAATCGGCGACTGACGACGCTGGTCGAAAAAGGCGCAGCGCCGTTTCAGCGCGCTAACGTCAGCGTTTCTCCGTTTCTGAACGTTTGCAAATACGTCAACGGCGAGGCTTCGGGCAAACCCGAACAGTGGGAGCCAATGCTGTTGGCGCTATTGACAGAGATCAAGCGCGCTCGCGAGTTTGGATTTTTGGAACAGGAACTGGAAGATGCCAGAAAACAGACGATGGCGTCGGTCGAGCAGTCCGCCAGGACCGAAGGCACTTGGGACGCGAGGGCTTTTTTAGCTCGGATGAACAATGCTATCGCGCAAGAACAGAAGCCGATGTCCGAGGCGCAGCGATTGGAGTTGACGAAGCATATTTTGCCGACCATCAAGCTGGAAGAAGTCTCGGCCGCGTTCAAGCAAAACTTTGCGCCGAACAATCGTCTGCTACTGGTCACCATGCCCGAAAAAGCGGATCTGAAGGCGCCCACGGAAACCGAAATCTTGAATGCGGGCGCCAAAGCTGAGGCAGGCAAGGTCGAGGCGCTGGCGGTTCAAGCGCGGCCAAAAAGTTTGCTCGAACAAGATCCGCAGCCCGGTGCCGTGTCAGACCAGGAAGAAGAGAAGGACTTGAAGATTCTCTCCGTTACGTTGAACAACGGCGTGCGCGTACACCTGCGCAGCATGGACTTCAAAAAAGATCAAGTATCGGTACAGATCAATCTTGCCGGTGGCGCTATCCGCGAGACTGCCGCCAACCGTGGCATTACTGAGGTGGCGGCACTGGCGCTGCAACAAGCCGCGACACAGAAATTCTCATCTACGTTGATCCGCGAGATGATGACCGGCAAGAATGTTAACGTCAGCGGCATGGCCAGTGATGACATGTTGACTCTGCGCATCAGTGGCTCGCCCAAAGACTTGGAAGAGGGTTTTCGGCTGGCGTATCTGCTGCTCACCGAAGGGAAAATTGAAGACACGGCTCTGAAGCTGTGGAAAGAGAAAACATTACAGAATCTAGCCGAACAGAAGACCAGCGTCGAAGCGCAGCTCGCCGAACGACTTCAAAATTTATTAATGAACGACGATCCTCGCGGTCGAGCACTGACATC
>JAZDLP010000375.1:0-17276 GCA_043801885.1 Planctomycetota bacterium | reverse complement strand
CGTCCCCCCGTCCCCCCGTCTCCCCGTCAACAACGCCTTTTGGTTGCCGGTTTGGCCCCGAATGTGTCTCTGCTCCGAAAATACCGCAATGTGCGCGTTATTTTCATTGTTTCCGGGTGACGCGCCGCGTCATAGCGACTGCGGTGAACGGTTACCTTTTTTAGAGAATATATACGCGGTAGTCAATTTCCTGAAAGATATTGTCGCGCCATTCCAAGTCGGCGACCCAGGCGGGTTCCAAACGGTTCTCCAGCAGTTGCAGATACAGACCATTAAATCGGTGCAGGTGGTCGCGTGTGCGTTTTTCGGCGTAGGCGACCATGGTGCCGGAGGTCATGATAAATGCCCAGTCGCTGGCTTGAGCCAGCAGCAGTTCGCGTGCGGCCTGATTGAGCGCGCGCAATTGCAGCGGATCGGGTTGAGGGAAGCGGCGAGCCAGTTCCTGCATGCGCAATTCCGCCGCGTGCAGGTGGCGATAAATCCAATCGTTGGAGCTGTTCAGCCAAACTTCGTAGTATCCTTTGTCGCCCCAGGAACTGGCGCTGGGTTGCAGAGTTTGGTGGCGACGGAATTTTTCGAGAAACCGGGAAGGCGTGATCAGTGCGATCTCTTTCTGATCGTAGGCAATTTTGCGCATCAGATAATCAAGAAACTGCGGGCCTTCGCACCACCAGTGCCCGAACAGTTCGGCATCGTACGGCGCAACAATGCAAGGTTCAACGCCCAGTATGTCGTATAGACGGCGAGCTTGATGCTGGCGGTTGAACATGAAGTTGCCGGCGTGCACGGCGGCTTTTTCGATGGCCTGGCGCGGATAATATGGTTGCTTGTCGCCCAGCCCGACTTTCCCGGTAATGCGATGATATTTGATGCCGACGTTGCGGCGTACGCCATCGCTGTGCAGGAAGGGTTTGATATAATCGTATTCAGCGTCGTAGCCCAAGTCGCGATAGAATTCGCGGTAGTCAAAATCGCCTGGATAACCTTCCTTGCTGGACCAAACCTGTTTGCTGCTTTCGGCGTCACGCGCAAACGCGGCCACGCCGCTGGGACAGAAGACTGGTCGGAACGGTCCATAGCGCGGCCGCGGCGAACCGAAGGCCAGGCCGTGCGCGTCAATAAAGAAGAATTGAATGCCTGCTTCGCGCAGATGGCGGTCAACATTCGGAGTATAAGCGCATTCCGGAAGCCAGATACCGCGCGGAGCGCGACCGAAGTGTTTGCGATAGTTGGTCACTGCGACCTGAATCTGAGCGCGCACCCCGGCTTCGGTAATCATCAGTGGCAGAAGGCCATGCGTTGCGCTGCAAGTAACGATCTCGATAAATTCTTTTTCTTGATAGTGACGGAAGGCCGCGACCAGATTTTTATCCCATCTGTCGAAGATCACGCGGCATTTGGCGAAATGCGCTTTGTACGCTTCCGCCGCTTCGGCAAACGGCGTCCCCGCAGCGCGTTTAATCTCCAGATTGGCGAGTTCCTGCAGTCGCGTCAGCTTGTACAAGTAACGATCCTGAAGCAAGCGGTCAGTCAGCATCTCGCAGAGCGGCGGAGTGAGACTCATGGAAAAACATGCCGGCACACTGTCGCGTTCGAAGCCTTCCAACATGACCAGCAGCGGAATATAAGTTTCCGTTATAGCTTCATAAAGCCAGTCTTCTTCGAGAAATTCGGGATGTTCAGGATGCCGCACGTAAGGCAGATGCGCATGCAACTGCAGCGACAGATAACCATAAGGCGCGTCATCACCCGGCATATTGATTCCTTATTCCAACGGCATTTCTTTCGGCACGACCACGATGCCGTTGGCGGTAACGGTAAAGCGTGCGCGGTCAGCTTCCGGATCGTATCCGATAGTGGCGCCTTCGGGGATGCGCACTCCTTTATCAATAATGGCGCGACGGACTTTCGCGTGACGTCCGATATTGACTCCTTCCATCAGAATAGACGCTTGGACATGGCTGTAACTATTGATGCGGACTTGCGGAGCGAGCACTGATTTTTCGACTGTGCCACCGGAGATGACGACGCCCGGTGACACCAAACTGTCCAGCGCTTGCCCGCGGCGAGTGTTGGACGCGGCGGACAGTTCGGAGAAGACGAACTTGGCTGGCGGAAATTGTTCGCGGTAAGTGCGGATTGGCCAATGATCGTCGTACAGATTAAAGAGCGGATTGACTTCCGTCAGATCCAGATTGACGTCATAGTAATTATCAATCGTGCCCACGTCGCGCCAATAGGCGATATCTTTTTTGTTTTCGTCTTTAAATGGGTAGGCATAAACGCGCATCTTGTCCGCGACCATTTCGGGGATGATGTTTTTGCCGAAGTCGTGAGCTGATTCGCGGCGCGAGTCGGCAGCGACGCGGCGCACGAGCGTGTCCGTAGAAAAAACGTAGATGCCCATGCTGGCAAAACACTGATCCGGATTATTGGGTAGCGTAGCCGGATTCTCCTGAGGTTTTTCTTGGAACCCTTGAATACGATTCTCGGCGTCCACCACGGCGATACCCAACTGACTGGCGTCAGCTTTTGGAATGTTGACGCAGGCAATAGTCAGATCGGCGTTGCGTTCGACATGGTAACGAACCATCTCCGCGTAATTCATCTTGTAGATATGGTCACCGGCCAGAATCAGTACCTGCTCCGGCTTTTCGCGCTCGAGAGTAGACACGTTCTGATAAATGGCATCCGCCGTGCCGAGGTACCAAGTCTGGCCAGTGCGCTGTTGCGGCGGCAGGATATGGATGTAGCGGCCAATCTCTGGATTATTGAACAGGTCGCTCCAGCCCAACATAATGTGTCGGTCCAGAGAAAATGATTTGTACTGCGTCAGTACGTAGATGCGAGAACACTCGGAGTTCAGACAGTTGGACAGTGTAAAGTCAATGATGCGGTAGATACCGCCAAATGGCACCGCGGGCTTGGCGCGGTCTCTGGTCAGTGGATACAATCGTTCACCCTGACCGCCGGCCATGATCAATGTTAGAGTATTTTTTAGTAAAGAGTTAGCCATGACCTTGATCGCGTATCGCAGGCGTCCCGCCTGCATCTCACCCATGAGATGTCGCATTTAGGCATGATTCAAATTTTGCCTAAAATGGGTAACAAAGATAACAGTATATCCGCTGGCCAATAAAGGCAAAAATATTCTGGTAGAAATTGTTGAAGACACGGCCTATTTTTCAGCTTCTCTAAAACGGATGTTCTAGAATTTTACAACGTTCTAAAATGATATAACTCGTATCGTATCAATGGGTTTAGCGATGTTTTGACAGTTTTTTCCTCGTGGCTACACGAATGCCTCGGCACGGAAGAACTTTGGGAAGGATCACGCTGGCCGCGTTGAATAAGTTCTTGATGGATTCGCACGGCTCGGTAATACTGTTGCAGCGGGGTTTGCCGTTGACCAGCAGTTCCGTTACGCATAATTGACCGGCTTGCTTGTCCGGAATGCCCACTCCACCAGCCACTAGCCACCAGACTAAATGTCTTCCGCGCCTGCGGTCTCGCGTTTTGACTGCCAGTAAGCCCAGCCTATGCAGGCGGCGGCGATCAGAATAGCAATGACGCGGAATGTCTGGCTCGAAGCTACCTCGAATGCCTTTGGCAGAAGATACGGTGTGGCCACGCCTGCCGCGTCCTTCAAGCCAGCGGCGGCGTCCTTTACGCTCTTCACCATGTCCGCATCATACACGACCATCAATGGCACGGTGAGAATGGATACCATGTTCATAACCTTCAACAACGGATTGATCGCCGGACCGGACGTATCCTTCAGTGGATCGCCAACAGTATCGCCGGTGACGGACGCCTTGTGTTTTTCGGAGCCTTTGCCGGTGTTGGCTACAGCATCTCGCGGTTCATCTTCGATCGTCTTCTTGGCATTGTCCCAAGCGCCACCGGAGTTGCACATAAAGGAAGCCATTAACTGGCCCACGACGATTGATCCAGCCAGGAAGCCAGCCAACGCCACGGGACCCAGCAGAAAGCCTACCAACACTGGTGAAAAGACCGCCAACAGCGCGGGGCCGATTAATTCTTTCTGAGCAGATTCGGTGCAGATATAAACGACTTTACCGTAATCGGGTTTGACCGTGCCTTCCATGACACCGGGAATATGGAACTGGCGACGGCATTCGTTGACGATCAAGTACGCCGCACGACCGACCGCGCGGATAGTCATGGATGAGAAGAGCATCGGCACCGCGCCGCCAAGCAACATGCCGACCAGCAGACTGGGGTTCGAGATAGACAACATGCCGGCGACATTCTGGAACAGCGCGATCGGCAGAGCTTTCTCTTCGCCGCCGCCGCCTGAACCTATGACCGTGATGAACGATGCGTACAATGAAACAGCCGCGATCACCGCCGAACCGATAGCTACGCCTTTGGTTACCGCTTTGGTCGTGTTGCCGACAGCGTCGAGATCTGCGAGTATTTGGCGAGATTCTTTATACTTCGCCTCATTCTCTTCCTTGCTGGCGCCGACCGCGCAGCCCAGCATTTTGTGCTTCTCGTAGCCCATTTCGCCGATGCCGTTGGCGTTGTCGGCGACCGGTCCGAAGACGTCCATTGAGATCGTGTTGCCGGTGAGAGTCAGCATGCCAATACCGCACATGGCCACGCCATACGCGATACAGATCGGGTTGGTGCCGGCATAGACCAGCACGGAAGCGATGATCGCTACGCACAGCACAATCGCGGTCACCACACTGGATTCATATCCCACCGCGAATCCTTCGATGATATTTGTGGCGTGGCCGGTGGTGCAGTTGCGAACCAGACCTTTGACCGGCGAATACTCCGTGCCGGTGAAGTACTCCGTCGTCCGATTCAAAGCAATACAAAGAATAATGCCGATTAAACAAGTGTAAGCAGGTCGCATGTCCAGCCCTGTCATGCCCAACGACATCCAACTGGGCAACGGTTGATCATAGATGCCATTAGCGCCCGCCATGTGGCCAATCCACGGGCGAGTAGGATCGGGATCGAATTGCAGATAAAAATAACCCAAGGCCATGAAGCCGATGACGGAGATGACTGATCCAAGAATGAATCCGAAGTTTATGGACTTCATGGCTTCGGCGACACTACCGCGATCACCCGCGCGCACGGAGTAAGTGGAAATAATCGAGCCGACCACGCCGATGGCGCGCACTAGAATCGGAAACATTACGCCTTTGTGTCCGAAGGCCACGAAGCCCAAGATCATAGCGGCCACGATGGTTACTTCATACGATTCGAAAATATCGGAAGCCATTCCAGCGCAGTCGCCGACGTTGTCGCCTACGTTATCGGCGATAGTCGCGGCGTTACGCGGATCATCTTCGGGGATGCCGGCTTCGATCTTGCCCACTAAGTCCGCGCCGACGTCCGCGGCTTTGGTATAGATGCCGCCGCCGACGCGCATAAACAGCGCCAGCAACGTGCCGCCAAAACCGAAGCCCAGCAGCGCTTCATAAGCATGTTCGCCATACATCATGAAAATCAAAGTGCCGCCCAGCAAACCTAATCCATCGGTCAACATGCCCGTGATAGTGCCAGTGCGATAGCCCAACATCAGTGCTTTGCCAAACCCGACTGGAGCGGCGGCGGCGACTTTCAAGTTGCCTGTGGTGGCCAATCGCATGCCGACGAAACCAACCGTCGCCGAGAAGATTGCGCCGATCAGGAATGCTCCCGCGCGCCCCCAAGCGAACGGGTCCGAGAAGCCTAAGTCCGAACTTATTGCTTTCGTGACGAACAACACTACGACCAGAACCGCGATCATGACAGCCACGGTGGCGAGCTGGCGTTTAAGGTACGCATTGGCGCCTTCGCGGATAGCGTCGGCGATTTCCTGCATCTTCTTGGTGCCGTTGTCCGCTTTTTTGATCTGGCCCATCAACATCAAAGCATACAACAAGCCGGCGATAGCAATGCCCAGTGTCGCGAACAAGGCTATGCGTTCCGCGTCGGAGAATTGAGGCTTGCCGGTCAGCACGTTGGGAGTTTTGTCCAGGAACTTGAAGTACTGAAACTTATGCTCCGACTTTTCCGCCCCCGCTTTCTCGCTCGCGGCAGCCGCGGGTCCAGCGTCAGCGGCTCGCGCGCCCTGAAACATGTCGGGGACGTTGAATAATGCCAACGCTATGCCGGCCATCAAAAAATATGTTAAAAATTTATGTCTGACGAAGAATCGTCCACTTCGAGCTAACCCCATCACCTGTTCCTCCAATTCCGGCTCGACGCCACTTTAAACCACAGCATCACTAATACTAATTACTCGACCATTGTAACCGTTTAGTTTATTTTTACCACAGAGAAACTTATAAGATTCGTAACAGTTTAGGCGTGATGATAAGGTTCGCCGCGCTGAATTGTCCGCGCGCGATAGAGTTGTTCCAGCGCCAGCACACGGCACAATTCATGCGGCAGAGTTAATTTTGAGAGCGCTAGGAGACGACCTCGGTTACGCACCGCGTCATTTACGCCAAACGCTCCGCCAAGCACAAATATCAGGCGCTTGACTGAGCGCAGTTCGGCCTCCTGAAGGCAGGTTGCCAAGTCTGGCGAGGTGATTTGCGCGCCGCGTTCGTCCAACACGATGACTTTGTCGCGCGGGTCCAGAGCCGCTAGCAGGCGTCGGCTTTCTTCAGCACCGGCTTGGACGGGCGTGGCGACTTCGGCAGCTTTGACTTCCTGCACTTCCGCCGGGCCATAACGCCGCAGCCGCAAAAGATAGTCGGCGCAGAGTTCGCGCCACGCTGCATGGCGCACTCGTCCGACGGCCAGAAGCGTGATTTTCATGAAGTTCGCGTCATTTTTCGTTCAAAACTTTGCGCGCTTTCTTGATATCGCTGACACGTAGAATCAGCCGTCCCTGCGCGGTGCCGACAGTGGTGGTGCCGTAGGCATACTCGATATTGACTTTGGCTTTAGCGAAGCGATCCGCGATCAAGGCTAATTCGCCCGGCTTATCGGCCAGATTGAGCGCCAGCACGTCGGTTTCAACAACCAGCACTCCAGCGCCTTCAAGAACCGTGATCGCTTTGGCGGGATCGTTAGTAATCAAACGCACGACGGCATGATCCACCGTATCCGATACGCTTAGGCCTTCGATGTTGATTTTCTGTTTGGCGAAGTCACGACACAGACGCGCGAGCACTCCGGGCTTGTTTTCCAAAAAGATGGATAGTTGCTTAATCACCGACATTGCGATTCTCCTAAAATTATACTATCCTTGCCAAAAATGGCGGAGATAGTCAATCTATTTAATTCACAGTCCGCGCCACTGTTTTCTATTTTTTAGACTGATTAGCGATTAAACGATAATTTCCCCTCATTATATTTGTGAATCAACATTGATATGAGGGATTGATACGAGATACCTTCTTCAATTGCTTTAGCCTGAATTTTCTTTAAATCTCGTTCACTCATTCGGATATTGATCCGTTTTCGTTTACGCAGATTATAGCGGGCATATTCTTGGTATTGTTTTTTTCTTTTTTAGTGAAATCAGAAATCCATTTTTCATTCTCAAGTGATTTTGCCAATTCTATTTCGTATTTATCTAAATATTCCAGTTTTTTCATTTCTTGCCTCCTAAATATTTTTGAGTTACTTTGCTATTTGGTATTATTGTTTTCAAAAATATCTTTTCGTTATTCTCAATATATTTCATGAATATATATCTTTTGTATTCTTTATTATTCCTTATGTGCGCTGTTGGTTGCCGAAGCGCTTTCTCCTGTGACGTGGAGGTGGTTTTCGACCGAGCAAACTCCGATTTGCAGGCGAGCGATCTCCTCGGCCAGATTGCGGTCCATCAAGGAAGGCACTTCGCCGCGCAAGCAAATGTTTCCGTCCGCGCACGACACGGTCACGCCGTCAGTCTCGAAATCTTCGCAATAGGCCAGCGCTCTGTGTACCGCCTGCACAGTGGCTTCGTCGCTAATCTCCTCCAGTGGATCAACAGTCAACTGATTGTCCACTTCAATTACGCCGCGGCAGTGAGCAGCCACTTGTGCGGCTACGAACCGCTCCTCCGCCGTGCGCACGTGCCCGTTCAGGCGCACCTGGCCGTTGCGGACATGCATCGTCGCCGTTCCCAGCGGTAGTTCAGAGTGCGCGTCCAGCGCGTGCCGGATGTGCAGAGCGATCTGGCGATCAGCGATAGTTTCCACCGGTTGCACGTACAGTAAATCTTTAAGCGCTCGGACGCCATGCAGTCCCATGACGATGCGATGTATTCGTTCTTTTTGCCGGAATGTCCGCACGTAGCCCTTCAGCGTGACAAAACCATCTTTGACCACAATTTGCATCTTTTGTTCTGAAAGCCGATGCAATTTTTTCTCAAGCAGTTTGCAGAGTTTCGGATCGCGAACTCCAGTGCTGTTACGTTGGCTGGAAGTCTTAAGATGACGTGTCTTTTTTGTGGTAGTGCTCACAATCTTCTTTTCTCCTGGTATCAATATTCACTATGCTTATAAGAAGAATACAATGCCTCACTGATTTGAACCAGTGAAAAAATCATAACCTTTTAATCAGTGCGCAGTATACTTTGAGCAAACGCGCGCCAGCCCAGCGGGTTCACTCGCAATTTATATTGCGAGCCATGCTGACGGGCCAGTAGTTCCCAGAAATCTCGTTCGTCGCCGCAGACGAACATCCGCTCGGCTACGCACGGCCGACAGGCCAGATTCTCGACTAATTCGTCGCCTTCGAGGTGATTCGACAAACCGGGCGAATACAAAATTACTCGCGCGCAACGGCTCAGCGCGGCGGCCAGCGTCGTCGCCGGATCGAAAAAACGCGCGTCGCCGGGTTCGGTCAAACTCTCACCGCTTTCCAGGATTTCATCCGCCTGTTGCAGTAGCGTCCAAAGCTCTTGTGTAAACCGCGCCGACCCGATGCCATCGCTACCGCTGAACGCCAGCGCCATCGTCATGGCTGCTGGTTCGTAATGCAGACTGAGCAACGCCGCTTCGAGTGTCGTCTCCCAAGGCGAGCCACCGCCGCTGCAAAGCGATACAGCGGCGCCGCCAGTGCCGGGTTCCGTAATAGTAAGACGCTCGGCAAAACTTGTATCTGGCGCACGACAGCGTGCGGCGACGAGATCAATTTGCAGCTTGCGACCCAGTTCCAGACTAATCGTCAAATCGAGTCCGATTTCCGCGGGCAGTCGCGTTAATACAGACGAGCCGGCCAGCATCGGCACAATGCCGATACGCCAATCCGCTGCCGTGTAGACCGCGTCCGCTTCGCCGTCGGACTCGGGGCGCCAGTTTTTGAATTCGTAATCACCGAGCGTTTCTTCGCCGTAACGCTGAATGGCGCAACGACCGAATGCCGGGCCGCTGTCGCCAGGACAGGTCAAAATCGTAATTCGCGCCGGACGAATCCCGGCTTCGACCAGCGCGCGAATCACTGTCGGCAGCGCTAAATCGTAAGGCGCGGGTAACGCTAGATCGCCCACAATTAACGCTACTCGCCGATGCGCTTGCGCCAGTTCTTTCAACGCCGGGAAACATTGCGGCGACACTAGCGCATTCTCTATCAAACGCTGCTGTTCCGTAACGCTGAGTAACGGAGCCGGATCAAGCGGCGCCGAGATCGGCAATAGTTCCACGCCGTCGGGCGCGTGTAATTGCATCCCGCGCTCGCCAACAGCCAGCAGAATGTCATGGTTCGTCATTCGGTGAACGATTACTCCAGACCCAGCGTCTGCGCCATGGTATACAGGCCGGGACATTTGGCATTGCGCACCAGCCACTTGGCCGTGCGCAGCGCTCCGCGCGCGAATGTATCGCGACTGGAAGCTCGGTGAGTCAGCTCGATGCGTTCGCCGCCAATGGCGAAATAAGCGGTATGCTCACCGATCACATCGCCCATGCGAATCGCGTGGATTCCGATCTCCTTTGGTTTGCGTTTGCCAGTCAATCCGTGCCGACCATAGATAGCGACATCTTTTAGATTGCGGTCCAACCCCTTGGCAATGGCTTCGGCCAGGCCCAACGCGGTGCCGCTGGGCGCATCCATTTTCTGATTGTGGTGCGATTCGACAATCTCCACATCATAGCCATCGCCCAGTGTGCGTGAAATCATTTCGGCGACCTTGAAGAGCACGTTGACGCCAACTGAGAAATTCGGCGCATGAATGACAGGCACCAGCTTGGCGGCTTTGGCTACTCGCTGCTTCTCTTCATCGGCCAGACCGGTGGTGCCGATAACGATAGGTATGCCCAGTTCGGCGGCGGTTTCGACGTGATGAGCCGAAGCGGCGTGAGAAGTGAAATCAATAATGACTTCAATACCGCAGTCGGGACGCAGATCATGTTCTACCAACGTCCCCAGCTCTTTGCCCAGACCGCCGACTACGCCCACATCTTTCCCGATCCAAGGATGACCGGATTGTTCTAACGCGCACACCAGTTTCAGCTCGGAGTCTTCCTGACTGAGCGCGAGCAGTCTCAGGCCCATGCGTCCCGCAACTCCGGCAATGCAGATATTAATTGGCATAGTGATCTTCCTTCTCGCTCATCAACCGCAAAATATCATCCAAATTATTTTTGACCTGAATCGGTCTGTTCGCGAAAGGATTGCGCTTCACGCCGAAGTCTCGAAATTCGCGCGCTAGCTCTTCCCCGCGCAGACGGTGATAGTCAACGGTGGTGTTCGCCGCCTTCAATTGATGACCGGTAATGATGCAGACTACGCGATCACTTTTGCCGATAGTTCCGGCGGCGACCAACTTCTTGACGCCGGCCACGCTGGCCGCGCTGGCGGGTTCGCAACCGATGCCGCCGCGTCCGATGATCGCTTTGGCGTCCAGAATCTCCTGGTCGTCCACCTGCGCCACTACGCCATTCAGCCAATCGATCGTGCGCAAACATTTTGTCAGGTTGACTGGCCGATTGATCTCGATCGCGCTGGCCACGGTATTAGCTTCGCGATGTTCGGCAGTCATCTCTTTATAGAAGGCATCTACGACGGCGCGATCATACCGACCGTTATTCCAGCGCAACTGACGCTCATTGACCAAGCGATGCAGCGTATTGGCGCCGACGGCATTGATCACCGCTAGTCGTGGCAGCGATTTAATCAGCCCAAGTTCCTTGAGTTCATGGAAGGCTTTGCCAAAGGCGGAACTATTTCCCAGATTGCCGCCTGGAACTACAATCCAATCCGGTACCTGCCATTTCAGCGCCTCCAATACGCGGTACATAATCGCCTTCTGGCCTTCCAGTCGGAAAGGATTGATCGAATTTAGCAGATAGATACCCAGCGATTTACTGACTTCTTTTACGCGCGCCATGGCGTCGTCAAAATGTCCGACAATTTGGATCGTGCGAGCGCCGTAGTCGAGACTCTGGGACAATTTGCCCATGGCGATGCGTCCGGAACCGACGAAGACCAGCGCTTCGAGTTTTTTGCCGCCGTCCAGCGCCGCCGAGGCTGCCGCGAACGCCGCCATGCTGGACGAAGTGTTGCCGGTGCTGGCGCACGCCACTTTTCGCGCGCCGACCATGCGAGCATGAGTAATTCCAGCGGTCATGCCATTGTCTTTAAATGAGCCGGTCGGATTTAGTCCTTCGTATTGAAGATGAACGTTTTTCAGCCCAGTATAGCGCGCTATTTCCGGCTCGCTCCGCAACATCGTCTGACCTTCGCCAATGGTCAAGACCTGCTTATCGGGCGCGAAGTTGAGCAGTTCTTTGAAGCGCCATACGCCGGAGAAATGCAACGAGTTGCGGCGCGTCGCCCACTTCTTCTCAAATTCCGTCAGTTTTTTTGGAACCGACGCGCGAGACCAATCGTAGGCGACGTCCAGTAGTGAGTCGCACTGCGGACAGGCGGCGAGAGTCTCACCGATATCAAAGGTCGCGGCGCAGTCCGGATTGATGCAACGTTGAAAAGCAATTTTAGAACTCATGTTTTCGATCTACCTATTATACATTTATCATTTAAGCGCGAATTTATTCGGCCAGCGCCGCGCGAACGATCCCTTCAGCGTCCAGACCGCACTGCGCCAATTGCCAGGCGCGCGGGCCGTGCTGGATATAACGGTCGGGGATGCCGAGACGGCTGATCTTGCGCGCGTCAATGCCCAGATCGTTGGCCGTCTCCAACGCCGCGCAGCCGAACCCGCCCATCAATTGATGATCTTCAGCGGTGATGACGCGATCATGAGTGGCGATTAGTTCGGCCAAAAGCTGGCCGTCGAATGGTTTGCAGAATCGCGCATTGGCTACCGTGATCTTCAAGCCGTTTTGCTTCTCGATCATCGTCGCCGCTACCATCGCCTGAGCCACTTCCGAGCCGTAACCCAGCACGGCAACTTTCTCACCGTGTCGCACGATTTCGCCTTTGCCCAACTGGATCGGGTTGAGCGTCTCGGCAAGCGGCCGACTCGGCACATTTTCGCGTGCGTAGCGGATAGCGACCGGCAGCCCGCTGGCCACCGCCCACTGCACCATTGCTTCGGCCTCCGGCTGATCTTTGGGCGAAATCAACGTCATGAATGGAAATGAACGCATGTAAGCAATATCAAAAATACCATGATGCGTCGGACCGTCATCGCCGACCAAGCCGGCGCGATCCAGACACAACACGACCGGCAGGCCATCTTGTAGTGAAATCTCGTGCATGACTTGATCCACCGAACGCTGCATAAAGCTGGAATAGATGCAGGCAATCGGATGCAGACCGCTACGGGCCAGCGCCGCGGCAAATGAGATTGCATGCTGTTCACAAATGCCCACGTCGAAGTAACGCTTTGGAAATGCCTTCTGGAAACTCGCCAGCCCCGTGCCGTCCGGCATGGCGGCGGTGATGGCGACGATCTTCTCGTTAGTTCTGGCCAAATTAACAATCGCGTCGCTGATGATCTTGGTGTACGGCGGCGAAGTGGGCGCGCCCTCCTTGACGCGCGCTTCCGTGCCTTCGACTTCATAAGGCCGAGCGCCGTGCCAGGCGATGGGGTCCTTGGCCGCCCAAGGCAACCCGTAACCTTTGCGAGTTACCACGTGTAATAATTTTGGGCCTTTAATTGTCTTCATTTCGGTCAGCCAACGCGCCAGCATCTCGATGTCGTGGCCGTCCACCGGACCGTAATAATGAAATCCAAGATCCATGAAGATGGCGCCAGGCGTAGTCTGCGTCGCGCGATTGACGGCTTCAAGAGCATGTTCGGCTAATTTTTCAACCTTGTTGCCGACATAAGGAATTTTTTCCAACAATGCCTTGCCCTTGGTCGTGGCGTGCTGAAATAGATGGTTGGCGCGAATATTCGAGCAGGTCGCCGAGAGCGCGCCAGTGGTGGGGCTGATGGAGATACCGTTGTCATTCAAGATGACCAGCAGATCTTCCTTTAGTTCGCCGGTGTGATTTAAGGCCTCGAAGACCAGACCGGAAGTTAGCGCGCCGTCGCCGACCACGGCCACGCAGCGACGGGACCGACCCATCAGCCGGTCGCCGACAGAGATGCCCAGCGCGGAGCTGACCGCGCAGCCGGCATGGCCTGTCGTAAATATATCGTATTCGCTTTCGTGCGGGTTGGGATAGCCGGAGATGCCGTTTTTCTGGCGTAGCGTTTCAAACTGATGGTAGCGACCGCTGAGCAATTTGTGAGGATAGATTTGATGCCCGACGTCAAAAATCAACCGATCATGAGGAAAATCGAAGACGCGATGCAGCGCGATAGTCAGCTCGGTAACGCCGAGATTGGAAGCCAGATGGCCGCCGGTCTGCTGCACGGTCTGATCAATCTTCTGACGGATCTCCGCGGCCAGTTCCGGCAGATACGCCATCGGGATTTTTTTGACGTCCGCCGAATCGGCGATGTGTTTGAGGAACGGGCGTGGAATCGGACAAGGCAGATTTGGACGTTCGACGCCAACCGCCGCGCCGGCTTTGTGAGCGACTTCTTCGAGCGGTTTCAAAACGCTTTCCGCAGATTGAACCGTGGTTCTGCCGGACACCGACATATTGTCATTCATCATTTATAAATAATCTGTAACCATTCACGGCATAGTGTAACACAATCATTCCAACCGTACGTAGTATATGAAGGAAAAGGAAAAGGAAAAGGGAAAAGCGACATGCACCCACTCGAAATGATTCGTGCGAACCGATCTCTAACGGTCGCGGATCAGCTAACAATAACCGATTTACGTACTACAACGTTCCAGAATCTCGGCGACTTTCTCTGGCGTCAGATTCTTGTGCTCACCCAGCCGCGCGTTGCGACGGCTCAAAGCCTCTCGTACTTTTGGAGCGACTTCGACGGCGTGAAGTTGGAATCCGAGCAGACCTGTCGGCATGCCCAGCGCATGGAAAAACTCTTCGATCTTCTGAATTCCCGCTTCGATTAACGCGTCTTGATCGTTTCCGGAGATATTACACACGCGGCGCGCAAACTGAGCCAGCTTGGCCGCTTTGCGCGGCGAATGCCGCAACAGGCCGGGCAGTATTGCCGCCAGCGATTCGGCATGCACAAGACCATACAACACATTTAACTCATGTCCGATTTGATGGCAGGCAAAATCGGTCGGCACACCGCAGCCGATCAGTCCGTTCAGCGCCTGCGTCGCGCACCACATAAAATTAGCGCGCGCGTCGTAGTCGTCGAGATTCTTCAGCGTCTTTGGGCCTTCTTCAAGCAGCGTCAAACAGATCGCTTCCGCCTGCCGATCCTGCAGCGGCGAGTTGACGGGATAGGTTAGATACTGTTCCAATACGTGAACGAACGCATCCACCACGCCATTGCGCACTTGTTTTTTCGGCAGCGACAGCGTCACGGCTGGGTCGAGGATTGAGAACTGCGGGTACAGGCATTCGCTGCGGAAAGCGATTTTCTGACGTGTGTTCGTGCGTGAGATCACCGCAATATGATTCATCTCCGAACCACTCGCCGGAATCGTCAGTACGCAACCGAACGGCATCGCTGTTTTGACCGGCGACTGATGAGCTATCATATCCCACGGATCGGAACCTTCGAAACGCAGCGCGGCCGCAATGAACTTCGTGCCGTCAATCACCGAACCACCGCCAATGGCTAGGAGATACTCGATGCCCTGTTCCTTCGCCGCGGCCGCAAATTGCATAAGCTGTTCGTACTTCGGATTCGGTTCGATCCCGCCGCATTCGCAGATCGGCCAATCTTTCAGAGCCGCGCGTACTTGCTGATAGACGCCGTTACGTTTGATCGAGCCGCCGCCGTAGATGAGCATAATCTTCTTGCACGGCGGGACTAAATTCTTCAGTTCCGCGATAGCGCCTCGACCGAAAATAATGCGAGTGGGGTTGCAGTAGATGAAATTATTCATAAATCACGACACCTTCAACATATTTCCTTATATCATGCTGTGCCTCTTCATCTAACTGCTTTTGCGTTTCGTATTTTGTTTTTAGTAAATCATTGATTATCGAGCCTCTTGCAAAACCCTCCGAAGTAAGAGACGCGGAAGATATGAAACTAAAAATTAGAATTTTAGATTGTTGATTGTTGATTGAAGGAAAAAAGATCAGTTTTGACGGCAAATTTTACATTGGGCGACAAGTTTTAAAATTCCTATACTCATATATTGAGTCCAGTGCGGCTAAAGCGACAGACAATGGAAGCGTCTTTCGTTTGTACCGCAGGCGTCCCGCCTGCCGCCAGTGGACAAGACATTGACATTGACATTAACTAAACTGGACTCAATAATCAAAATTGCAGGAAAAGCAAAAAGAGAAATAATCGCGGCGAGTGAGAGTAATAGCGATTGTGTAGTGTGAGCAGGCAAGAACATTCTCTTGCCTGCTCATGTTTTAAAAACTTGGCTCGTGTAGCGCAGACAAGAGATCTCCTGCAGAAATGGCGTCGCTACTGACCGCTCCCTAACGGTCGCGGCTCGGATATCAATAATCGTAACTCAGTAACTCAAGAAAAATGCTGTACTGATGCTATAGACTCGGAAAAAAGCTGGTTTTTTGCCCGCGCAGAGTATACTTTATTTCTGCGTGACGCATTAAGCCACGGAGTGGCGATAGTTCCCGTATCTCTCCGTCAACAACGTCTTTTGGTTGCGGTCTCATGGTCGCGCCAAATCATAGCAGGAGGATTGAAATGGCGCGCAAAATCACTCTATTCACTGGCCAATGGGCAGACCAGAAACTCACGGATCTCGCCGCTATGGCTGCGGATTTGGGCTATGACGGCTTGGAACTGGCTTGCTGGGGCGATCACATGGACGTTGAGCAGGGGGCAAAGAGCACGTCCTACTGCGAGGACCAGCTCGCTAAACTCGACCGACACGGCCTGAAATGCTGGGCCATCAGCCACCACCTGGCCGGCCAGTTGGTGTGCGATCTCAATAATGACGGTCGCAGCAACGCTTTCGCGCCAAAGAAACTGCGCAACAAGCCGGAAGCTCAGCGCGCTTGGGCAGTCAACACCATGAAGAACGCCGCTCGCACAGCTCGTAATCTCGGCGTCAAGGTGGTGAACGGATTCACCGGATCGAGCATCTGGCACGCGATGTACGCCTTTCCGCCGACTTCCCCTGGATTCGTGGATGAGGGGTTCGCCTATTTCGCTCGGATGTGGAATCCCATCCTGGATATCTTCGACGACTGCGGCGTACGTTTCGCTCTGGAAGTACACCCCACCGAGATCGCCTTCGATATCCATACAGCGGAACGAGCTTTAACTGCGGTCAAACGTCGCAAGACTTTCGGGTTCAACTTCGACCCGTCTCACCTGCACTGGCAGATGGTTAACCCGGTCCGCTTTTTGCGGCGGTTTAGCGACCGCATCTACCATACGCACATGAAGGACGCCATCACTATGCTGGACGGTGAGAGCGGCATCCTTGCTTCGCACTTGAATTTTGGCGATCCGCGCCGCGGCTGGGACTTCCGCAGCCTAGGCCGAGGCGGTATCAATTTCGAGGAGATCATTCGCGCCTTGAACCAGATTGGATACGCCGGTCCCCTTTCGGTCGAGTGGGAGGATTGCGGCATGGACCGACGGCATGGCGCTCGCGAAGCCTGCGCTTTTACCAAACGGATGGATTTTGAAGCGTCGGGCGCTCAGTTCGACGCTGCATTTGACAAATAGATCGTGAAGTAGCTTTCGCCCTCAATGAGAAGTCGGTGAAGACTTGGACTTGTAACCGTTCAGCCTATACGTCAGATGTGTAAGAAAGGGGATAAGGAGATAATGGGGATAGTGGAGATAATGGAATATCCAGAAAACTTAGTTGCTGAGAAAATAATTCAATGAATCAGCATGGTTCGAATACGCAAGC
>JAZDLP010000358.1:0-13332 GCA_043801885.1 Planctomycetota bacterium | reverse complement strand
TACCTGAATGGCTATAAACCGTCGGATTAAAAGATAAGGACTGAACGGTTACTTATTAAACATCGTTACCGAGTTTAACGACGGAAGCAAGTGGCAAGCGTGGACATTATCAGATCCGCCGAATTTTAGTCTTGACGCTACCGGTGAGAACTGTTGTAATTTAACCATTAACAAGGCTCATCTTCGCGGCATATACAGAAAAGCGCAAGTGGATGGAGTTTGTTTTTTTTACCGGAGATACTCATGGCGGCAAACATAGTGTGGGGCTTGGATATCGGTGACTCTGCCCTCAAAGTAGTGAAGATGGCGAAAGTCGGCAATGTGTGCAAAATCATTGATTTTGACATTATTGACATTCCCGTTGGCGATGATGACAAAGATCGGTCGGTACGATTACAGACGGCGTTGCGCGAGTTGTCTAATAATCACAAGTTTGGCAACGACCCGGTGCTTATTGCCGTCACGGGCAATATCTGCTTGCATCGCGAGTGTCAGTTGCCGCCCGGCTCCGAGGACAAACTGCGCGACTTGGTGTGGTATGAGGCCAAGCAACAAATTCCATTCCCCTTGGATCAAGTAGAGTGGGGCTACGAACGATTCGATGACCCGTCCGGCATCGGTGTGGCGCTCATCGCCGTGCGTAAAAATGACATTCAGGATATCCTGACACTTACTGACCAGTTCAAGTTGAATGTGATTGGCATCACCGCTTCGCCGCTGGCTCTGTTTAACTATGTTCACTACGAGTTTGCTCCGCGGAATACCACGCTGATCCTGGATGCCGGCGCCAAAGGCACTGATTTCGTAGTGATGAACAAACGGCAAATTTATTTCCGCTCTATTCAGATCGCCGGTCGCGAAATCACTCGCGTACTGGAGAATAAATTCAAAGTGTCGTACTCCAAGGCGGAAGAGCTGAAGAAGAATATCACTCAGTCACCGCAGATGGAAAAAATTCTGACGGTGATCGAACCCACTTTGCGGCAACTAGGCGCCGAAGTGCAACGCACTGTTGGATTCTACAAATCAAAGTCGCGCGGTCAGCGCATTTATCAGTGTTATCTGCTGGGGCACACTTTCCGACTGCCAAAGATGGCCGAGTATCTTCAGGCGCAGGTCCGCGAAGCGCCATTCGCGATTGTGGAAGGTCTGCAGCGTGTCAAACTTGACCAAAGCTGCAACGCCGAAGTGTGGAGTCGTGAATTCCCCACTATGGCCGTGTCGATCGGGCTGGGGTTGCAAGGTTTGGGACTGAGCGAGCTGACGCTAAACCTGATCCCGGCGAAGAAGCAGGCGGAAATGGAAGGCGTCAAATTGAAAGCTTGGGCTGTGGCCGCGGCGGCCATTGTGGTCGCGACGCTGGGCTTGTCTTATGTCCAAGCTCAGGCGGTGAAGAACATCTATGCCGACAAACATACAGAGCTAAACCAAGCGTTTACCGACGTGAACAAGTATGAAAATAATGAGCAGAAACTGACGGAAATGATCCCGATACGCAAACAGCTTCTGGATCGTCTGTCACGAGTAACTCGTGATCGAGGCAAACTTCTCCATGTCCTGACAACGCTGGCGGATCTTAAGAATGCAGATGGCAAGCAATTCTTTGGAGAGGACAATAAAGTATTCCTCACCAATCTTTATATCTCGCGCATTCCGTTCCCAATTACCAGTAGCGCCGATACGCTTTCTGACGCATCGCGCAGCGCTATGCTAAGCAAGTCGGAAAGTCTGTTTGGATTAAAAAGCGTCTATGCGACGCTGGCCAACGCGCCGGACCCGCGAACGCTGCCAACGGAGACCCGCCCCGACGTGCCGCTGGTGGTGATCTTGTCCGGCGAGGTCGAAATCAAAAATGCGCGCACGAAGATATCGGAAATCGAGCGTGCGCTGAAAAACTTGAATGAGCTTAAAGATCAAAAAAACAAAGACTTGCTAATCGAAAGCAACAATACGCCAATTTCATATACGCAACCAGTGTTGCTGTACCACTGGGAAGAAAAGAAGTTGATGGAGAAATCGAGCGGGACCGTCGGCACCGGCAAGGAACGCACCGAAGAATATAAGGCATTCCATGTAATTTTGCATTGGCAGGATACCAGTGATCCGGACATAGCGGTCGAGAGCGTTACGATGGCGAAGGTGACGGTTAAGAAATAGATCGAATGCGGTGAACGGTCACAATTTTTGCAACCTGGCCAAACTAATGAGCAACTGTTTCGGGCCGTGATTGCGAAAATAAACTTTGGCTTTCATCGCCAATCCCGATCCGCTGATCGCTTCCACTGTGCCGATGCCGAACTGCGCGTGTTGTACCCGATCACCTACTTCCAACGGTGGCGGCTCATCGCTCAGGTTGTCGTTGTCATCCAACAAACGATCCACAACAGTCCGCAACGCGAGATCGTGGCTGCGTGGTCGCGCCTGCTGTTCGTCACCGAAGACCGACGCGACTTCGCGCTCGAAGTTAGCGAAGGCTGTGTCCTCCGCAGACTTGAGAGCAGGTTTATTGTATTTCGATAATGCATGCTCATCCCGCTCAAAAGCGGAGAGCGACTGGTCGGTCTCCAGCAGCGCCGTCGGAATTTCGCTCAGAAATCGCGATGGTATCGTGTAGTCAGACTTACCGAATCGGCGTCGGAATTTGGCTTGGCAGACATACAATTTTTCCTTGGCGCGCGTCATGCCCACATAGACCAATCGTCGCTCTTCTTCCAGCGCGCGTCGTTCGCTATTCTGATCTTCGCCCATGCCAGCGCGCATGAGCGGCAGCAGCCCTTCTTCCAAACCAGTAATGAAGACGATGGGAAATTCTAACCCCTTGGCCATGTGCAGCGTCATCAGCGTAACGCGGTCATCATCGGTTGCGTAGTCATCCGTGGGTGTCAGCAGCGCGGTTTTTTCGAGGAACCCGGCCAGCGACGCCTGCTGCTGCGACAGTTCCTCCAATCCATCGAACGCTCCAGGCTCCGGCGGCGGACCCTCCGGTTCACGGCGACGTTGCGGATCGTTATCTTCGTCGAACTCCGCAGCCGCATTGACCAGACTATCCAAATTTTCCAGACGCTCCAATTCATCCGCGTCGCGCAGCGCGTTTAGTAGTCCGCTCTCCTTCAACATCGCGTTGACAATCGGCGCCACGGGATACGGCGACAACGCGCGCAAGTTTTCAATCACTCGCAGAAACTGAACCAATCCTTGCCGCGGTTTAGGTTTGAACGTTGATAGAAACTTCGCGCCTTCGGGACCGGCGATTGTTTCGAGCAACGACTGACTGGTTTGAGCAGCTCGCTGTTGGATTACTTCGAGCGCGGTATCGCCTACTCCGCGTTTTGGCGTGTTGATCACGCGCCGAAAAGAGACATCGTCGCGGGGATTGACCAGCAGACGCAGATAACCCAGCGCGTCCTTGACTTCGCGCCGCTCATAGAAAGTGATGCCGCCGACGATCTGGTAGGGGATATTATTCCGCAGCGCTTCTTCCAGCGGGCGCGACTGCGCATTGGTGCGATAGAAGATGGCGATGTCATTGTAGCGACAGCCAGCCTGCGCGTGTTTTTCGATCTGCTGCGCAACGGCCAATGCTTCGTATTGTTCGTCGTGCGCGTTGAGGAATCCAAGACACTCGCCAGCGGGCTTCTCGGTCCACAACGTCTTTTGCTTGCGTTCAATGTTGTGATTGATGACCGCGCTGGCCGCGCTCAGAATATGCTGCGTAGAGCGGTAGTTCTGTTCCAGCTTGACTACTTTGGCTTCCGGAAAATCTTTTTCGAATGCCAAGATATTGCGCACATCGGCGCCACGCCAGGCGTAGATGGACTGGTCGGGATCGCCAGTAGCGCAGATGTTGCGATGTTTCTGGCTCATCAGTTTGATCAACTGATATTGGCAACTGTTGGTGTCTTGGTATTCATCCACCAGCACGTGCTGGAAACGGTTCTGGTAGCGGTCCAAAATATCCGGACGACGGCAAAATAACATCATCGCCTGATACAGCAAGTCGTCGAAATCAAACGCTTGGTTTTTCTTCAGAGCTTCCTCATACGCTTGGTATATTTGTTTCAGAATGCGTTCGTCAAAGTGCGTCTCGTTCAGATCGGCTGATGTCAGCGCCTTGTTCTTCAAATTGGAGATTTGTTGCCGGGCAGACTTCGCCGAATAACGTTTATCTTCGGCGAGACCGAGTTGTTTAATAATGTCTTTAAGCAGAGCGATGGTATCGTCTTCGTCGTAGATCGTGAAGTCGCGCGAATAGTTTAGCGCTTCAGCTTCACGGCGCAGCAGGCGCGCGCAGAAGCTATGAAAAGTGGAGAGCCATATACCGGTGTGTATGGGCACGCCATTTTTATCAGTGAGCAATTCATCCACGCGGCGGCGCATTTCGGCGGCGGCTTTATTAGTGAAGGTGATCGCCAGAATCTCCCAGGGACGCGTGCCGTGAGCGATCAGGTTGGCGATGCGCCGAGTAACGACGCGAGTTTTGCCGGAGCCTGCGCCGGCCAAAATTAATAGCGGGCCCCGCAAAGTTTCAACAGCTTCTCGTTGCGGAGAGTTCAGACCTTCTATAATATGCTCATGTAAATCCATGCTATTAAAATACCTTTTAAGTCCTGCGGAGGCGAGAAGAATATATGGAAATTTTGGATTTTAGATTGTTGATTGTAGATTGTGGATTGAAAGAGAGGTTTAAGCTATGACTAATAACAAAATCTGTGTTTATCTGTGTTCATCTGTGGTTTCATTTCTTCGTAGCGCGCTTTTGGTTGCGGCTTGGCCTCGAATGTGCCTTTGCGATGAACGGTTAGTCGTCGTTGTCGCGTTGTCCATTGCGGGAGTTTTCATTCCAGCGCTGGCGCATGGGCAGGAAAAATCTCCGGATCAGAAACCAACAGACTCTTCCGTATCATCGGACGCTAATAAAAAGATACCGATTATCACGCCGCGAACTTGGGATGCTTCTGAAGTATTCAAGGCGCTGGCTCAACAAGGTGGCGCAAGAGTGGTCATGCTCGGCCAGCAGCGAGAATTACAAGTTCCGGCGGAACTGCGCTTCCAGCCGGTGGAAGGACGGAAGCTCATCGAAGCAGTGGCCGCCTTGCATAAACTCAAAGTAGTCTGGACGCAGAACGAGAAGTACGCGGTGCTGTATTCAGCAGCGCCAGATAAGGAAGTGGAGTGGATCAAAAATAATCTGACCTCGACAGATCGTCGCAGAGCGACTTGGCAGGCGGGGTGCCTGCGGGACGCGCGGGTCGTGCCGTTGCTGATAAAGGCCGCGAAAGATACTGACAATGAAACGAGACGACTGGCGATAATTGGTTTGCGCAGAGCGAACTGGGGCGCTGTTTTGGCGATTGATGCAAAAGCGATAGATTTACTGGCGACTGACATGGATTCATGGGACGCTCGCGTGCGCTGTGAAGCCTCTGAATCGCTGGAGATCGTAGGCAGTCTGTTTATCGGAACACCAGCAGCGGAGAAGGCGCTGGCGATCATCGAGAAAGCGCTCACTGATCGGGACGACAAGGTGCGCGAACACGCCGCCGCTGCGCTGGGAATCATGGGCGGTCTGTCCGCTGGAACACCGATAGGAGAAAAGGTACTAGCGATCCTCGATAAGGCGATCACTAATCGAAACGAATTCGTGCGCCGTGAAGTCATCAAGGCGCTGGGGTCTATGGGTGGCGCAAAAGCGCTGGCGATTCTCGAAAAAGCGCTCGCCGACCGGAATTTTTACGTGCGCTATATCGCCGTCGAAGCGTTGAGTACCATGAGTGAAAACCTGCCCGCCGATCAAGTCGAGAAAGCATTGGCGCTCATCGAGAAAGCGTTGGCTGACCGTAACAGCAGGGTATGCCAAGAAGCCGTCAAGACGCTGGAGCGCGTGAGTGGAAACTTGTCCGCCGGAACACAGGCAAAAGAAAAAACGCTAGAGCTTATCGAGAAGACACTCGCCAATCGAAACGATTCTCTACGCTTTGGAGCGGCCAAGTCGCTGGGGCGCGTGGGCAAAAACTTGCCTGCCGATCAGAAAGAGAAGGTGTTGGCGCTTATCGAGAAGACGCTCACCGACCAACGCGAATATGTGCGTGATGGAGCCGCCGAGTCGCTAGGTCGCGTAGGCGGCGCAAAGGCGTTGGCGCTTATCGAAAAATCGCTCGCCAACTGGCATCATGATGCGCGCAGCAAAGCCGTCAGAGCGCTAGGTTACGTTGACGACGCAAAGGCGTTGATGCTCCTCGAGAATGCGCTCGCCGACCAGAACGCTAACGTGCGCAGTGAAGCTACTGAGGCGTTGGGGCGGCGCACGGGTGACGAAAAAACGCTGGCGCTTATCGAGAATGCGCTGGCCGACTCAAACGCCAACGTGCGCAATGAAGCCGTTGAGTCATTGAATTACGTGAGCAAGAACCCGCTTGTCGGTCAAACAGAGAAGATGTTGGCGATCATCGAAAAAATGCTCGCCAAATCGAGCGCCCGTACATGTCGTGGCGATGTCGTTGTGCCCGTGGGCGAATGGGGTGTCGTTGGTGGCGGTACCCGCGTATGCTGTAAAGTCGCTTCTATACTGGCGCGCGTGGGTGGCGAGAAGGCGCTGGCGATCATCGAAAAAACGCTCTTGAAACAGGGCGACAAGATGTGTTGTGGATTCGTCTCAGCGTTGAGTCGCGTGGGTGTGGACGATCCGACAGGAAAGAGGCTGACCATCATCGAAAAAGCGTTGTCTGGTCAGAGCTCCAACGCGCGTAAAAACGGCGCCTCTGCGTTGGTGAATTATGTGGGCGGGAACATACCTGCTGGTCAGGCAGGGAAGGCGCTGGTGCTTCTCGAAAAAGCACTCTCAGATAAAGATGTGCGCGGTGAAGCTGGCGAGGTTTTGGGTTGCGTGAGTGGTGACGAACAGGTAGGGAAGGCGCTAGTGATCATCGAGAAAGCGCTCGTCAATCAAGATGCCGAAGCGCGCCGTAGAGCATCACATGTGTTAATGAAAGTGTGCGAAGTTCTACCCGCCAATCAGGTAGAGAAGGCGCTAACAATTTTGGAGAAGACGTTCACTGACCAAGAACGCAGAGTGCGTTCGAACGTCGTCCATACATTAAGTTATATGTGCGGAGAGAAGGCAATGGCGATTCTGGAGAAAGCGTTGGCCGACCCGGACGATGATGTGCGCTGTGAAGTTGTTAGGGCACTGGGACATGTGGGTAGCGCCAAAGCGCTGGCACTTCTCGAAAAAGCATTCACCAAACCAAGCTTTCGTGTAAGTAAAGAGATCGCTTGTGTGCTGGGCGATAAGAAGGCACTAGCTTTCTTTGAGAAATCGCTAGCCGATCGAAACTACAATGTGCGTAGTAGCGCCGCCGACGCGTTAAAAGGCATAGGCGAGAATTTGCCTGCCGGTCAGGAAGAAAAGGCGTTGGCGTTTCTTGAAAAAGCGATCACAGATAAAGATCAAAACGTGCGTTGCGGAGCTGTCTTCGCTCTGGAGCGCATGGGTGAATATCTGTCTGCCAATCAGGCCGGGAAAGCGTTAGCGCTTCTCGAGAAAGCATTCGCCGATAAAGACGACAGTGTGCGTTGTTATGCTACTGGCGCGCTGAGTTGCGTGGGTAGGAATCTGCCTGCCGATCAAGAAGAAAAGGCGCTGGCGCTCCTCGAAAAAGCATTCACCAACCAAGACAGAGGCACGCGTTGCAGAGCTGCCGGCGCCTTGAGATGTATATGTGAAGAACTGTCTGTCAATCAGACAAAAAAAGCGTTGACGATCATTGAAAAAGCGCTTGACGACCAAGACGAAACAGTGCGTCGCAATGTTGCTAGCGCTTTGGGATCCATTGATAAAAACCTGCTTGCCGATCATCTGGAAAAGACGCTGACGCTTCTCGAAAAAGTATTCGCTGACCAGGACGAAAAAGTGCGTGGCAATGCTGACGACGCGCTGGAGTGCATTGATGAAAATCTACCCGCCAATCAGTTGGAAAAGACACTGTCGCTTCTCGAAAAATTACTCGCAAATCCAACTGTCAATGTGCGCAATCAAACCATCAACGCGCTTGATCGAATCGGTGGCGAAAAAGTTCGCGATCTTCTGCTCCGACAATTAAAAGAAGCAACGGATAAAGATATCTTGAACAGAGTCGTTGAACTATTGAAAGAACGATATCCAAACGATCCATCAGTCATGGAAACGCTTAAAAAACTTCCCAAGCCTGGCGAAAAACCAAAGCCCATCCCTGAACCGTCGAATGACGAGTTTTAGCAGCCGTTTGCCACACTCACGGCTAATCCGCAACCAAACCGGCGTTGTTGACGGAGAGACACGGAGACGGGGAGACGGGGGGACAACTGACGAGAAGAAAATGGATTAGGCATCTTCTAATATATGCCCAAGTTTCTGTTTCTTGGTTCGCAAATAGCGCGCGTTATGGCGACTCGCGAGTATCTCGATCGGTACGCGCTCAACTATTTCCAGACCATAGCCGCTCAAACCTACAATTTTGCGCGGATTATTAGTCAGCAGGCGAATTTTAACGACTCCCAGATCCGCTAAAATTTGCGCGCCCAATCCGTAACAGCGCAGATCGGGACGGAAGCCAAGTTGTTGATTGGCTTGAACCGTATCGTGGCCCTTTTCCTGAAGCTCATACGCACGTAACTTGTTCACTAGGCCGATGCCACGACCTTCCTGACGCATGTATAGGATCACACCTTTGCCCGCTTTGGCTACAGCGGCCTGCGCGGCAGCCAGTTGCTGACCGCAGTCGCAACGCAGACTGCCCAGCGCATCGCCGGTGAGACATTCGCTGTGCACTCGCGCGAGGATCGGCTCGAACTGCGTCACACCGGGCCGAATATCGCCCAGAGTCATGGCCAAATGCGGTTCTTCTTCTTTGCTGATTGCGGACTGGTAGGCGTACAACGTGAAGTCGCCGAAGCGCGTTGGCAGCGCCACCTGAGCCACGCGCCGAATTAATTTCTCCGTCGCGTGGCGGTACTCGATGAGGTCGCGGATCGAGACGATCTTCAGTTTGTGTTCGGCGGCAAAAAGCTCCAGTTGGCTCAGTCGCGCCATGCTGCCATCATCGTTCATGATCTCGCAGATGACCGCCGCGGGTATAATGTCGGCGAGGCGGCAGATATCCACGCTGCCTTCGGTCTGGCCGGCGCGCACCAGCACGCCGCCGTCGCGAGCGCGCAGAGGGAACATGTGGCCTGGGCGCGCCAGATGCTCGGCTCGGCATTTGGGATTAATCGCAGTTAAAATCGTATGCGCACGATCCGCCGCGCTGATCCCGGTCGTTACGCCAGCGCACGCCTCGATGGAAACCGTGAACGCAGTTCCGAAACGCGCGGTATTGCAATTGGTCTGCAACGGTAATTGCAGTTCATCGCAACGCTTTTCGGTTAGAGCCAGACAGATTAGTCCGCCGGCGCGCTTGCGCATGAAGTTGATAGCTGCGGGCGTTATATGCTGAGCCGCGATGACTAGATCGCCTTCATTTTCCCGATCCTCGTCGTCTACTAAAACGATAAACTGGCCGGCGCGCAATTGCTGCAATGCATCAGGAATGGAACAGAAGGGCGAATTGGCGTCCGGCTGCAGTTGCCCCGGCTGAAGCAATACCGATGGACGTCGAACGCCTGCTCTCTTTTGACGCGACAGGGATTGTTTTGTTTTCATAACATGTATTTTAATAGAAAACGCTGGCTTTTCAACCGCACGCGGTATAGTTATTGACATGAGCGACGACAAATCCGCGCCGGACAGTTGTGTTCCTTTATTTCCATTACGATTGGATGCGCAGTCTGTGATCGAGCCTGCTGCGCCGATCTTTGCCGGATCTGTCTCGCTCTGGCTGGGCGTCAGAACATTTCTCTTCGCGGGGTTGCTGTTGATCTTGAGTCTGGCCTTCGCAATCTACGGCGCGCTCAATCAGCGGGATAATCTGGGTTACGCGGCTTTAATCGTCGGTGGAGCGCTCTTCTTGGCTACCGCGCTGATGGTGTCATATATCATTATCAGCCTCAAGACTATGCGTTACACTATCACTCATCGGCTGATCGAGCGCGAACAGGGCGTAATCTTCAAGCGCGTGGATTCATTAGATCTCGGCCGCGTCAAAGACGTGAAACTAATGCAGTCGCTATTTGATCGGCTGGTCAACATCGGCGCCATCATTATTTACACCAGTGATAAAACCGATCCGATTTTGCGCATTGAAGCCATTCCCAATCCGCGGCCGGTGTATGAGCAACTACGCGACGCGGTGATCGAGATCGGCCGTAACCGTGGCATTGTTGCGATGTAAATCGGAAACATGATGAGCTATCCTGAATCACCACCGAAAAGAAAGGTTTAGGCCACGCATGGGTGAAAAGGTTTTGATGAAAGGTAACGAGGCGATTGCCGAAGCGTCGATTCGCGCTGGCTTGAAATACTACTTCGGGTATCCGATCACGCCTCAGAATGAAATTCCGGAGTACTTGTCCGAGCATCTGCCCAAGCGCGGCGGCACGTTCATTCAGGCCGAATCGGAATTGGCGGCGATCAATATGGTGTACGGCGCTGCATGTGTCGGAGCGCGGACGATGACGTCCTCATCCAGTCCTGGCATCTCGTTAAAACAAGAAGGCATCTCTTATCTGGTCGGCGCGCAGTTGCCCGCAGTGATCGTCAACATAGTTCGTGGCGGGCCGGGGCTGGGCAACATCGCTCCGGCGCAGTCCGATTACTTCCAGGCCACGCGCGGCGGCGGACATGGCGATTATCGCACTCTCGTTTACACGCCCGCTTCGTTACAGGAAGCCGTCGAATTGACCATGAAGGCTTTTGACATCGCCGACGAATATCGCAATCCGGTGATGCTGATGGCCGATGCGATCATCGGACAGATGATGGAACCGGTCGTGTTCCCGGAGCCGTCGGAAAAAATCTTCGATAAATCTTCGTGGACGATTGGCGGCCCGCGCCATGGCCGCCAGCCGCACATAATTAACTCGCTCGCGCTGAATGAAGGCATTCTTGAGAAACGGAACTGGGAATTGAAGGCCAAGTTCGATCTGATCGCCGCCAAAGAGACAATGGTTGAAGAGTACTTGGTGGATGATGCCGACGTGCTGTTCGTCGCTTACGGATCAGTCGCCCGCATCTGTCGTTCGGTGATTCATAAAGTTCGCCAGGACGGTCTCAAAGTCGGATTGATCCGTCCCATCACTGTCTGGCCGTTCCCGACCGCAACGCTCGCCAAACGCGCCGTGCGAACCAAACATTTTTTTGTTGTGGAGATGAGCCTCGGACAGATGATCGAAGATGTGCAATTGGCGGTGTTGAGTAACGCCAAAGTTCACTTCCACGGCCGGCCCGGCGGAGGCATCCCTGATGAAGCGGATCTGATTAAACAATTACAAAGTTTTTGGGTGGCGACTCAGGATAGCTCATCATTTACTTCAAGAAAAAGCTTCTCTAAACGAATTGGTGAGTAACTTTGAGCACAGGTAAACGTCGTAACGTGTGCCATAACACGTGGGTTAGCTATTCGTGAGTTCTTGAGCAGCTCATGCCTTATAAACGGTTACAAAAAAAGAAAGGTTTAGGCTACAAAATGAAGGCCGTTTTTCAACGTAATCCCATTGCGCATAACACGCCGTCGCCGTATTGTCCCGGTTGCGGGCACGGCATTGTCCATCGGTTGGTGATTGATGCGATCAAAGAACTGGGCATGGAGAATAATTGTATCTTCATGGCGCCGGTAGGTTGTTCCATTCTGGCGTACACCTGGCTGGACTTGGACATCTGCCAGCCGGCGCATGGTCGGACGCCGGCAGTCGCTACCGGACTCAAACGCGCCTGCCCCGATACGCTGATTGTTATGTACCAAGGCGATGGCGATCTGGCCGCCATCGGCACCGCGGAGATTATCCATGCGGCTAATCGCGGCGAGCATCTGACCGGCATCTTTGTTAATAATGCGATTTATGGCATGACCGGTGGCCAGATGGCTCCAACCACACTGATTGGCCAGCGCACCACAACCTCGCCGGACGGGCGTGATCCCGCCGTCGGCATGGGTTATCCTATTCGCGTCTGCGAGCTATTGCAGTCGTTGGGTGGCGTAACATATCTGACGCGCACTTCTATTCATGACGCGCCCAACGTAATCAAGACAAAGAAAGCGATCATCAATGGGTTTCAGAATCAGATTGACAAAAAGGGCTTCTCGCTCATCGAAATCCTGTCCATGTGCCCGACCAACTGGAAGATGACATCATTACAAGCGCAGCAATACGTCAAAGACAAGATGGCGGCGTACTTCCCGCTGGGCGAGTTTAAAGTGAATGGTAAGATCATGGAAAGGACAGTTTAATGGAAATGCGGACGATATTCGCGGGATTCGGCGGACAAGGCATTGTCTTCATGGGCACGCTGCTGGCGCATGCGGGCATGGAGCATGGCCAACACGTCACCTTTTATCCATCATATGGCCCGGCAATGCGTGGCGGCACCGCCAATTGTTCTGTGATTGTCTCCACCGACGTCATCGCTTCCCCGATCATCGCCACCGCGAATGCGCTAGTGGTGATGAACGAACCGTCGCTGGATTTTTTCAGCGACCGACTTGAACCGCGGGGGACGTTGCTGGTAAACAGTTCGCTGATCAAAAAGAAAATCGAACGCGCGGATATCACGGTCCACTATCTGCCGGCCAATCACATAGCCGAGCAACTCGGCGATGGCCGCATGGCCAACATGGTTATGCTAGGCGCTATGACTCGCGCCACCAATGTCCTTCCCATCGCCACTCTACTGACTACGCTGCGGCACGTACTCGCCAAAAAAAGACCACAGATGATCGAATGCAATATCAAGGCCATGCAACATGGTTACGACGCGCTGCTTTAGTACTACAACAACCGTCCCGCAGGCGTCCCGCCTGCCTCTCGCCCATAAGTCAACACATTTATCAGAGTGCAGTATCTCCTGACCCAACTTCACGACAAAGCAATATTTTATCATAAAATTTTGCCATATCTTAAAAATTAACTCTATCGATATCAACAAGTTATATGTTTAATTTAATTTTGTAGTGCCAAAATCGCACATTTCTACATAAAAATAGCTTGACTGACTGTGGGTAACTTTGGGCACAGGTAAACGTCGTAGTGTGTGCCATAACACGTGGGTTCGCTATTCGTGAATTTATAGGCATGGGCTGTTCAAGAACGACGCTGAAAAAGGCAGGCGGAGGCATTAAACGAATGAGTGCTCCTCCGCCCGCGTTCTCTCACAGCATCTGGGAGACACGGGGACGGGGGGAAACAGCTTTTGCCCAAAAGTCG
>JAZDLP010000335.1:0-3583 GCA_043801885.1 Planctomycetota bacterium | reverse complement strand
CCCATCGGCCAGCCCTCCCTGAAATGAGTTGAGAAACGTTCGAACATCACAAACTGAACTTTCTGTAACCCATTCCTTTTCGAGGTAACTGGCCTTTTTTCAAGTTCCATAGTAACTCTGTGGTGAACGGTTACGATTTTTTGTAACCGGTTAGTGCCGTAGAATAGTCATCTTCATGCAGGCGTAACGCAGCATGGAAGCATCTTCGATATCTTTCTGTAATTGTGCGACAGACAGCTTCTGTTCTTCTATGCGTAGATACACCGCTTCACAGTGAATGAACTGTTCCAACGCCAAGGCCAGATTTTTCTGATTGCCTTCCGTGCCGGGCGTGGCTTTAGCAAAAAACGCTTTGCCTTGGCTCAAATGGTCTCGAAAATTAGCCATAAGCTGGTCGGTAGGTATTTTTTTGATTGTCTCATTCGCGACTTGTTCGGTCGCAACGACATTTACTTGATGAGCGGGCGCGTGAATTTTTGGTGTCTCTGGTGTCGTAGGCGTAGTCGGGGTCGCCACAGGTTTGATCGCTGTTTTCTGGTATGCCACCAGTTCACTCTTTACTTGCGCCAGTTCTTGCTTGATGTTCTTTGAGAGATCAAAATTACAAGCCAAGAGTCGCTCGGCTTCTTTACCGGAGGCGGTATCGGAGAATCGCTGCTTCACGTCAGCAGCCAGTTTGGCGGCTTCGGCTTTCTTCCCAATACCAACATTGTACCAAACTTCTACCAGCGCAGCGGCGGCAATTTTACCCTTCACCGGGTCGCCGCGAGCTTCAATGGCCTTCTCGGTCCGCGTGAGGTATTCCTTCGCTTTTTCGTGATTTGAATCGAGGGCCAGCACAGTGGTGAAAGCGGATTTTGCGGTTTCAAGCTGTTCGTCGGCGAGCGATTTTTCGCCCAGTTGAAACATCTTTGCCAGCAGCTTTTGATCAGCTTGGGCGATTTCGAGCAATCCGGGGCCGAGCTTTTTGGCGGCGGAGAAAGCTCTGTCAACCAGTTGGGTCTCGTTTTCTTTTTGTGCGAGCGCTATGGTTGTTTGGTAACTCTTGATCGCGTCTCGTGGTTGATTCATAGCCTCAAATATCTGGCTCATCACAAAGTGCGCGAGCGGAAATGTCTTGTCCTCGTTCATAGCGCGTTCGCACATGGCTTTGGCAGTGGCGGGGTCGCCGTCTTTCAACGATTTTTCGGCGCTAGAGAGAAATGCTTTGGCGACCTCGCGATCTTCAGCTCGAAGATTAACGACAGACAATAAAAAACACATCCCAATCAAAAAACAGATAAAACGAATCATATCTCAAGTCTCCCAATTCTTTTTTCCTTCAATCTGCAATCAAAAATCTAAAATCAAAAATCCCCTTTTACGCCATAGTGTCGAGCATATTCTTGGACACGCCGTACTGGACAGTGTTCTTTTTGAAGAAAGATTGCAACTCCTTAAACGCTTGTTCTCCCAACCGCAGGCGACCGCGCACGGTTGAACCAGAGATATGCGGCGTCATAGTGAGATTTGGACAACAATAGAGCGGGCTTTCAGGCGGTGGCGGTTCAGGATCGAAGACATCCAGAAAAGCCCAGATGCGTTTCTTCTGCAGTTCCGCAACCAGCGCGTTTTCGTCCACGCAAGTACCGCGTGCGGTGTTGATAAAGACCGCGCCATTTCGCAATTTGGCCAGACGCTCGGCGTTCACTATATGTTTAGTCGCCGGAATGCTCGGCGCATGACAGGTAACGACGTCGCTGCGTTCGAACAACGCATCTAATTCAACTTTTTCCGCATGCATCGCTTTGGCTTGCTCGGTAGTTACAAAAGGATCATAAAGCAGCGCCTGGATATCGAAGTGCGGCAGCAGTTTTAATAAACAGCGGCCGACTTGGCCGGCAGAGATCACGCCCACGGTGCAGCCGCGCGGATCGTCTGGTTTACGATATAGGCTGGCCGTAGCCTTCTCCCAGTCCTTATCCTGAGTCAACCGTGGCGCAACTTCCATCACGTTCTTCATGCCGAAGATGATCGCGCCCAATGTAAAATCGGCGACATCTGTGGCGATAATCGGCGCGCACGTAGTTATCACGATACCGCGTTCATAAATCGCGTCGCTGACTACGGGTTTGATCGAACCAGCCGAATGAGCCACGATTTTTAGTCGCGGCGACTGTGCCAGTAATTCGGCTGTTAAAGACGGACTGCCCCAGCCGGTCATGCAGCCATCCGCCTCTTTCAGTAACGCAGCGGCGATCTCCGGCGTAACGTCGCCCTCGGCGGTGGGCGAGACTATATTGAATGCCCTTGATAATTTTTTACGCGTAACATCATTGATAATGATACGCTGTAGTTTCATACTGCACAAAAGCGCGACAGTGGGCTTGATCATAATAATCTCCTGTATAAAAGAGTACCATTACGAGTTTAAGTTACCGATACTTTATCTCACAGAGGCAAAAAAATCAAGTGTTGAAAATCTCAAGTGAAGCAATCTATTCGTGTGCATTCGCGGTTAATAATGGTAAAAATAGACTACACGATTACCGTCTGTGGATTGCATCGCAACACATATCGTATCCCTTGTTGAGTTTCGACTTCGGCGAGGTCTTCGTCAAAAAGACTCATCTGAATGACGCCCTGTTTAAGCAGGCTTTCGATCTGTGGTTTTGTAATCGCGGTGATGTAGTGAAATCCTTCGGGCAACTCCGCCACTTGCTTGTTACGGATCATCCCTCGATCACCGACCAGAGTAATTTCGCCGCCGCCAAAACGTTCCGCCACTTTCTTCACTTGTGAGCCAAACGTTATCGTATCTGTCGTATTGCCCTCGAACACTTCGACCGATAGCGGCTTGCCTTTTTCGTTGCACAATAATCCAATCACGATCTGCTTTTTGCGCTTCTTGCCGTCGCGATTGTATCCGAACGCGCCCAGTTCATTGCACTGGCCTTCAAGGTAGCTACTCGTTTTCACAAACACCGACCGTTGTTCGCGTATCCGGCGTGACGCCGTCTGGCGCATGTTTTTGCGTTGTTGATACAATCTTGACAACAGTCACCGTAATCGTCTGTGTCACTTCTTTTTTATCCAGCGCGCCGTTGGCATTGGCGTCGCCGCCGAGCTTGACGGTGAAGACGCGAGCGCCGGGAGTGAGCGTGGCTGTGAGCGCGCCGCCGGTATAATCGCCATCCTTCGGCGAACAGCCCCAAGTGATATCGGGCTTCATCCATTGTTGTGTGGGATATTTTTGGAGTGGTCCAATCGCCGCCAACTTTTATGGTTCCCCTAATACTGTAGGAGTTCCATCAATAGCATCAACCCAAATCATTACATAGTACCCAGAACTTGGCACTGGCACTTTAGGTCGTGGTCTCAGAAACGCAATTTCGTATCTGCCTTTATTCAATATCACCTGAAGTTCAGCATCCTCTGGGACTTGCTTGGTAAAAGATGATTTTACTGCTCGCTTCGCAATAGCAATAGCTTGCTTCTCAGAAATCACGGGGGGGGGGGGGAGGGCGACTTTTTTATATTCCGGTAAGAATTTAGTGGAAGCGGAATAAATAACATGTTTTAAATCAACCCCGGTTATGGGTTT
>JAZDLP010000324.1:0-7370 GCA_043801885.1 Planctomycetota bacterium | reverse complement strand
ACTCATTGGCGCACTAATAGCAAAATCAAGTCGCTCGAAGAAGCGTTGCAGGTTCGCCCTACTCCCGCTCTTTATTTACAACTGGCTGATGTGTACCAGAAAACATCCAATTCAAAAAAATCCGCTCTGATACTCAAGTCCGGCGTGGCCCGTTTTCCTAATGTTCCCGAGATTATTCGACGTCAGGCGGAAGCAGAAAAGATCGAACGTAAAAATGAAAAGAAACACCTGATCGAAAAGATGCAAACGTACCCAAATCCCATTTTGTATGCGCGACTGGCGGAGCTTTTCAAGGCCGACGGCGAGCTGGAACGCACTATTGATACTTGCCGAAAAGGCATTCAGGTCTTCCCGAAATACGGCGGCACTTACTTGGTTCTCGGACAGATTTACACTGAGAAGAAACAGTGGCAGGAAGCCGCGGCACAACTCGAAAAATCAATCGAACTAGATAAATATAATTACCTTGCGCTCAAATTGCTGGCGCAAGTCTACATGGAATTGGATCGCCCCGCTGACGCGGCGCAGCGTCTGGAAGATATTCTCTACTTTGCTCCGGGCGATGAAGCCATTCTCGATTTATTGAAAAAATCAAAGGGAAAAGCCGGGCAGCCCTTCACAAGAAAAAATATGGACATGATCGCTGAACTTAAACTTGGCGCCCACAAAACCATCCGCATCGGCAAACTGGCCGCCGAACAGAAGGGAACCGTCTCCAGTCCGCGCGACAAACAGCTTAATGACGGCATCGCCACTTTGCGCGCCGTCAGCGATGTCACCGGAGCTATTTTAGTGGACCAGTACGGCCTCGTCGTGGCGTCCGATCTGGATGCTTCGCTTGACGAAGGTCTTGCCGGCGCGTTGATCACCAACATCTATCGCACAGCCAGCAGCAATGCTACAAAGCTTAATGTGGGGCAATTTGAGGAAGGTCTAATCGAAAGCGAACGCGGCAACATTCACATCGTTCGATTCGATGGGATGATCTTAGCGGTGTTTGCCAGATCGGACGTCAAGATGGGATTGCTGGAGAAGAGCATTCGTGATTTTGCGGGGCTTGTCGTCCAGTCGCCAGGTTAGAGGTGCGAATCATGCGCGAGATACTGTCCAAGCTCAATAAAATTAACGGCGTTCGCGGCAGCATGCTCATTAACCGCGACGGTATCGTGGTAGCCAGCGACTTCTCAATAGACGTGGAGGAGTCGAGCTTTGGGGCCGTCGCCTCTTCCGTGCTCTCGGCGCTGGAAGGCGCGTTGAAACGCATTGATATGGGCACTTTTTCGCGATTCGTCATATCAGGCAGTGAAAATAAATTAGCAATGGTGAACACTGGCCAGACGATCCTGCTAGTCCTGCTCAATCGCGATGCGAATACAGGCCTGATCAATTTGGAGCTCAAGGAAGCGGCATTCGCAATTCAAGAAAAATCTAAGATGTAAATTTCGGCTTCTCTAAAAGAATCTGCTCCGAAGAGCCAGATTCCTTTATCTGTGGATTTTCTTGAACGGATTGATGAGACTGAACGGTTACAAAATTCCCTTATGTGCAGTGGATGTGGCGCAATTTGATTGTTTCCGCTAAAAAACAAACATGTCTCATCCAGTATTGGAAGCGGCACAGGTTGGCTTGAATACAAATCTTGCGCACGCCGGCGATCTGACAATTCTGGATCAGCCACGCCGCGCTCTGCTAATATCGCGTACGCAACGTCATCCCGCGCCCGATACGCCCTGGGTCAGCGCTACCGTTGCCGCGACGCGAAAACTCGCTGCGCAAGACGAAGCGCTCGTGACCGGCGTGGATAGACTGCCGTTCGACTTGGCGCTCTGGAACAGCCGTCAACTATCGAACGCGGCGATCATAGCGCTGACTCAGGCGCCAACTTCGGACACTGATTGGCGCGCGTTGCTGCCTGATCGGCATCTATTGATCTGGCCCACACAATCGGCAAAAGAAAAAGAAGCGTTACAGCGGCGCGACTGGTTACTGGCGCTACTGGCTGATCGAGCTTACGCAATTCATGTTCGAGTAGCGGGACACATGGCTGAAGTGGCGCTACAGCTTAAGCAACGCCACTGCCTCGTGGAGACGTGGCCGATGAGCGTCGCAAGGACTTCAGCCGTCGCGCTACCGTGCTCGTCTCCGACACCGCTTTTGACGCCGTGGACTTATCTCATTCATTTCACACGCGAACCAGACGGCGCGTTTGTCGGAGAACCATACACGAATTATTTGCAATGGCTCAGTTCGGGCGCGCCTTACACGCCGCGCGACGGCTTGGCAACCCTACATCGCATCCTGAGCGAAAAGCGATTGCGCGGCTGCGGTCGTATGATTTCTGACGCGATCCCAATGGTCTGCTTCACAGCGATGCCGCTTCCGCAGGCGCTAACTTTGCGGCGTTGGCGACGAGGTTTGTCGCGCTGGTCGTTTTCAAACTATGGACTGGCCATTCAACAACAGACGCTTGTCCGACTTGGCGCGCAACCAGTGCGGTATGTGTCTCGCCGAGTCATGGACGATACGCCGCTGGTCGAGCGCGCTTATCTGCAAGTCGAAGCGTCGAAAATGCTGGACTGGAAGGTCGAGGCCGAATGGCGAGTAGGCGACGATGTGGATTTGTCGCTCATTTCTGTCAATGACCTTCTCGCCATCGTGGCCACGCAGTCCGAAGCGGACGTGTTGCAAAGAGAATTCGGGATCAAAACAATCATGGCATCGTGTTTAACTGCGCGGGCAAATCGGAGAGTTGCACGGTTTTAATTTGCGCCCAAACCCAATTTTTATCCGAAGGCCCGTTCTCCCGCAAGAAACAGCGCTGCCACTTTTCTTTGAACTTTAGGCCGTTTTTTACTGTGAGATACGGATAGTTCAAAGTCTGAGTGCTATTGGTGGTGACATTTTCGAAGTGATACATCTCCACTGTAGGCTCATAGCGGCAACGCCAACCAAGTTCGCGCGCTCGGTAGGCATAATCTATATCCTCGAACTGGACCGGCGAAAAGTGTTCATCGAACTTGCCCACTTTGCGCGCGACCGCAGCCGTCATCATCCAAGCGGCGGAGATCAGCGCCTGACAATCTTGCGGCGCATTGAACGCGGCCTCGTTTCCGGGCCGTCCGCGACCGCGAAAGATTACTCGCCCGCCAGTAGTAACCTCGCAGCCGGCGCATTGAATGTCGTGCGGTGGGATCGGATAAACCAGTTTCGGCCCGACGATGCCGATGCTCGGGTCGCCGACTAGGATGGCGCGCAACCGTTCCAGCCACGAGCGACTACGGACTACCACGTCGTTATCCAGCATGACCCAGTAGCGTCCACGCAACAGTTCCATGCCGCGGTTCCGACCTACGATAGCGCCTAGATTTTCGGGCAAACACAGCGTCGATACAGTAATTCCATCATTCACTGCGCGTTTCTCAAAATCCGCGAAGACCTGCGGTATTTCGTCGGTCGAACCATTATCAACCAGAACGACTTGAAATGGGCGTAGCGAACTATCGAATAAGGATTGCAGGCACCGTTGCGTGTACGCAGCTTTGTTATGCGCCAGGACGAGAATAGAGACGTCGCTCGCAGTCGTTTGCAGTTCATCACTCATCATTCCGTCAATCCTCTACTTTTCACGCGGCGTAAACATCTTTTTGGCGATCTGTTGTGGCGATTCCGCTTGCTTAACATTCACTTTTTCAGCAGTCATCTCCACGAAGTGTTTTTCGGCTCTATTGTACTCGTAGAAACGCCCCATGCCCGCCAGTGCTAGACGCCAGTAGAATGATTGGTGTTCTTCGCCGTGTGAGGTCCGCGCGTAAATACTATTGAACTGAATGCCGTCCACTTTCCACAGGTCTTCAATCAGCCGCAAGCAACCGACCAAACCGTCGCCTTCGGGCGACGTATCGCCGACGATGATAATAATCTTCCGCGCGTTAGCGCGCCAGGTCATGCCGGCGATGGCGTGCCGCAGTCCGAAAAATACCGCGCCCGATTCGCCGCCAGCCAAGGCCTTCAGAATGTCGTTGCGAATCTCCTGGTATTTGCGCGTTAGCGATTTGGGCGAGATCAAATATTTTGCTCGAGCGCTGGTGGAGCGATACTTGACGGTGCCCAGTCGCAACGACGGATTTTGTTTAATGATCTCCGCCACCACCGCGTCAATCGCCGAGCTCAGATGCGGCCAGATACCAACCTGGCTGCCGGTGGTGTCGAAGACTATCACCAGATCCACCGAACTCTCTTGCGGCGGCTTCCGATTCGGCGCTCCGTATTCACTATCAAGCGCGTCGGAGGGCGACGTCGTTTTACTCGCCGCAGTCGCCTGTAATTCTTTCTGCCACTCTGACCACTTCACTAAATCGTAGCGGAATTTTTTGCCGGCGAGTTGCTCCAGAGCATCGGCGACTGCCGGCTTCAGTTCTGGGTCGCTGGTGTTGAGCCTTTTGATCAGAGCCTCGGCATACGCAAGATCGCCAAGACTACCCAAGCCTTCGGCCGCTGCGACGGCTAGGTCCACCTGATCGCTTTCCAGCCACTGGCGTAGTTTTTCCGCCGCCACAACTCCACCAATTCCGGCGATAGCCTGGACGGCGCGGAAACGATACAGTAATAAAAGTTTCTTCTCATCGGCGGCGACAGAATTGAACCGAACGATGGCGTTGGTCGAGCCTTCTAATCGAGCCAATTCCCGAGCCGCCGTCAGACGAATGGTCAGAGAGATGTCACCCAGCGCCACTCGCCCTAAATCGTCTTCTACGCCTTTTAGTCCCAGTTTGCCGATACTGCGCACGGCCAGCAGCCGCTGTTGAGCTTTACCGGCGGTGTACAGATTCCATAGAATCGGCAACGCCGCGGCATCGTGAGTCTCGGCCAACGCCGTCGCCGTCGCTGTGGCCTGAACTAGATCCGCGCCGACAATTTGCGCACGTAGTTTACTCCATTCCGGACGAATCGCCTCAGTACGTCGTTCAATAACCATGCTGTCATTATCTTCCTCCGCACAAACGACTGCGCAGATCACAAGTAAAAGAACGCCAGTTGCCAAGATTGTTTCTGAGCGATATTTCACCGAGTCTTATCCTCCCCAGTAATTATCCGAGCCGTACGCGTTAGTAGTGGCGGTTCGCGAACCGACACTACGAACCGCTCCCTAACGGTCGCGGCTCGGATAACAATAATCGTAACCTCAGTGGCTCAAAAAAAATGTACACTGTAGTAGCGAAGTCGGGAATTCCCCCCCCCCTTAAAAAGGGGGTCAGGGGGGGGGGTGTTCCAGTTGCCCACTCTCACCCCCCCTGCCCCCCCCTTTTCAAGAGGGGGACAACAGATAGTGGGCCGATTTACGTGCTACAGTGTCCAATTATTTGATCAATTTGAGGATACGGTCCCGAATTTCGAGCCGAAGCTTTGGCATCTCCTTGGCGTTCGTCAAGAACACATCGATATTGGCGATGCCACCCGCCTTGTCAAGACCTGTGGACATGGCCTTGCATCTAACCGAAAGCTCTTTTTCGAGCCAATCCAAGTCGGGTTGGGACTTTTTTTCCGTCGCGTAAAACCGGAGTGTTTCTAGGTATTTCCGGTCATCAATGCTTTCGCGACCGATAGCGCCCTTGACGGAGGCTAAGATGGGGCCTTGTGTGTGTTTCGTGTCCCCGACGTTGTCCGGCATGGGGATATGCGTGGTCCAACCGCCATCCACGTCGAAGCTTAAAGCAAAATACCCGGCCCACAACAGTGACGTGTCATGTTTGGTGATCCAAGTCTGGAACCCTTGGATAAAGCGGGCTTGGACGTCGCCCTTAGTCGCGATGCCGTAGTTCCAATATTCGCCGTTGAATTGGGTCTGGATGGCGCGAGCTTCCTCATCGAATTTGTTCGCGCCGATGACGGCGAAATTATAGACCGGTTTTTTACCAGCTAGTGCTTTGTATTCCGCACCGCCCGGACTGTCGCCCGGACGTTTTTTTCCACTTAGGGTTTCACCTTCCGACTGATAGAGCCGCGTATAGCCGACGTGCCATTCAGTCATGTAAACGCGGCTTTCCGGCGAGATCGCATGGACGTAAGGCATGGCCGCGATAACCTCCTTAGTGGCGTCCTGATTGCCGAGCGCTTCATCAAAGGGGCCGATCACCATATCCGGCCACCCGTACTTCTTTTCACCCGCCTTGATCGCCCGAAGGGTATGAGCAAAGCCTTTCTTGCCTTCCGGGGTTGCAATCCCCGGTGAGTTTGCGGCCTGAAGAATGTTATTGAATTGCGCTACTCCTTTGTCGCCGCCACCGCTCACGCTGGCCCCCCAGTTCCAGAACAGCACGTCCCCCATGCCGTATTTCTTCAGTCCTTTCATACGTTCGTCGAACTTTTTGAATTTCTCGTGAGTTTCGTCCACTTCCAATGTTTCAAATTTTCCTTTAAAAGGGATCTCCTGTCCTTTGTTGTAGAAGCCGCCGGCAATGTTGTAGCCGTAACGGCTGTCTATCTCCATCAACGGCTCGTAAAATCCGGTAAACCCACCAGCCCATAATCCAAATGTCACATTGAACGTGCCGGCGCGATAATTGTTAGCTTTCAGGCGGAAGGGGAGAACATCCATTTCCATTCGAATCGTTTTCGCCTCTTTACCATTAGCCTTGACGATAATTTGTCCCGTATATTTGCCGGGCTTAGCCTCCGCCGGAACATGAACGTCCACCCAATAGACCATGGTGTAATTTGGCGGGAACTTCCATTTGTTTTCGGGCGTCTTGAGCATGATCACCGGTTGTAATTGTTTTTGGTTCTTCTTAAACGCAAACTCGAAAGCAAGGCAGAGACGGTTGGTAATGTCCGCCTTTTCAATCTTGCCAGGGCCAATCAGGTCGGAAGTCTCGATAGAGACCTCCGCTTCCTTGTCCAAGGCCCGAACGGCGATGGCGAACGGTTCGCTTTCGCCCTGAGCCGCGTACAATCCCATGGTCTGTAATTTGCATAAGTCGGCGGTTGGTATGGTCTTTGGAAGCGTCTCCTGATCGTAATCCACCGGCCAGATTAAGACCCCCGCCGCTTTTTCCTTATCGGTTACCCAGTCAGGGACACCGCCCTGGTTGCCCACGTCATGCACACCTTTGTACTTTGACCAATACCGTTCAAGGAATCGCTTGGTCGCCACGTCGTCAATCGCCTCGGCTTTGCGCCAATCCGGTATAAAACTCTCTCGTCCGAAAAACTTTTTCACCACGTCCACCGGATATTTAGTTTCTGTTTTCCAAGCCACAAAACGCGCAATTTACGAGGAGAAATATAATTTTTTATGTATAATATGTTCAGTCTATTTTAAGCTATTTTACAAGATTATACGGGGAAGATGACAAAAAACCTGGAGAATAAGC
>JAZDLP010000323.1:0-40359 GCA_043801885.1 Planctomycetota bacterium | reverse complement strand
GAGCTTATTCTCCAGGTTTTTTGTCATCTTCCCCGTATAATCTTGTAAAATAGCTTAAAATAGACTGAACATATTATACATAAAAAATTATATTTCTCCTCGTAAATTGCGCGTTTTGTGGCTTGGAAAACAGAAACTAATTATAATCTCTGCGACGTTATTATTACCTTTGCTGATGGGCGAAGACGATTTTGATTTTCAAATATGCATGCGCCAAGAGACAAACAAGCTCCAGCCGGAACAATTGCAAGCTCTGATCAAGAGTCTGAACATTGTCCTCCCCGCTAAGGTCATATGGGAGAAAAGCAAACAAGCGCTGGCGCTGGCGGCGCAAGCTCCCCGGGAACTGGAAGCCTTCTCCCGGCTGCTGATTCCGCCCGGCTGCCTGCGCACGGTGCCACATGCCGATACGACTATTCGAACGCGCGTGGTTCAGGTGCTGGGTCTGACTCATGATCGACGCACGCTGGAGGCGCTGATCAATTCGGCGGTCTATGATACGGAGAATACCGTTCGTGCAGCCGCCGCCGCTGCGCTGGTTTTGTTAGAAGAGCCTGTGGCGTTGCGCAAACTCTGCGATCTCGCCATTGCATCCGATAATCAGAAATTTCCCTGGACCGTGCGCAAACGAGCCTGCCAAGCCATCCGCCATTACGGGGATAATGAAGCGATTGAACGCCTGTTGCACGCACTTTCCTACGAACTGGCCGGCGGTAACCCGCGCGATCCCAGGAATAAGCCGCGCGGTGTGATCCAGGGTCTCGGCACAGAGAACGCGTTGATGTTGCCAGATGAACCTCTCGCCGGAGCGCCTGAACAAGACCTTTATCCGGTCTTGAGCGCGTTGAAAGAAGTTACGGGTAAAAAATTCAATACTGACGAAAAGGATATTAAAACTTGGCAACATTGGTGGGATAAAGAGAGTGAAAAGTTTGTCTTTAATAAAGGACTCCTGTTGCCAGGCCAGTAATAACCTCTTTCTTGGTAACCGTTCAGGCTATTTTTGCCACAGAGGACACAGAGGACACAGATGATTTTGTTTTTTAAGGTATAGGAAATTCAATGTTTGTTGCCAAAAAATATGTCCCGTTAGGGACGAATGAAAGGCGAAAGTATGGGACATTCATACGCACTCAACATGTTGGCGAGTGTGTGCAATAACGTAGGGGCACGGCATGCCGTGCCCCTACGGGCGCACGGGATTCCACACATTTACCAACATGAGACCTTTTTTCCTTCAATCCACAATCCACAATCGAAAATCGAAAATTCCCTTATGTTCGCGCCGCTGCTCTGCCTATTAGCGTTAGCCGCAGTCGGCATTCGCGCTGAGAACGTTATCCCAACCGACATCAAGGATCTCGGCGCGCCCGAACTGGTCGTGCGCAAGGCTGCGCTGGAAAAAATCAAGCTAAAGAAAGAAAAATACCTGCCGACATTGTTAGCGCTGATGCACCCAAAGCAGCTCATTGACGAATACACACGCATCGGAATTTTGCGTGCGCTGGCGGCGTTGGCGCCGTTGACCGAGCAAGGCTCGCGTGTGCTGGCGTTTGTCGCAGTGCATGACCCGTACGGAGAAGTGCGACGCGAAGCTTGCTGCGTCATTCGTAATCTGGGCAACAACGCGGCAATGCGAGAATTGCTGAAGTACGCCGGATCTGAAGACGCCAATCTCCGTCGTGCGGTGGCTATAGCTCTACGCGAGATTGACGACCCTCGCCCACTGGCGGCGCTGATTCGCGCCATTCCGCCACCGTCAGGCAATGTTGATCTAGGGCTGCCCACTAACATAGAAAAACCGAAGTATCTGCTGCCGATCGGACTGTGCGGAGTGAAAATACCCATCTGGCTGCCTACGCAGGATATTGCCGGCACGGTTACTAACATTGACAGCCCCGCGGCTCAGTTGCTGAAGATGATCGCCGGGAAGGATCTCGGCTCGTTCTTCGGCACGTGGTACAACTGGTATCGTGAAAAGATCGGAGAGATCACCGCTTCGGAACGCAACAGTTATCTCGACCACCGTTCCATGCGCAATCGCATGGGCGTCCCGCCGCCGTGGTTGTCGTATCCGTAATCGCTTTTGGCTCTTGTCGTCAATTGTGTGGAACAACACAAAGTACACCATGAAGTTGTGCGTCTTTTCACACAATTAACGACATGAGCCTCGTTTTTTTCATATTGAGTCCAGTATAGCTAAAGAAATGCAGTCTGTGTGTCGTGCAGGCGAGGACGCCTGCGCTACAGTTTTTCCACACGTGAACGGATCGTTCCGTCTTTTACGCGCGTGAGAAGCTGTTCTCCCGCCGCGACATCCCGCGTGGACTTGACAATTTTGCCGTCGTGGTCGCGCAACGTAACGCTGTAACCGCGGTCAAGCACTTTCAGAGGCGAGAGCGAGTCCAGGCGACTGACACACGCGGCGAGACGTTCGCGCGCGGCGCTCAGACGCCGTTCGCCAGCGGGAATCAGCCGCGAAAAAATATCGTCGAGCCGCTGACGCAGCATCCCAATGCGCTCATCTGGATGCCGCAGCGCATAGCTTCGTTCAATCGCTTCCAGTCGGCGGCGAGCCACTTCGACGCGCCGCAACAACGCCTGCGGCAGCGCCGCACGCAAATCGCTTAGGCGAGCAAGCATATCGTTCAGACGCGGCACGACCAGCTCGCCAGCGTGACTGGGCGTCGCTGCGCGCATATCGGCGACGAAATCAGAGATAGTGAAGTCAATCTCGTGCCCAACCGCGCTGATCACCGGAATCTCAGACTTGAAGATCGCTCGCGCAACAAGTTCTTCGTTAAATGCCCACAGGTCTTCCAGCGATCCGCCACCGCGACCGACGATCAGCACGTCAGGCCGATCAGCGTCCGCCAGGCCGTTCAATAGTTCGATCCCCTGCGCGATCTCCGCGGCGGCGCCAGCGCCCTGCACACGCGCGCCGCAAAGCAAAATATCAGCCGGCCAGCGTGCGTAAATAACTTTCATTAAATCGTGGATCGCCGCGCCAGTCGGACTGGTAACGATGCCGATGCGTCGCGGAATCGCGGGAATGGGGCGTTTGCGAGCCGCATTGAACAACCCTTCGGCGGCGAGCTTTTTCTTAAGCTGCTCGAACGCCGCGGCCAAGTCGCCCACACCCAGTAATTCAAGCCGATCAACGACGATCTGGTACTGCCCGCGCGACTCATAAACGGTCAGACGCCCGCAGGCGAGCACTTTTTTGCCGTCTTCGGGCGTGAAGCGCAGTCGTTCGACCGTGCCGCGCCACATCACTGCGGACAGTTGCGCAGTATCATCTTTTAATGAGAAGTAGCAGTGCCCAGAGCTGTAAACGCGGAAATTCGATAGTTCGCCTTCGACCCAGACACTGCCGAAACTGTGTTCGATACAATCTTTGATCTGTGCCGTCAATTGCGAGACCGTCCAAGTCTTTGGTCGGCCAGTCTTGGAATCTTTCTCCGGAGACGGTGCCTGAATTAAATCGGTGTCGAACAATCCGCGTTTAAAAGTCATGCTTGTAAAAGTTAAAAGAAAAAAGTAGGCACTGGTTCAAACTGGGTAATATTGAGTCCAGTTTAGTTAATGTTACCTCTATGTTTCTCTGTGTTCTCTGTGGCAAAAAAAACCGGGCGAATCGCTTCGCCCGGTTCTTGGATCAAAGGTTACAACCAGTCGTTAGAACGCGACTTGGAAGTTTACAGCCAAACTGTTGCTCTTCGTGTTGTGGAACTCTCGAGCACCATCAACGTCAGGATTAATGATCCAGTTATAGTTCAACTGAATCTTGGCGTTGTTGCCCTTGATGTAATAGTTCAGACCGGCAGTCCACACCTGAGTGGCGAATACATCGGTATGATTGGGCTGAACCAAATCGGCCACGATCACGTTCTGGAACTTCTGATAGCGAGCGGCGAATTCAAAGGGCTTCAGCCAGCTCGGAGCGCTCTCACTAAAAGTGCTGTCGGAGATTTTGTACCCTGAAGCAACATAGAAACCTTCGACACTAATCGGCTGACCATCGGTCTGTTGGAAACCAGCGCCACCAGCGCCCAAAAGATCAACTACTGAACCCGGAGCCATACGATCTTTGACCCAAGCCCATTCACCGCGCATCCACCAACCTTTAACTGCACTGCCTGGCTTATACATCGCCCAAGCGGCATGTTTCATCGCCCAATTACTGTTGCGGTTCAAACCGTTGATCGGATTATTAATTGGATCCCGACCACCAGCTTCACCCTTCTGACCATAAACTGAACCACCGCCCAATTCCAAGCTGCCCCAAGTTTCGCTATTCCACACCGGGCGAACTAACAACCGCCAAGACAAATCTTTTTGATCGTTGTCATCGGAGCGGTTTGCAGTAATACCACCAGATCCGAGATAGTTGCCAGCGCCATTGGCGACACCCATCCAATACTGTACGCGATCATCCCACCAATAACCATGAATAGCTACGCCAAGATCACGCTCGGCATTAAGCAAACCGACAAAAGAACGTTCTACGAAATCAAGGTCTCTAGCGGAGCGAACACCTTCTTCACCCCAAAACGGCAAAAATTGACCGACGGTAAAATCATGATGCGGAACCACGCCATGATAGTTAATGTAAGCATCTACTAACAAACGCGGAACACCACCTGTTCCGTTTTGGACATTACTCACGACCGTAGTCGAACCTAAATCCGTAGCATCGTCAACTTCTGGCGCTACGTTATTGCGCGTCTTAAACATCCCACTATTCGCCTGATTATACGTAACCAACGGGAAGCTGCGAGCCTCTGCCGCCGGATCAATCGTTACTACCGCTTTCACATTCTCATGGATGTCCATCGTAAACTTGATCTCGGCGCGACGAATACGGAAACTGCTATTGTCCGACGCCTCATTCGTGTCCGGAACATTGTTAACGATTGGATCGTCAAACAACGCCCGCGTATCTCTCTGGAATGACGTGTACCAAACCTGCAGCAACCCGCCAATTGTCAATTTGCCGACTTTAGTCGTAACGGCCGCATCCGGACCATACTTATTGAGCGCTTGATCTATTGCAGTTCCTTTCGCAGGCGCAGCCTTAGTGTTCAACTGCTTGCGAAGATTTTCGATATCCTTTCTCAAATTATCAATTTCAGCCGTAGAGGCATCGCCACCGGCACGCACTGCACAAGTCGCCATCAACATCAACACCACCAACGAACCAGCAACACTACGTTTGTTGACCATCTTTTTCCTCCCTATGCTTATCCCTGTCCCTAGCTCACAGCGGTCATCCGCATTGTAAGCAAATTAAACTTGCACATTAAAAGAAACTCGCATAACGGCCACATTAGACAAACAGGTCTAATTGACGGTCATAGGAGTCTATGTAGATTAAGTACATTACCACAACCTTTACAAAAGTCATGCACAAAATTAAAAGATTCCTTAAAAATTATTATTCATACGGCGCTTTTGCAAGTGCTTTAGCGAAAACAACTTGCGACGATCAGACATTATCTAACAAACACGCCTTCAAAAAAAATCATCCACTTAAATCACAAGTGCGTTAACTATTTTTGATGCAATTTCGGGAAACGATCCCACGCTGCCTGATTAGCGAAAACGCGCCGGTGGCCGCCGAATCGTACTTCCACCTGATACACGTCGCCGTCCGGCAGCAGCGGCTGGTCTTTGCACTCCGACCAATCGCGTTGAAAATCGGTGACGAATAGCGCCGGCTTACAGCCGCTCCAAATGATCTTCAGTTCGGCGTGATTGATCAGATATTGCGGTCGAACCGGAAACTTCGGAGGCGGGCGACGGACATCGTCGTCCATAACAAACACCGTCCGCGCCTGTCCCATGGCATCCGCGCCTAGATAAAAGGAGAGTCCGGCGCTGCCGCCGATCTCTTTAGAACCTTCCGATATCCAGATGACGTCGTCGTCAATGCGAGAATGAAGATTTTCGACGAGTTGCTTGGCTGAATAGATGTTATCGCACACGATGAAGCCATCGCCCACGCGCAGGTTCACGACGGCCAAAGCAGCGATCAGCGCCGTCAGCGCCCAAGTGGTTCGGTTCAATGCCAGCAGAAATCCGCCGATTATCAGCGCGCCACCAAACGCGAATGCCACTCCGCTGATAAAATCCGGCAACATCAGGACAGCAGTTAACGGGTGGACGTTTTTTAGCAAAATGGGCATAAAAAAACCGCATCCCGCCACAGCGACGCCTGTCAGCAGAAGTGTCCCCGCTGCTGCTCGCCGACCAAAACGATGGACTTCGTTATCAGCGGTCGCCCACCACCCGGCCGTTAGCATTATAAAAGGAGGCAAAGTCGGCAAACTGTAATAAATCAATCGAGCTGGAATGGGCAAAAAAATAAGCACGGGCAATAACGCGCCCAGCGCCAGCAGCAGAACCGCATCCGCTACTGATCGAGCCGCCTTCGCACGACTTTCTTTATACGCGAACATTCCCGTCTGCGGCAGCAATAAGAACCAAGGTGCCATCCAGACCAGCGTCACGCCAATGTAGGCCAGGCTCGATACTCTCACCACGCTATAGTCCGGCGGATCGCGCTTATCAAACAATCGCCTCCAATGTTCGTTTATGAGCATATAGGTAACGACGCCCGGATTATGAAATTCCAAGCACAACAACCACGGCAGTACCATCACACCCACGATCAACAACCCCAGCAACGGGCGACATTGCTTTAAGATGACTCGATCACGTCGAATCAGCGCATAAATCACCAGCAGTCCCAGGGGCAACGCCAGACCAATCAATCCTTTAGCCAGAACCGCTGCGCCTAAAGTGACGTAGAATGCCGCCCAGCGTCCACGTTTATGAGGCGACAAAGTTGCCCGCCACAAAAAATAGATGCTCGCAAAATTCAGAACCGAGAGCAGCGCATCAATCAACAACTGGTGGCAGAATACATGCCAGCCGACAGATACCGTCAACATCGCCGCGGCGCCGCGCGCCGCACGCAGGCCCCACAACTGCATTGCCCAACGCCAAGCCAGCAGTGCTCCGCACCATCCGATCAACGCCAGCGGCAGTCGCGCTGCGAATTCGTTCACGCCGAACAGCGCGCAACTGCCACCAATCAGCCAGTAAAATAACGGTGGTTTATTGAGATAAGGAGCGCCATTGAGATGCGGCGTAATCCAATCGCCACGCGCGACCATTTCGCGCCCTACACCGGCAAAATGCGCTTCATGCGGCTCGTACAAGCCATAGCTGCCGAGACCCCAGACCATAATGGCGAGAATCGCGGCCAACAGCAGAGCGTCCGGCCAGCCAAGTCTTGTGGTTATAAATGGCGAGGCGCCGCCTTGACTGATTGTGTTTGCCAAACAGTCATTCATAATTCATAATATACCTTCTCACGCGAAAAAAGATTAGCATTTTTCGACAATCTTTTATCATTACTCTTATGCAAACGACGATCTTCGACTTCCACCTTCCGCCGCAACTGATCGCGCAGGCGCCACTGCCGGACCGGGAAGCTTCGCGGCTGCTGATTCTGAACCGCGCTGATCGTACGTGGCGGGACGCTCATATCCGCGAACTGCCCGGTTTATTGCGACCCGGTGATCTACTAATTCTCAACGATACGCGTGTCATTCCTGCGCGCTTGCGAGCCACGCGTGATTCCAGCGGTGGAAAGATCGAGATTCTACTGCTGCCACCGGAAACAAATGGACTCGGAGACGCATCGTCATCTTTTAGCCGCAACCCAAAGGCGTTGCAGACAGGGGGACGAGGGGACGGAGAAAAACGGATCGAGACGACCATATGCCGAACGCTGATCCACTCCCGCGGACATTTGAAACCGAACGAAACTTTTACACTCGCCGCCGGTCCCAAGGCCACGCTGCGCGAGCGGCTGGGAGAAGCTGGAGACATCATCGAGTTTCATTGCTCGGCGTCGGAATTCGAAGATTACGTTAAGACGCGCGGCGAAGTTCCGTTGCCGCCGTACATTCACCGCTTGCCGGGGCCGTCTTCGGACAATGACAAGCAACGTTATCAAACGATCTTCGCGCATACGCCAGGCGCTGTCGCCGCGCCCACGGCGGGACTACACTTTTCGGATACGCTTTTCGCGGCGCTTAAGGCGCGCGGCGTTGAATGGAAATACATCACGTTGCATGTTGGTCCCGGCACATTCCGACCGGTGAAAGCTGACCGCGTCGAAGAACATTTCGTTGATCCGGAACCGTACTCTATTACCCCAGACACGGCTCAAGCCGTCGCTGCGGCCAAACGGGAAGGCCGCCGCGTCATCGCTGTCGGCACTACCAGTCTGCGCACGTTGGAGGGAAGCGCCGCGAATGGCGAGCCGGCGGCAGCATCAAAAGCCGGCAACACCAATCTGTTCGTTTACCCGCCGTACCGGTTTCGCGTAGTGGATGCGCTGCTGACGAATTTTCACGTTCCAAAGTCCAGTCTGTTGATGCTGGTCTGCGCATTCGCCGCGCCAGAAACAACGGACGGGATTGCTTTCGTCAAACACGCCTATGCGCACGCCGTGGCGAACGACTATCGCTTTTACAGTTACGGCGATGCGTGCCTATTTTTATGAAGAGGAAAACTCGCTGGCACATAGAAACCATGAATACTAAAGACCAATTTGAGCAAGTTCGAAAAACATGCGCAGATGCAAAGCTGAGCGCTGTCAATTGCGAGTTGCGCCAGGAATTGCTTGATATGGTTGCTAAAGACCAAGAGATGCGGAAAACCATCATTGGTAAATATCAACCGGGTCAGTCATTATCTCCGACAGAGATCGGTTTGATCATGACTCTCGATACGACCAATACGGCCCGAATGAAACAGATTGTCGGACAGTACGGCTGGCCTGGTAAGACTCTGGTTGGAGAAGACGGGGCAAACGCTGCTTGGCTATTGATACAACATGCAGATCGTGATGCTGATTTCCAAAAACTTTGCCTAAAGTTGTTGACTCAGGCGGTTGCCAACGACGAAGCCTCGGCTAAAAACCTGGCCTATCTTGTGGATCGAGTTCGGGTTAACGAAGGCCAGCCCCAGGTATTTGGCACACAACTTCAATGGAAAGATAATCGATTCATTCCTAACCTCATCGAAGACGAAGCGAATGTAAATGAAAGGCGCATCAAGGCGGGGCTAACATCGCTCACTGAATACATTGAGATGTGTAGCAAGAAGATGGGGTGCAAATAAACAACCGCGCCCAGCCGACGCGCTTCGCTCGTCTTGGGCTTGCGGGCCCAGAAGCGAAGTGGCTGGGCTGGGCGCCGAAGGCGCAAGAAGCCCTGAAAAAACGTTGAATACTCATCAATCGTCAATTCCAAATCGTCAATCCCAAATCGTCAATCATCAATCCGCGTCGCCACCGCTAGAGATGGCCGATGAGGATGAGCCACGGCGTTTGAGTTTTTCTTTGGTCCACTGCCAGAACTGTCGCGGCTCGTCCATCTTCAACAGCCAGGACAACGCCAGATACGCAATAACGCTTGCGGCGGCTACGATAACGACTTCGGTCAGATGAATTAGTCGCTCATTCTTCAGCATTTTCGCCAAAGGAGCAAGCGGGCCATGATAAAATTGCGTTGCGCCCCAGGCAGTCAGCGCCGCGCCGCTGCCCACGACGACCAACTGACCAAGAAACCCGGCCGTGGCGCCGAGCGGCAACACCGGCACAGTGGTTTTCAGCAGGCCGACCAGAATGCAAGCCTTCAAGATTTTGGCCAGCGTCACACACAAGGCGACGGTCAACAGAATGGCAAAGATGTCGTTCATGTCTCGGACGATCACCAGCCAGTAAGCCAGGCTGGCAGAGATGATCGAGAAGACGATGCCGGTTAAAGTAGGCGCCAACATGCGCCGATTGGAAAAAAAAGCCTGCATCACCATCATCTCCAGCGCAGCGAAAGGCAATTGCAGCGCAAACAGACGCATCACCAGCGCCGGATACTGAATATGCTGCAGAGTCATCAGCTTGCCCGAATACAACACGAAGCAAATCGGCAACGCCGCCACCACCAGAATGATGGTCACAGGCAGGAAGAACCACAGCAACTTGCGGATAGTGTGCGTCAAAATCTGGCCCAACTGCTTGTTGTCATCACGCGCAGCCAGATCGCAGAAGTACGGCAACAACGCGACGGACAACGCGAATGGGATCAGGAAGGCAAGAGTATCCACCGCGCCCTGGCCTTGCTGAAAATAGGTCGGCAGCAGCGCTTGAGTCGTGAGCGCTTTGTTGATGATCAAACCGCGTATGCTGGAGACGATAATGCCGGCCAGCAACGGCAGCACTAGCAGCATAAAAGCGCCCAGATATGGATCGCGCAAGTTGAACGTAAAACGATACTGACGCAGACGCGCGGACCCCAGCGCGATCAGATGAACCAGTAGTTTGCCGGTCCCGCCAACCACTGCGCCAGTGGCGATAAAACGCCAGTCGCCATTGCCGATCCACACACCAAATAACGCGCCCAGCGCAACACAGATACGCAGCGCCGCATCGCCAAAAGCCGCCCAGAAGAAACGTTTGTAGCCAATCAAAATGCCATATGTCAAACTGGCCAGCGACATACCGATCAGCGCCCACGCCACCCACGGCAGCATCTGACCGCCCAGCTCCCGCCGCGGTAGTTTCTGAGCCAGCTCTTGCCGGAATTTTTTGATGTCACTGCTTGACAAAATCGGATGCCGCGCGTCGTTGAGCGGAATCACGCGGTCCTGACCATCTACGCGCAAGGTAATCTCATGGTCGTCCACGGCCAGTAATTCGCCATGCACCTTGCCCGCCACCGTAGTCAACGTAATGTTCGGCGCATCCCACTGTGTCAGCAGACTGATCAGCGGAGTCGCAAAGAACGCCAGCGCAAACGTCAGCGCCAACACGACGACTAATTGCAGATTAAAAAGTAGAGATAGATAACGCCAGGCTCGCGCTTCGCCGTCTTTTTCTTTGACGCGCGTGAACACCGGCAATAACGCCGGACTCAAGCATTGCTCCCCGAAGGCGAACGCCGTGCCCAGTACTGTGCTGGAGACAAAAACATAAACGTCACTAATTTCCGCGCCGTAATAATTCGGAATGATGTTCTTAATCAGAATGCCGACGATCTTCAGCAGCGCGTGCGCCGCCAGCAACGCAAAGCCCGCGCTTAAGATACGTTCGCCTATTGTCCGTTTTGATCGCGCCGACAGCGGCAGTTCGACCGTCGCGCCGCCACACACGCCGACTGCCGGAGTCGGCGAAGAAGGATTGGATGATTTATTATCCAGGCTCATAACGCATCATCCTAAAGCAATTATCCGACACTGTAGTAGCGAAGTCGGGAATTTTTCCCCCCTTAAAAAGGGGGGCATGGGGGGTGTTCCAGTTGCCCACTCTCACCCCCCCCGTCCCCCATACGTGTTAAGTTAAGAAGGGGAAAGAGTATAAGATTCGTCCAATAGTTCAAGAGTGGTTTTTCGCGAAGGTTGTCTGGTTTTGACGCAAGCTTTGGCCGTAAATCGCAAATGCAAAGCCTCTCTGCTGATCTTGGCCCGAATCGCTTCCACCATGCCTGCCAAGGACGGATGAGTCATGGCCATCTATCCGACAGTCATCAGAGCCAGGAATTCATATGGGGTTAACTTCCCCTTTCGTTGCGCGAATCCGCAACTCCGCATCCTGACGAACCGCATACATTCCACTGTTTACTGAGACTTCCCGGCAGCACCGGCCCCAACTCCAGCATTCGCTTTTTGATCCGACTGACGACTGCCTTCGCATCTTTCAATAGTTCCCTCCTTTTCTACCGATAGCCATATATCGGCTATCGGTAATACTCGCAAAAAAAAGAGCGTGTCAACACCATTTTTCACTTTTTCGTTCTCTTAACTTAACACGTATGCCCCTTGCCCCCCCCTTTTTAAGGGGGGGGGAATTCCCGACTTCGCTACTACAGTGTCTTTTTTACCCACAGATTTTTCCGAAGAGCCAAACAAAAATCATAGCGCGTAAAGAGCCCCCGTCGATTTTGTAGTGCCTCGGAAGGAAAGGTTGTTGACTGCAAACGACTTACAAGTATGAATGCGAAACTTGGGTTAACTCGCGCGCAATATAATGAATTATCTCCGAGAAATTTCGAACGCGGCCTCAAGTACCGTTGCGACGTCCAGTTTACTTAGATTTTTTTCAGGCGCTTGTAGAATTCGCATGTCCCGGCCCAATGGCGTCCAGCGTTCAGACGCGGTTGGCCCGAAAAGCACCACGACCGGACAAACGCGCGCGGCCAGGTGCGTCAGGCCGGCATCGTTGCCGACGTAACCGCGGCAGAGCGTCAGCAGCGCCAAGACTTCGCGTAACGGCCGGTTGGCGACACTCGTCCATGCTGCGTCGCGCGGCAGAACATCTTCGCATTCTCGCCGCGTCGCGTCGTCCGCCGGACCGAAGAACACCAACGGCAAAAATCCACGCGACGCAAGTTCCTTGGTCACGCGTGCGAAATTTTCCGCAGGCCAGCGTTTATGCCGCCCGCCACTGCCCGGATGAATGCCAAAAAATCCGTCAGTTGACGGCGCACGCAGCCCTAGCCCGCTCAACGCCACAGCGCGTTCGCGTTCTTCCACAGCGAGAAACTCATCCGCCGCCTGATCGCCGATCTTCAGCGCCGCGTTGATTGTGGTCTCCGAAATAAACGCTCGCAACGGTTGCAACAATTGTCTTGCTGCATGAGTATGCCGCTCGCGTGTGTCGTTTGTCGGTGGCTCGCCGCTCACGACCGTTCGTACACCGGCTTTCTTTAGCGCCTGTATGCAATCGTCGGCGCCTTTCAAATAAACGATGGCGGTATGAATTCCGGCCAGCTTTTCTTGCGCGGCGGAATTAAGCGACACGGCTTCCGAAATAAGTCCCAGCCAGTCCGCCGATGAAAAATCCAGCATGCGCAAACTGGCGGGCTTGAGAAAAGCCCAACTAGCAGGCGTGCATAGCGCTGTCAAACTCAACGCGCCACTCGACCGCAGCGCGCGCAAAACAGGCAGCGTTAGCACCGCATCGCCCAGCGCGCCGGGACGGATGATGAGTGTGTGACCGAGATTCATATTTCTCGTACCGCAGGCGTCTCGCCTGCCTGTTCTGATAAATGCGGCGACTCATGGGCGAGAGGCAGGCGGGACGCCTGCGGTACATGATCAGTCGCCCAGACACAATCCTAGATCGCGCGCTGTGCGCATAGTGTCGGAATCAAGCGGGACGAGTTTACGATCACGGATGGCCTGTTCGATCGGCGCGGTTACCATCAGCGGCGGTCGGTACGATACAATGTGTCCCCACTGGCCGGCTTCGGCCATGCGCACCGCCGCCGCGCCGTACCGCAGCGCCAGCAGACGATCAAATGTGGTTGGCGAGCCGCCGCGCTGGATGTGACCAATCACCAGCGAGCGCGTCTCCATGCCAGTCAATTTCTGAATAGCGCCTGCCACATATTCGCCCGCGCCGCTCAACCGCGCTTCGCGGCCTTGCTTTTTTTTGCCGCTAAAGATAAAACTTTGGCCCGCTTCGCAGGCGCCTTCCGCAACCACCACGATGGCATACGGCCGACCGCCTTGCTTGCGCGCGAGTAGAAACTTGGCGATCTTTTTCATGTTATATGGAATCTCAGGGATTAGAATTACGTCAGCCGACGTTGCCAGTCCCGAGTGCAGCGCAATCCAGCCGGCATAGCGTCCCATCACTTCGACCACCATCACGCGATTATGCGCATGAGCGGTAGAATGCAGCCGATCCATACAATACGTGGCCGTCTCGACGGCAGTGTCAAACCCGAACGTGCGGTCTGTGGCGTTCAAGTCGTTATCTATAGTCTTCGGCACACCGATCACCGGGATGCCCATCTGCATTAACTTGTAGGCGATTGCCAATGAACCGTCGCCACCGACAGCGATCAGGCCGTCAATTTTCATCTTCTTTAATTTTTCGAAGATAATATCGGCTGCCAGTCGCGGTTTTCTCGCCCCCGGCAATTTGATATAAGTCTCGAACGGATTGTCTTTGTTAGTGGTGCCAAGAATAGTGCCGCCGAGATGCGCGATGCCGCGCACAGCCTGGCGCGTCAACTGCAGGCAAGGCTCGCAGGTCCCCAGCAAACTGTTGTAGCCTTGACGAATGCCAATGACTTCCCAGCCGCGATTGATGGCTCCCATCGTCACCGCGCGAATCACGGCGTTCAGGCCAGGCGCGTCTCCGCCTCCGGTGTTGATGGCAATGCGGCGAATCTTTGTGGGCGCAATCAGTGACACTAGCCTTCCATTTCCTTTACCTGCCTGGCCTTGGCCGCGGCGATGATTGGCGCGGCAATGTTGCCCGGCACGATATCGTAATGCGACACCTCCACCGTGTAGAAGCCTTCGCCGCCGGTGATGGCTTTTAATTCAGCCGAATAATTCTGCACTTCGGACGCCGGCGCCTGAGCTTTGACGACCTGCATGTCGCCAAGTTGGTCCATACCCTGAATGCGTCCGCGATGGCCGCTCAAGTGACCGGTGATATCGCCCATGAACTTGCCTGGCGCCACGATTTCCAAGTTGACGATTGGTTCGATGAGTTGCGGCCTGGCCTTCTCAAAACTTTCCTTAAAGGCTTCACGCGCCGCGATTTGAAATGCAATGTCTTTTGAGTCCACTTCGTGATGCTTGCCGTCCACGAGGAGCACGCGCACATCCACTACCGGAATGGCCGGCCAGACCCCTTCGGCCATCTTATTGACGACGCCTTTTTCGCAAGAAGGAATGTACTGCCGCGGAATTACGCCACCCACGATATCATCCACAAACTCAAAACCTTTGCCTAGGTTCGGTTCGATCTTGATCGCCACGCGGCCGTACTGTCCGGCGCCGCCGCTCTGCTTTTTATGCGTGTATGTAGCTTCAGCCACGGCGGCGATAGTCGAACGATAAGGTATCTTTGGCGGCCTGGTGTTGACTTCGACTTGCTGTTTTTTGAGTCGTTGCAACATCATGTCCAAATGCGTCTGCCCCATGCCGCGGATGACCAGCTCGTGCGTCTGCGAGACCACTTCCACCAGGAAAGTCGGATCTCCTTCGGCGATAGCACGCAACCGTTGCGCGACTTTCGCTTCATCGTTGCGATTTTTTGCTTCAACCGCCAGCGCCTGCATCGGCGTCGGTACAACAATGGGCGGTATCTGCCAACCGATTTCGTCGGTGGTCAGCGTATCGTTGAAGTTGAGATTCTCGTTCTTTGGCACGACAATAATGTCGCCGCAAACAACCTCTTCTTTTTCCTTCATCTCCTTGCCTTGCGCTTCCAGGCAGTGCGCGAATTTATCCGGCCGATTGGTTGAAGAACTCTTAGCCATCGCGCCGATCGGCAAGTTGCCCGAAAACACGCGCAAGTAGCTGATCTTGCCGATGAACGGATCACGCTTGCTCTTGAATACCTGAGCATAGAACGCGCCATTCATAGTCGGAGTCATAACTTTCTCTTCGATGCCGCCTGGCCTCTCGGCATTTTCTCGGCGCAGCAGAAATGGCATCTGCAACGGAGAAGGAACTTCTTCGCTGATGACGTCGAGCAATTCTTTTAGCCCCAAATCTTTCTCCGCCGCGACACAGACCAGCGGCGTGACCGTGCCGTTCAGCAGACCGGCGGTCAGGCAGCGGGCAATTTCTTCACGCGAGATTTTTTCGTCAGAGAGATAGCGTTCCATCATTTGTTCATCGGCCGAGATCACAGTTTCAGTCAGACTCTTCTGCAGGCGATCCGCTTCCTCGCGGAGTTCCGCGGGACAATCAGTCAGGTCGCTCATCAGATTTATCACGCCCTTGAAATTCTGTCCCACGCCGATTGGCAGAAATAGTGGCGCGATGGACTGGCCGAACACTTCGCGCAGTTGCTCGACTATCTCGTCGAACTTCGCCCGCTCATGATCCATCTTGGTGATAACGAACATCTTCGCCTTGTTTTGCGCCGTGGCGATACTCCACAATTTACGAGTCATCACCTCGATGCCGCTGACCGCGCTGACGGCGATCAGAGCAGTCTCGCATACGGAGATGCCTTGTATCGCCCCGACAATAAAATCGGGCAACCCGGGGCAATCCAACACGTTGACCCGCCTGCCGTTGTAATCCAGACGCAGGCTGCTGGTTTCGATGGAGTGGCCACGATCTTTCTCATCCGAATCAAAATCGCTGACTGTATTCTTCTCGGCAATGCTGCCTTTCTTTTTGATTGCTCCAGCGGCAAATAACAAAGCTTCGGCCAGCGTGGTTTTGCCTGTGCCATTGTGCCCCACGAGAGCCACGTTGCGAATGGTTTCACTAGCGATTTTAACCATGCCGATAGTCTCCTGAAATGGCTTTAAACGTAACCGTCTACATTAACCACAAAGGCACAAAGGCACAAAAAAACTATACTCTGCTCCGAAAATACCGCAACGTGCGCGGTATTTTCATTGTTTCCGGATGACGCGCAGCGTCATAGCGACTGCGGTGCTATACCGCACACGGCTGAAATTCTGACCGCGCACCCTAATCGTCTTCACGCTGAAAGCGTGAAGGGTAATAGCCTGTGGCTTCAGCCACAGGACAACGATGTCAAAATGCCAACGCGCCCGAAGGGGCGCGGGAACTTTAGTCTCATACGTAGCGTTCGTCTCTTGAGCTACCCATCCACCGCCCCTTCAGTTGAGTGCGTATGAATGTCCCATACTTCCGCCTTTCATTCGTCCCTAACGGGACTAAATCTCGCATTTGTCTTTTTCCCAGCGATAAATCGCTGGGCTATTATCGTATGTCCCTAACGGGACATGTTTTTCGACGACAAACTTTGAAATTTCGATACAAAAACCAAATAGATTACAGTGCGGTAGCTTGGACATAGGTAAAGGTTCGTTGTAGTATTAGGATTTCAACTTTTTATACTGGGTAAAAAAACGAGATTTCCCCCGCGCACAGTATATAATACTGCCATCTTTCCGTTAGCCCAACGGTTTCTGCGGGTCATTGGTCTTCGACTCACGATCAAGTTGGCTACGTATGAGTTTATTCCGAATCATACGTTTCTTTTTGCGTTCCCAACCTGTGTGTTTTTTCTGCGCCATATTCGTTCTCCTCCTTTAAAAGCGTTGCGCTCAATTGAAACCCTAGTGCGGCCAAGTCGCGTTATACATGTTGTCAATCAACTATATTGGCATTGAGGCGACTTGATACTCAATCGCGTCGGTAGCATGACGCGGCGTGAAGCATCCAGCATTTCCAACGACACCAAATTGCCTGAAGCATCATAGTCCAGAATAACCCCCGGTTTATCTTCGTCACTTTCGGCTACAAGCGTATCTGAAAAAATAACTGTCAGCGTATCTGTTTCGCGATCATAAATAACTTTCATACGTTGGTCATCCAATACTTCGCAATTTTACTGGTGCGATACACCGTTACTACTTATTGTTAATAATATATCATTATGCGAAGTTTGAATGGTGTCAATGTGTTTCCGTAGCATAGGCAAAACCACAGATGAACATAGATTTTATTATTAGTCGTTGCTTAACCTCTCTTTGCTTGCGTTTTCCTTTTTACATCTCTGTGTTCTCTGTGTTCTCTGTGGCTCTGTTGTGAACGGTTGCGCAATTTTAGTGTAAACGGAAGTATTAGCATGACGATTAAACACTGTCCCGACGATTTTCAGGTCGAAGAGATTCTGAAGCCGGAGTTTCTGGCGCAGCGTTCCGAGCAGGACGCTTTTGCATTGTATCGGTTGCGTAAACAGGGACTGGCTACGCCGGAAGCGATCGGACGCATTGCGCGGCAATTGGGCGTCAAGTCCGGCGCGCTGGCTTACGGCGGCCTCAAAGACAAGCACGCCAGCACGATTCAGCAGATCACGTTAAAACTGGAGAAGAAAGAAAACGCTCCGGACAAGGCGTCTGGTCCCGGGTGGGAACTGGAACGGCTGGGTTTCGTGTCGCGCTCGCTGACCGCCTCAGATATTCACCGCAACCGATTCCGCATCGTGCTGCGAAATTTAAGCGTCGAGCAATGTTCGAAGATGGATGAGGCCGTGAAGTTTTTCTCACTTGCGGGGCAACTACGGATCGTCAACTACTTCGGCGAACAGCGTTTTGGTTCCGCGCGCCACCACCAAGGCTTCATCGCCAAGTATCTGATTAGAGGCGATTTCGAGGGCGCGCTTAAGCTGGCCATTGCGACGGAATCGCGCAAAGATCGCATGGAGCAGAAGGTCTTCAAGCGCGCGCTGCTGAAACATTGGGGCCAATGGCGCGAAGTTCTGCCGAAACTGCGGCGTTGCCCGGAACGCAAAGCTATCGAACGACTCGTAAATTCCAGTAAAGATTTTCGCGCGGCGTTCTGCGCGCTGCCGTATCTGCTTCAACAACTCAGCGTTTATGCCTACCAATCGTATCTGTGGAACGAGACGGCGCGACGATTGATTGAAAAGACATGCGCGCCGCGAGAAAAAATGCTGGAAGTGAACAGCGCTTACGGACGATTGCTCTTCCCCGCGGTGGACGCCATCCCGCCGGAATTGATCGCGCTCAAAATTCCGCTGCTGGCGCGCAAAACGCAACTAACGGGCGTCTGGGCGGAAGCGACGGAAGAGACGTTGAAAGCGGAAGCGATCCATCTGGCGGAGTTGCAGATTCCCGGCGTGCGTCGGCCATTTTTCGGCGAAGAATTGCGAGCGTTTTTTTTCAACACGGAGGAATTTCAGATCTCCGCGCTTGAACTTGATGAGACTGCCAAAAATAAAACACGCCGTAAACGCGTGATTGCCTTTACTCTGGCGCCTGGTTGTTACGCAACGGTGTTATTGCGCGCGTTGGGCGAGTAATCGTAACCGTTCACCACAGAGTAATCACTGTTCACGGTTCATTGTTCTCGCCGAACCGTTCTTGTCTTTCTTGGCCGTGTATGTCACGGTCAACGTATTCAAGTAACTGTCGCCATCTACAGTTATACGCACCGGCAAATCAATCGAGTTGCCCGGTCTGACAACGTCATCATTGACGAAGCCGTAGTTTTTTAGCTTGTCAAACAGGTTTTGTTTTTTGACTGTGTAAATGAATTTCATCGGGCCAGAGATATAGACACCTCTCCTAAGTTTTCCAGCCAGCTTTAGCGAATCGTTGCCGCTGACGACTTTGCGTTTTTCGTTCAGCGTAAACGTGCTTTCATAATCGCCGATAGCAATCACGACTGACTTGTCTTTTGGAGTAAAGCCCAGAGGTATCGGCACGGCGCCGGAGAGAACGAGCATATCCGAATTGGGCTTGCGGAAGTTTAGTTTGATACGCGCTTTCGAGATAGTAACGTCTGTGATCGTCGGCGGTGTGCTGCCGCTGACTTCAATCGTAAAGTTCGCATCCGAATAAGCGCTGGGATCGCCGCTGCTGCTCGCGCTGACGCACACTTGGCAGTATGCGCTCGGAGTGTTCGGCACGGCTACGACCTGAGTTCCGTCGTTCGGCGTGTTTGATACGAGCGTCGTCCATGCGCCACCCGGGGTATCCGCGGCAATCGTAATTTCTATGTCAACATTGCCAACCACGCGCGCAGTCGTCCAAGTCACCTTCGCGCAAGTGTTCGCGATCCAGGTCTCGCCACCGTTCGGCGTTAGAATCCGCATCTCCTCCGTTCTGTCGTTGTCAAGAATCCACACCATTGTATTCAGCGATGTGCCCACGATGTATCCAGCGCCATTCGTGATAGTCAATATCACTGTCTCGGTGAACTCAGGTATCGTATCGTCTATGGGCGTTATAACTATATTCTTCGACATTGCGCCGGTATCGAAGGTTGTCGAGGTGGCGAGGTTGTGGTAGTCAGCGCCATTTGTCGCCGTTCCAGTCAGAGTGAAGTTTACGGTCAGAGCTGCCGCCGGATTCCCGGTTCGCAAGATCGTGAATTTTCCAGTGTCAAATATCCAATCGGTTTCATCCGCATCCGGATCGGTGGCCGAGACCGTGATCATGGGCAGTTCGTTATCTATTATCGAGATAGTTCCTCCATTCGGATAACCAATATTGTACTCATCTGGAATGCCTTTGAGCAGCGATACCACGACGGTCTCGGTGAACTCCGGCACCGTGTCATCTATAGGCGTCACGTTCACAATCAAGGACGCGGAACCGGCCGGGATGGTGACTGGCGATGAAATCGCGACATAGTCCGTGCCGTTGGTCGCCGAGCCACCCATTATTATTCGCAAGTTAAGCGCTGTCGCCGTGCTCCCAGTCCTCGTGATCGTAAAAGTTCCAACATCGGGCCCCGTCTCCGAGGCGTTGGCGTCTGTCACCGTGAGCGTCACGGTCGGACGATCATTATCCTCCTCCGTGGCGATTACATCAATGGGGTTGCCAATCCCCGAACACCGAATGGTCGCGGAACTGTTGAGCGCGTCAGAGTCTTCCGCCGCCGCTAGTGTGACGGTCTGGTACGTGTTCCAGTTGGCCGTCGTGAAGGTCAAACTCGCGCCCGATGACACGCTGATGTCGGTGTCTCCGGTTATTCGCACGACGGTTACCATCACGTCGGAAGCGGGCACCGAGGACAGCTTCACATTGAATGTGTTCGTGTCGCCTTCTGGCACCGGTAAGGCTGTCGTGTTTGTGAGTATCTGCGGGACGCTATCACCGAGTACGATCCGCATGGCGGGGTCACCCTGCAGGTTCAAGCCGAACTGAATCCATCGTTCCGCATCGTTCGTGGCGGACGCCGCGATAAATGCGGCCTTGTGCATGGCGAAGGCTTCGCCCAGAATTGTTCGCTTCTGAGCAAACATCTGATTGTAGAACTCGTTGGCGTAGTCTGGCGAAGGGCCGCCATAAATGGTTTCCGGATCTCCCCAGCCGTACCGGTTGCATCCCATGTAGGCCAGCGCGCCACCGTTCGGATTGCGCAGGAACGCCTCGCTGAGAGAAGGTTCGCCCACGTCGAACCCGCCCGTATTGCAGGCCGCTGTGTAGATGAATGGCGTGTTGTTCGTCAGGGACGCAGCGTTCGCGATGTCAAAGGTTTCCTCTCCTTCGGCGCCCCAGAGCGTAGTGTCGCCGTGCGTGTACATGTAGGCAAAGTGCCAGCCCTCGTTGAAACGAGTCACCATGTTCGTCGAGTTCATCAGGTAGTTGCCGGCCGCGCCCGCTCCGTCCCAATGAGTCATAGTATCCGTGAAGACCGCAAATTCCGTAGTCGCTTCCCAGAATGGTCTGATCTTGTCTCGGTACGCGCGCCGAACCCAGATCTCGGTGTCGCTGACTGGACTGTGCGCCTGGAACTCCGAATGCCCGTCGTTACACACATCCGACGGCCGGCTTGTACCGCTATACGTATTCCACGCCATTGCGCCCATGACCATCATCTTCCGGTAGAATGCTTGGGAAGGCGGGCTGTTCTCAAAGCCGATGAGCTTGTTGATGTATGCGTTGGCTTGAGTGGCATCCTGCACGGGTATCCGCCCCACAATGACGTCTGGGGCCAGGTCCACGGAGTCACCGTCCTCGCCCGCGCCCGCTTCGCCGTACACTCCGTCGCCGTCGCCATCCCACGAGCCGTCGAGACCCGAATAGTATAGGTCGGTTGGCATGGCGGGCTCAATGATGTCGCCTTCATTGTCGTCTCTGCAGAGTACGTAGCAGCCGCGAACAGGAACGACCGTATCATCACCGCCCAAGACCACATACAGCGTACTTCTGTTGAGCTTGTAGTCTCTGATGCAATTACGGATCTTCTCCTGGTTGTCCTTGCCGGCGTAGCCGCTGTAGATGCTTGCGACCGTCTTGACTTCCGTGGTGAATCCGTTATTTATCCGGCGTTGAGTAGCGAGATTCTGGAAGGACGCGACCAGAGCGTCGTTGGTGATGATCAAATAATCACAGAGGCCAAGCGTCTGTACACCCTTCAGAACGGATGGATTTGCGCCTGCTTGACCGGGATTGACCACCATCGCCTTTACCATACGATCAAATATCTCATTATTCCTTACCGGGGCCGGCAGCGCCTTTCTGACCGCGCCCAACGTGACCGTCACTGTCATCTTCCCAGCGAGATACAGTTCCTTTTTTGCGGGGATATATCTTACGGGATTCAAGCGAACCGACACGAACGTGTAGCCACTCATCGTATGTGTTTGGCCTTGCTCCGCCAGTGCCGCAGGAGTCTTCTCGCCACTCGCGTACGCCACCGGATCAGCGGGCACGAAAGCGGGACGTGGAAGGCTCGGAGAACACGGGGGCTGGACTGGGTACAGACTGACATTCTGCCGAACCATCGCCTCTTCCGCCACGACTTTGACGTCGGTCACTTGCGCCCCTGAGGGCACCAGTACGTTGATGAACCGCGCCGGGAGCCGCGGCGTACCTGGCTTGTTTCCCGACAATTTGCCTTCCTTGAGATTTACGATCTCCATTCCGTTTAACGTTCGGTACGACAGGTCTCCTTCCTTAAACGATAGCTCGACCATGATGTCTTCGGCCATTGACCGACCCGCGACGACCATAATCAAAGCCACTATTAACCAAAGGTAATTGTGGATTTTGAATAGCTTCATGAATCTTCTCCTTCGTGCAACTATACTGCGCGCGGGTCAAATGCACGGGCGGCCCGCTGACCTGTTTAAGATATCGTTCCAAAGCGAATAGACTTCACGATACTTTTCCGAAAGTTTTCTATCTGGTTCGATGGTGGTGATCCTCTTAAGGCCGGAGAAAGCTTCTTTGTAGTTTCTGTATATACCCGCGCCTATCCCCGCCCCTAGGGCAGCTCCGCGACTGCCGTCCGTCTCGTATATTTCGAGGAGTGTGCTGGTCGTGTTGACAAATGCCTCTCTGAAAACGGGGCTCAAGAACATGTTAGTATTGCCGGCCCTGACAGTTTCTATTTTCATGCCGAGAGATTCCATCACATTGAGACCATAGCGCATGGCAAAGACGATGCCTTCCTGGGCCGCTCGGAACAGGTGACCTCGTCCGTGGATGTTGAAATTGAGACCATGCAGAGAACAGCCCGGATCGTGGTTCTGAAGTGTCCTCTCCGCTCCGTTGCCGTAGGGCAGGACCGACAGTCCCTCAGAACCTGGCGCAACGGCAGAGGCTTCCCTGTTCATTTCGTCATAACTCGTCCCGATGGCAACATTGCGCTTGAGCCAACTATTCAGTATGCCCGTTCCATTGATGCAGACCATGGCACCGTATCGCGGTTTCTTTTCCGTGTGGCTCACATGAACAAATGTGTTTATACGGGTCTTCACATCGCAGATTTTTTTGTCGGTGATTCCGAAAACAACTCCCGAAGTCCCGGCGGTCGCCGCCACTTCTCCGGGCTCCGTGACGCTCAGAGAGAGCGCATTGTTTGGCTGGTCTCCGGCTCTGTAAGTAACCGGCGTTCCAAGTTTCAAACCGAGTTCCTCTGCCGCATTATCGGCAAGTTCGCCCTGTTGCGAGAACGTTGGCCTGACTTCTGGGATGAGTTCTTTGGCGATCTTATACGCGTCCAGCAGAATGGAAGCGGGGCAACCTTTTTCATAATCCCAGAGCATTTCCTCCGATAGACCCGGAACCGTCGTCGTTATTTCGCCCGTCATAAGCATGGCGATATATTCTCCGGGAAGCATGAACTTGAAAACTTTTCTGTATATGCCGGGTTCGTTCTCCATCACCCAGCGAAGTTTTGAGGCCGTGAAATTGCCGGGATAATTCAGAATGGTTTTAAGGCATTTCTTCCTGCCTATCTTTTGCGCCGCCTTCTCTCCTATACCGACGGCTCTGCCGTCACACCATATAATAGCGGGTCGAAGCACTTCTCTTTTTTTATTGACAAGCACGAGACCGTGCATCTGGTAGGATATGCCTATGGCGGCGATATCAGAGGGATTGACGCCCGATTTAGCCCTGATCTCCGCTGTGGCAATGACGACGTTCTTCCACCAAGTTCGAGGTTCTTGTTCCGCCCAGCCCGGCTTCCTGACGATCATCCCCATTTCGATCTTCGGTGAGATTGAGGATGCCACGAGACTGCCTGTAAGGCTCTCGACAAGAGACGCTTTTATGGAGGAACTTCCGATGTCATATCCCAGTAGGTAACTTATGGCGAGTCTCCAATCATAGAAGGCAATAGCATCTACAGGTTTGCGCGTCAAGAAAATATTCGCAACCGTTCAGTCTATTTTTAGCCACAGAGGACACAGAGAATTTTGATTTTTAAGTTTCTATTCATCTCTGCGTACCTCTGTGTCCTCTGTGGCTCTATGGTGAACGGTTACAAATATTCAAAGTTCGTCGGGGCGGTTCGCGAACCGCCCCTACTTGCGTTTTTCTTCGCGTGCCGATAAAATTAGTATTGTTAGTATCGTGCGTCGAGTTTCAAACGGACTACGGAGTGATATTCTATGCGTAAGATTTTACCGCAATTATTGACATGCGCGTTTTTTTTCAGTGGAACGGCATTCGCGTTTGGAATTGACATTGGACCGATACATATCCACGGCACCAAAATCAAAGTGGGCTCGAACATTGAGCTGAAGATCGTTCCCGATAAGATCGTCAGGGATGAAGATGAAAAGGACCGAGTACGCAAAATTAATGGTCACCGCAAGGGTGACACTGATGACAAATTCGATATCAAGGTCGTTTGGAACGATTTGGATGATGATAGCAAAGCCGTGCTGAAGAAGCTGGAGAAAGATACTCTTTACGTAATGAAGCTCGAAAAACTGGACGACGATTGGAAATTGCTCAATATAAGCAAGGACAAGGATAAAAAAGATAAAAAGGAAAAAGACAAGGACAAAGAAGATAAAGAAAAGAAGAAAGAAAAGGAAAAGGACACGGAGAAAGACACGGAGAAGGACAAAAACAAGAACAAAGACAAAGACAAAGAGAGCTAATCACGCCCTAGTGCTCTAAAGAGTGGGCAGTTCTATATTTTTGCATAACGCAAAGATTTTGATGGTTGGGTTGCAGGTGAGGACGCCTGCGCTACGGTCTTTACAAAATTTAATGTGCGGGCGCAAGCCATATCCGGTGTTTCGTCATAAGTGTACAACTCCCAAGTCAGCGGTCCGGTATAGCCGATTACATCTAATTGTTTAAAAATGGCTCGAAAATCCAGATCGCCTTCGCCTGGGATGCGATGATAGTGTTTGCCGGCGCGAATATCTTCCAAGTGCAAATTAAAGATACGGCCTTTTAATGCGCGGATAGCGTGGCATGGATCTTCGCCGGTTACCGCCACATGGCCGAGATCAAGATTAACGCCGAGATAAGGCGAATTCATCTTTTCCAGCAACGTCTTCATTTCTTCTGTTTTTTCAATGAAGAGCGCTGGCTCGTATTCCAGTGATAGTCGCTGCTGCACACGATGCGCCTCCTCCAACAGGCGCGCCAAGCCTTCTTCCAGAAGTTTTTGAGCTTTCTCCGGCGGCACGCCGTTCAGCGCTTTACCGGAAGTAATGGAGACGTTACAGGCGCCGAGCGTTTTGCCGAGACGCAGCGCTTTTTTAGTGTAGGCGATGCGCCACTCGCGCAATGTTTTGTCGCGAGCAATTAATGAAGGCTCGAAAAATGGTTCGGACGGCGCATCGCTCCAGAATCCGGAAGCGCAATTAGCGTTGATGTTGGAGACGAACAGATCAAGCCGTTGCAGTTGCCGTTCCAGACGAGCAACATTGCGTGGTGTAAAACCATCCAGCCAGGCGTGCGGCTTGTCGGCAAGAATTTCAACGCCTTTGAAGCCGATCTGAGCAATGCGCCGCAACGCTTTATCCAGCGAAAACCGACTGTAAGCATTCGTTGAAAAAGCAAACTGCTGAAATTTCACAATTTCTCCCGAAACAAAAAAATGCGCACAATATCATTTTTATCGGCATATTCTTAAGAAGGCTCACTCTTGCGTCAGGCCTTCGAAACGCGTGTTGTCAATCAGGCGCGTCGCGCCGACCTTGACGGCCAGAGCCACCAACACATCGCCGCTCAATGTTTTCAGATCCTGCAACGTGTGCGCGTCAACGATCGCTACGTAGTCAATCTCGATATCCATCTCCCGCTCCAGAATCTCCGTCATTCCTTGCAGCAGATTCATCGCATCACGCGCTCCGCGTTCGACTTGGTCGCGGCAGTAATTCAGAGCCTTGAATAGCGCCAGCGCCTGGTGGCGCTCGGAAGCGGAGAGATAGCGATTGCGACTGCTTAACGCCAGCCCGTCCGGCTCGCGTGCGATCTCGCACGGCACGACTTCACAGCCAAGATTAAGATCATGGACCAATCTTTGGATAATAATTAATTGCTGCGCGTCTTTCCGCCCAAAGTAGGCGCGATCAGGACGAACGATACAAAGGAGTTTCGTCACTACCGTGGCCACACCACGGAAATGACCGGGTCGAGAGATGCCTTCGAGCGCATCAGTCAGTTCGCCCACCAGCACAAAAGCGCGCGCGTCTTGATCGTAAAGCGTCACGGGCGCAAAGATGTAATCCACGTCGGCGGCAGCGCAGATTTTTTTGTCCGCATCTAAAGCGCGCGGATAATTTTCCAAATCTTCATCCGGACCGAACTGCGTCGGATTTACATAAATTGAGACGACCACAATATCGTTCTCGCGGCGCGCGCGATCAATCAGTGTCCGATGTCCCGCGTGCAACGCGCCCATAGTCGGAACAAACCCAACACTCTTCCCTGACCTCAAGATTTCGCGTGAACGCGCCTGCATCTCCGCGGCGGTAGTAATGACGATTGGCTCTGGCATCTCTTCTTTCCTTGTAACCGGTCAGTCTATTTTCACCTTATTAGCCGCGAATACACGCGAATAGACGCTAATAATTTTTTCTTCTGTGATTCGCGTTCATTCGCGTTTATTAGCGGTTTATTGCTTGAAGGGACTGATCTAAAATTCTCATTTATAGCCTGGCCGGTCTGGTTAGCGGCGCAGCTCCGGAGATGAAAATACGATGCCACAGTTCCAGCGCCAACAGCGCGTACAAACGCTCGCCATGTTGCGCTTGGCCGCGCTGATGCGCCAGCCACAGATCGTTCCAGTACCGCGGTTTGAAAAGTTGATCAGCGACCAACGCCGATTCTTCAAAAATCGCCAACGCGATTTTCTGAATCGGACCGCGGAACCAATCGTCCAACGGCACACCGAAGCCGTGCTTGCGCGCATTTACCACTTCCGGCGGTAGAAAACGCCGAGCCGCCGCGCGCAGCAGCGGTTTGGTCTTGCGGCCAGGCAAGCGCGTCGCGTCGGACAGCGAGAGCGCGAACATCACCAGATCCGTATCCAGAAACGGCGAACGAATCTCTAGGCCATGCGCCATGGACATACGATCCACTTTGTGGAGCACATCACCGGGCAAATAGGTCTCCAAGTCCGTTCGTTGCAACACACTCGGCGCAGTGGTCGTAGCGGCTCCCGACGCTTCCCGCGCGCGCAACAACGCGGTTTCGAGATATTCGCGAGCATCGCATTCAATAGTGGATTCCAACATTCTGTCTCCGTACAGCGATCTCTTCTGTTCTGCGCTGAATAATTCCATCGCCGCAAGGTAGGGATGATATCCGGCCCGCTCCATCGCCAGGCAGTTGTCCAGCCAGCACGCACTGCGACCCCAGCTCTGACGCGAAGCTGTCGAGCGCCACCAACGCGCCAGACCCAACGCTGGCGATCTGAGAACGCTCGGTATTCTTCTGTAGCGCGCCAGCCACTGCATACCAACGTAGCGATCATAACCGGCAAAGGCCTCATCGCCACCGTCGCCGCTGAGCACGACCGTCGCATACGGCTTGGTCTCTTTGGCGAGAACAAATGTGGGCAGGCAAGAGCTATCGAAGAACGGCTCGTCGCCATGCCAGACGATCTGCGGCAGCAACTGAAAAACATCCGCGGAGATTTCGAATTCGAAGAGCTTCGTTTTTAAGCGTTGCGCCGTCGCGCGCGCCAATGTTCGTTCGTCGTATTCGGATTGCGCAAACCCAGCCGTGAAGGACTGGACTTCATGGATCATGCGCGAAACGATTAACCCCGAATCAATTCCGCCGGAAAGCCACGCGCCCAAAGGCACATCTGAAACCAGGCGTCGCCGCACCGCGTTCTCGATATGCGTCAACGGTTCCGCATTCGCGTTGGCGGGCGGTTCGCGAACCGCCCCTACATCCACGCCGGACGGCCACGTCCACCATCGTTGGTAACGCAGCGTTCCGTTCTCCGCAATAGCGACACTGCCTGGCGGCAGTTTCTCGACGTTCTTAAAACCGCTCCGTGGCGCCGGCACGTAGCGATAGGTCAAAGCTTCGTCGAGCGCCACGACGTCTAGTTCAGGTTTGACGCCCAGCGCAAACAGAGCTTTGGCTTCGCTGGCAAACGCGACGGCGCCCGCGCGTTCAGCAAAATAAAGCGGCTTGACGCCCAGCGGATCGCGCGCCAGCAACAACCGCTGTTTCTTCGTATCCCACAACGCGAAAGCGAACATGCCGCGCAGCCGCGGCAATAAAGCTTCGCCATATTGTTCATACAGATGCGGCAGCACTTCCGTATCGGACTGGCTTTTGAATGTGTGGCCTTGCGCGCGCAAATCATCGCGCAATTCGCGGAAGTTGTAGATTTCGCCGTTGAAGACCACCTGCACTGAACCGTCTTCGTTGCCCATGGGCTGGTCGCCCGTGGGCGAAAGATCAATCACCTTCAGGCGGCGAAAACCGAGCGCTACGCGAGCATCGCGCCAGAAACCGGAGTTGTCCGGCCCACGATGCGCCAACACGTCCGCTGCAACGCGAACATCATTAGTCTCTTTCGGAGTCAATGATGCCCAGCGCAATAAACCCGTAAACCCGCACATGTTTATATTGTGAACGAGCAAGGCAAGTTGTCTATGAAAAATCAAAAATGTGGCAAGCAAAGGATTAAGTGGTGTAACAGTAACTACGTTCCCGTAACTATCCTGATACACCACTGCGCTATGCCGTTGCGCCTGTCGCCGTCACGGTCTTACCCGGCAGCTTGCGCACTACTTCGCCCTGATATCGAATACCCTTGCCCTTGTAGACATCGGGGACGCGAATAGCTCGAATAGTCGACGCTACCAACCCCACTAATTGCTTATCAATTCCAACGATATTGATCTGCGTCGGTGTCGGACAGGTGATCGTCACTCCATTCGGAATGTTGTATATCTGCGGAACCTTGTTGTTGTAACCAACAAACAACATCAGCCGATTAGCCTGCAACTGCGCACGATAGCCAACGCCCTGAATTTCCAACGACTTGGCATAGCCCTTGATCACGCCTTCGATCATGTTAGCGATAAGCGCGCGGTACAAACCGTGCTTGGCTCGGTCAGCGCGTAGGTCGCTATTGCGTTTGACACGCACTTCCCTGACGTCGGCGTCTACTTCGACGGAAATGGCGCCGGTGAGCGTCTGAGTCAACGAACCTTTTGGGCCTTTGACTAATACTTTTTGACCATCCACTTTAACGTCCACCCCGGTTGGCAGACTGATCGGTTTTTTACCAATGCGCGACATAACTTACTCCGCATTCCATCGCCGCGCGTCCGACACGGACACGCCAGATATTTAGTACACTTTTACCAGTACTTCACCACCCACGTTGACCTCGCGCGCTTCCCGGTCGGAGAGCACACCTTTGGAAGTAGTCAGAACCAGACAGCCTAACCCGCGCTGAATAGATTTGATGTGTTCCTTCTGAGCATAAATGCGACGCCCTGGCTTGCTAACCCGCGCAATATAATTGATCACCAGTTCACCCGAACGACCATACTTCAGGAATATCTTGATGTCATTTTGAGCGGGCGTTTTGACATTTGGCACAATCTCAAACTGATGAATAAAACCTTCGCGTTGCAACGCCTCAATGATCGAGATCACAATTTTAGAACTACGCGCCAACACAGTCTCTCGTCGTAAATGGACGGCATTGCGCACACGAGTCAGTAAATCGGCAATCGGATCAGTAACAGGCATAGTTCTCCTTTTATACTCCGCACGGTTGAAATTCCGTCTTTTGTATCATAGGCATCTTGCCCAGAACATCACGAGCGGGACGCCCATGTCTCTGACCCGTGCGCAAAATAATTTAAAGCTCTTTCAATTTCCGTCGTCGCACGACGCTACCAGCTCGATTTCTTCACTCCCGGGATCTCGCCTTTGTGCGCGAGCATTCGGAAACAGAGACGACAAACCTTAAACTTGCGATAATATCCGCGCGAACGTCCGCACAATTCGCATCGGTTGTATCGTCGCGTCGAAAATTTCGCCTTCTTCTGGCACTTGGCCTTCCAACGAATACTGGCCATTCTGATCTCCTCATCCGTCGTCGTAAAAACGTCCCGCCCACATGTATATTGCTAAAACAAAATAGACCGCCTTCAACGGCAATATGCAATAATTTTTATAATCTAGCAGTTTCTTGACTAATAGCAATCTTCAATTTTCCCTTTATTATAATGTGCCAAAAAAAAACTGGACAAGCAATACACACGCACACCCTTTTATGGGATATTGCGGATGACGGTCTGGCTGCGTCAGCAGGGCGAAAGGGTGAACCACAAGCGAGTCCGGCGCTTGTTGCGTCTGATTGGTTTGGAGTATCTTTACCCGAAGCCACGTTGAGTCAAATAGGTTTGACATTTTCAGAAGCGGGAGTATTTATAAATGACCAGCTAGTCATTTACGAAAAGGACGATACTTGCGAATCGCCATTAACCATCGGCCGGTCATTCTCAAAACTGCGGCGCGGCTATTCGGTCGGCGGTCTTTTCACGAAGTGCGAATGGAGGATGTGGCTTTGAGCGTCGGCATCGCCAAGGGCAGCATCTATCGCTTCTACCGCACTAAAGAACAATTATACGCGGATGTTTGCCTGGAGTCGGTTGGCAAATTAACGCGAACTTTGCGAACCATCGCGCGAACTCGCGCCAGCGCTCGATCACGACTGACAACTATGGTAAAAGGCGTGGCCGAACATTTCAGCGGCCAACGCGATTTTTTCCAAATTATTCAGCGAGAATGGAGTGGCGCTTGCATGTCCAAGCGAGCCGCATTTCTGGCGCAACGCGCGGAAGCGGTGGCGCTGTTCGCGGGCGTATTGCGCGAAGGACAGGCGGAAGGATCGTTCCGCCACGTGAAGCCCAAAGCTACAGCGGACATGCTGTTGGGCATGATCCGCAGCAGCGTGCGCTTTGGCGACCCGCGCCAGTCTCCCAAACAAATGACCCGATTGATTCTTAATGTTTTTCTTTATGGTTTGTTAAAACACAGTACAGGCAAGCAAAAGCGCGCCACGAAGAAAGGAAACCACTGATGAACACAGATAAACACAGATTAGAAATGAATAAAATCATATGCTTGCCATCGGCGCTGGCGCTGCTGGCTTGGGGAGTTGCCGGTTTGTTGCTGCTCGGACTGTCAAACTGCGGCGGCGACTCTAAAACCGCGATGTCTGAAAAGAAGAAAGATGATAAATCACAGATACGCCGTTATCCGGTGAGCACGGCGAAAGTATCAGTACGGCCGTTACAGTATACGCTTGATACCACCGGGTCGTTGCAGGCCGAGGACATCTTTCGCATTGATGCGCAAGTTTCCGGCGTGATTCGAGAAGTAGCTTTCAAGGAAGGCTCCGAAGTCACACCGCAGACGGTGCTGTGTCGCATTGCGCCGACCAGCTACGCTCTGGCCGCTCAACGCGCCAAAGACGCATGGCAGAAATCAAAAGATGCGGCGCAAAAAGCGCGTGACGATCTGGATGACATCAAACGGCAGAGACGTAACGAAGTTGAACGTTTGCGATTGAAAATGGATCAGGCCGAACGGGACGTCAAGCGGCGTCAATCAGCTTTTGAGTCGCACGCAATATCGGAGGATGAGTTTCTGCTGGTAGTAGATAAGCGCGATAACACCAACATTGAACTCAAGGACGCGCGAGAAGCCGTGATCACGCTGGTCAAGGCGGCGCAAAGTCTCGCGACACAAAAGGAGAGCGAGGCCAAACAGTCCGAGACTGAATGGAAGCAATCAGAGGATGATCTGCTCAAGAGCGCCGTAGTATCGCCGGTCTCCGGAATAATTGATGCGCGTTACATTTCCAACGGCGCGCAGGTTTCAGCCGGCGCGCCTATCGCGCAGATCGTGAGCCAGGGGCTGAAATTAAGATTTGCACTGTCGGAACAGGAGTCGGCGCATGTGTCCGAGAAGTCGCGGTTAACCTTCCGTACGCTGGCGTACCCCGGCCGCGATTTTAATGCCATAATTTATTACATCAGTCGCGCCGCCGATCCGAAGACTCGCCTGGTCACCTGCTGGGCCAACGTGGAGTCTGTGGACGCGGTGTTGAAGTCCGGTTTCTTTACTACCATCAAAATTGTCACCAAAAACAAGAACACCGCCGTTGTCATTCCGCTCACCGCCGCGCAGCCCACCGAGTACGGGTTCGTAGTCTATGTAGTAGAGTCGGACAAATCCGCGGCGGAAGGCAAGTCGTCCGAACTCAGAGCTCAGCGTCGCAAAGTGACGTTAGGATTGCAGGTGGCGGACCAAGCAGTGGAAGTCATTGATGGCCTGAAAGAAGGCGAAAGCCTCGTGACCACCGGCGCCGACGCGCTGCAGGATGGCGTGTTAGTGAAAACGGTTGACATAACCACGGAATTAAACCACAGATGAACACAGATAAACACAGATTAGAAGTGAATAAGATCACGAAGAAGATTATTATCGCTTTATATACTGCACGCGGTCGAAATCTCGACTTTTGTAGCATGAGGTTTTGTGCGAATTAAGAATTAAGAATTAAGAATTACGAATTAAGAATTAAGAATTAAGAATTAAGAATTAAGAATTGCGAATTGCTGTTCGATGAGAACCCGAAGGGTTCAAAGCTATTAGAACTACAACGAAACTTTACCTATATCCAAACCATCGCGATGTATCTAGGTAAAGGTGCGTTGTAGTGTTAGCCGGTGGTTGAGCGAAGCGACACCACCGGAAAACGGATTCAATTATTGATCGCACTCCGAAGGAGCGCCAGCGTCTCGCTACTGGGTAAAAAAACGGAATTTCAACAGCAGAACATAAGGAAATTTTAGATTGTTGATTTTTGATTGTTGATTGAAGGAAAACAAATCGCCTTTAGCGGCAATTTTTGACTTGTGTGATCAACTTTGAAATTCCTATATTTGACCACTAGCCCGACAGCGGTCGTTGATTTATTGTCTGTTCCATCTGCGTTCATCTGCGGATATCTGCGGATATTTTTGAGGTTAGCGCCGTGAGTTTAGCAGCGGTCTCGATTCGTAATCCCGTCTTTGCCTGGATGTTGATGGCCGGTCTCATCTTGGTAGGCGCGGTAGGGTTATCTCGTTTGGGTGTCGGGCTGCTGCCGGATGTGGACATGCCCACCATCTCCGTGTCGGCTACGTTGGAAGGCGCAGACCCCGCAATCATAGAATCCGCAGTCGTGAATGTGCTGGAAGACGCCGTGATGAAAGTCTCCGGCGTCCGCGAGGTAACCTCTTCAGCGCGACAGGGGCTGGCTCAGGTGACTGCGGAGTTCGTGCCGGGAAAAAATATAGATGTTGCTTTTCAGGATGTGCAGGCCAGCGTTTCGGCCAACATGCGTCTTCTGCCTCCAGGCATTGACCCGCCGTCTATCCGCAAGATCAATCCTGAAGATCAACCCATCATGTTCATCGCGCTCACCGGCACGCGCGCTCAGCGCGATCTGGCCGAGTATGCCAAAAACGTTCTGCGCGACCGCTTCCTGACAATTCCCGATACTGGCGACGTTTTCATGGCCGGCTACCAGGATCGCAATCTGCGCATCTGGATTGACCCGTTGAAAATGCTGGCGCACGGTCTGGCGGTTGATGACGTGATCAACGCGGTGCAGCGCGAGCATATTGAATTACCCGCCGGACGCATAGAAGGCGCGCTGCGCGAATCAAACGTCAAAGTAGAGGGCGAGGCGCTGAATGTGGCGCAGTGGCGTAAACTTCGGCTGGCCGAGCTGAACGGGGCCGCGATTTACTTGGGCAACGTGGCGGAAGTGGAAGACGGTCTGGCGGATATTCGCCGTATCTCTCGCGTCAACGGTGTGCCGGCGCAGGGATTGGGGATCATCAAACAACGCGGTTCCAACGCTGTCCAGGTCGCCAACGACTGTCGCGCACGAATCGCCGAACTGAATAAAACTATGTCCCACGATCAGGAACTGTTAGTGCGCTATGACCAGACCAGGTTCATCCAGGACGCCTATGATGAGACCCGCTTCACACTAATCATGTCCGTGCTCCTGACCGCGTTTGTCTGCTGGATTTTTCTTGGTTCTATTTCGTCCACCTTCAACGTAATCCTAGCTATTCCAGTCTCAGTCTTTGGAACTTTTGCAGTCATTTACTTCTTTGGTTTTACGCTCAATTTATTTACTCTGCTGGCCTTGTCGCTGTCCATCGGACTGGTAGTGGACGATGCGATCATGGTGTTGGAAAACATCTACCGTCATGCGGAGATGGGCAAGGACAAGATTGTCGCCTCGCGCGAAGGCGCCGAGCAGATTCAGTTCGCGGCACTGTGCGCGACTCTGGCCATCGTGGCTATTTTCATGCCGGTGATCTTCATGCCCGGCGTGATGGGCAAGTTCTTTTTCCAGTTTGGTGTGGTGCTCTCGGTGTCAGTAATGATCTCGCTGCTGGAAGCGCTGACGCTGGCCCCCATGCGCTGCTCGCAATTCCTGCAAGTCGGCGAACGACGCAACCGGCTGGAACGCGGCGTGGCCTGGTGTTTTGACCGTTTGGCCGATCTGTATCGTCAAACGTTGCGAGGTATTCTGAACTGGCGACCGTGGCGCTATGCCATTTTGGTTGTCGCGCTGCTGATCTTCGCGTCCTCATTGCTGTTGCTCACTCGTATCCCTCGCGAAGAGATGCCCGCGCAGGATCAGGGGATGTACCGGATCAAGCTGGAGTGTCCTGTCGGTTCATCGCTGAATTATAATGACAAAATTACTCGGCAAGTCGAAGAGTTGCTGAGCAATCAAAAGGAGATCGAATCTGTTTTCGTCATGATCGGCGGTTGGGGCGGCGAAGGCAACGAAACTAATATGTTCATCACAATGAAGGAACGTGTCGAGCGACCGCAGGGACCGAGCGGTCGGCCCATGACGCAGCAGGAGAGCATCGTCGAAGTGAGGAACGTATTGAGCGTTCTGCCTGGCATCAACGTAATAGTGATGGACCCGTCAAAACAGTCGCTATCCGGTGGTGGTCGCGGCGGCGGATTGCCTATTTCGTTCTCTATTCGTGGTCCGGATTGGGATAAGTTGGGCGAATTGAATGCGCAGTTTAAAGAGGCGATGCTGGCCAGCGGCAAACTTGTGGATATTATCTCAGACTACAAAGTTGGCATGCCGGAAGTACAAGTCGTGCCCAACCGCGACAAGACGTTGGCTCATAACGTAGATATTCTGAAGCTCGCTACCACCGTTGGTAATTTGATTGGCGGCAACAAGATCACTCGGTTTACGCAGGAAGGACGTCAGTACGACGTGCGCTTGCGCTTGCTGCGTGACGAACGTCTGCGCCCGGAAGATATCGGCAATCTCTATGTTCGCAATCGAGATGGCGAGCTGGTCAAGCTGTCGGAACTGGTGGATATTCGCACTCGCCCTTCGCTGCAAACGATTTATCGCGTCAATCGCGCTCGCGCCATAACCATCGGCGCCAATTCTGTTCCTGGCGTCGCTCAGGCTGACGCGCTGGCCGAAGTCATGGCCATTAAAGGTCGCCTTCTGCCCGAAGGTTACGAAGTGGTGCTTACCGGTTCATCTCGTTCTTCTGCCGAGTCATTTTGGGCGCTAATCTTTGCGTTTGCTGGCGGTCTGCTGGTCGCCTACATGGTGTTGGCTTCGCAGTTCAACAGTTTTCTGCATCCTTTCACCATTCTGCTGGCGTTGCCTTTCAGTCTGACCGGCGCGTTGTTGGCGCTGTACTGGAGCGGAAATTCAGTAAACATCTTCAGCGTAATCGCGCTGATTCTGTTGGCGGGCATCGTCAAAAAAAATTCCATTCTGTTAGTGGATTTTACTAATCAACTGCGTCGCGAAGGCAAAGATTGCGACGACGCTTTGCGCGAAGCTTGTCCGATTCGGCTGCGCCCGATCCTGATGACTTCGGTGGCCACTATTGCCGGAGCGTTACCGGGCGCGCTGGCGCTGGGACCTGGCGGCGAACTGCGTGTGCCGATGGCTATCGCGGTCGTCGGCGGAGTGATCGTCTCCACTGGCTTGACGCTATTAGTCGTGCCTTGCTTCTACAGCATTGCTGAAGAATGGCGCTCGTTACTGGCGCGTCTGTGGCGTCGCAACACGTCCAGATCATGCAATTGATCCCACCTGTTCAAAGGAAAACTGTGGAATACCGGTACGCTCGCTCGCATGCTCCACCGTAATTGCGCAGAGTTTCTCCGTCTGGAAGCAATACGACACGGAGATGTTTTCCGTACATCTCTGGGATGGGCGCCCAGCGGCGAATACGCCCGTCTTTCTGAATCACATCCTTCACTGGATGCTCGACGTCAACCCCCTTGCCTCATTTTTTACTTCTTCAGTTGACATTCCACTTTCCGTTGTTATTAACATGTTTGTAAAGGTGGCGGTGGTGTATCCGAATAACAAAAGGATACAATTCAATCCACAATCAAAAATCAAAAATTCCCTTATTTTATTTTGGCGATCAATTTTGAAATTCCTATACTTTTTTATTGCGGCCTCATGGCCGCGTTGTGTCTTTGCGGTGAGCCTGACTGGCTATGTTTAAGACGCGCATCGGCATCTTATCTGTTCTTTTCGGCATGAGTTTTTTCGTGGTATTATGCCGCCTTTTTCAATTACAGATCATCAATTACGAACGTTATCACGACCTGGCCACTCGCGATCATAGTTTGGAACGCATCGTTAAAGCTCCGCGTGGCACACTCTACGACCGTCATGGCAACGTCCTGGCCGAAGACCGCACCGTTTACGATATATCATTGCGAGTTGAACGACTGAAGTTGGATCGTGTTGGGCTTGGGAAGGTTGCGGATGCGCGCCGCCGCTATGACAACGAAAAGACTCGCGACCCGGAATCCGCAAAAGTCGTTATGAAAAATGAATTCGAACGTCTCTGCGCGATGCTGGAGCAGGAGAAGTTCGTCCGCGAGCTGGCGCATATGGTGCGGCGTGAACCTGCCGATATCGCCGCCGGCGTGCTTAAAGCATTCGACACCGTCGCCAGGAACTGGGCTACGCCGAAGACGCCACTGAGCATCGTTAGCGGCGTGGATGAGCGTATCTGGCTCGCTCTGCGCGCCGCGCACGAAGACGTTTTTCACGATAGTCATCAGTTGTTCGGCAAAGTCGCGGCGAAGATGGAAAACATGGTCGAGCCACCGTTTCCGGGCTTGGTCTGCACGCTTTCCACACAACGCGTTTATCCACAGGGACGCCTGGCTTGTTTCGTGCTTGGCGCAGTGGGCGAATTAAGCGCGGCGGATGAAGATGCGCTCAAAACCGACGGTATCCTTCTCGACAACGCTCAATCACGTCGTCAATTCTGGAATAAGTTGCGCGATTCCATGGACGAGACGCGTGCGACAAGTCTGGAACGTATTCTGCGCGCGCCGCCACAAGAGATTCATAATTTAGGCGGACTGTACGACATTATAAGCAAATTGCGGCCAAGCGAATTGCAAGCAGTGACGACACTGGGGCTGGCCGAACCGGTGCGTTGGCTGGAACGACCGCCGCGCCTGAAACTCACTGATACGGAGAATCTGTATCTAGGCGTGGGTTTGTCGGCGATTGCATCGCGTCGCATGCTCCCCGACCGATTGCTAGGCGAACAGGGTATTGAACGCTACTATAATAATAATTTGCGTGGCAAACACGGCCTGAAACTACGCGAGTCGCTCACGGCAAAAAACGAAGATGACCGCAGTCTCAGCTTCCATCGCGCCTCTCAACCGCAAGCAGGCGATTCCATGGCGTTGTGCATTTCGCTGCCGTGGCAGAAAGCGGTGGAACACGCGCTGAAAAGTCAGGATCGGCCTGGCGTCGCCGTGGTGCTGAATATCCGCAACGGCGAAGCGCTGGCGCTGGCCAGCTTCCCGGACTTCGATCCAAATCTGTTCACACCGCCGCGGGACAATCCGCAACGCCAGGAACAACTGCGTGCGGTGCTGACCGATCCGACTAAACCGTTGCTCAATCGTGCGGTCTCCGAGCAGTACGCGCTCGGTTCCTGCATGAAGTCGCTCATCGCCGCCGTCGCGCTTGAAAAAAATCTTGTTGATCCGCAGGAGATTTTTGAATGTCCTGGTTATATCGTTGCGGGCGGGCAGAAATTCCACTGTGACGATAGCCGCGCGCACGGTTCGATGAATCTGCTGAAGGCTATTCGTTGTTCGTGCAATGTCACGTTTCATCAGATCGGCGCGCGTATCGGCGTGGAGAACCTCGGCCTCTATGCCAAACAATTTTTCGGCCGCGTCACCGGTATTGATCTGCCGGGCGAAGTGCGCGGAATTTATCCGGACCGCGAATGGCGATTCAAGACTTTTCCAAATAATCCTGCGGCGCGAATCTGGACCCGCGGCAACGACTTTCTACTCGCCATCGGCCAAGGGCAGTTCGCTTGTACCGTTATCCAGAGCGCGACGCTGATGGCCGCCATCGCCAACGGCGGCCAGGTAGTGACACCGCGCCTGTGGCTGGACGGCCCCGTCGTGCCCACACGCCCGCTCGGCATCAGTCAAGCTAATCTGAACATTGTGAAACAGGGACTGGAAGAAGTCGTCAACGTCGGCCGACCCGGCGAACGCGGCACGGCTTATTCGCCATTTCACGAACAAGGCCCGGAGCTGGCCGTGCGCGTAGCCGGCAAGACCAGCAGCGCCGAGCATAAGAAAGGCGCCAAGCCGCACGCATGGTTCTGCGGCTATGTTCCGGCGGACAATCCACAGTATGCGTTTGCGTTTTTTCTCGAAGGAGCCGGCCACGGCGGCGCGGTCGCAGCGCCGTTAGCGTATCGAGTATTGAGAGAAATCTACGGCACTCGCGCCGCGCCAAAAAATCCCAACGCGCTCCAAGTCGAAGTGTCGCCGACGAGCGGCAGATAACATTATTTGCAACTTCAGGCGCCAATGATTTGATATTTTTTCCCAATCTTGACGAAGACATCGAGCGCGCAGTTGAGGAGCTGCTGGTCGAGCGATGTGGAGATTTGTGTGCGAATGCGAGCTTCACCTTGGGGCACAACCGGATAAAAGAAGCCGACCGCAAATACGCCTTCCGCGTATAAATCGCGACTAAACTGCTGCGCCAGCTTGGCATCGTAGCACATGATCGGTACGATGGGCGTGTTACCGGGTTTAACGTCGAAACCTGCGGACGCAAGCGCGTTGCGCCACCACTTGGTCAAGGTCTCGAGTTTGTCGCGGCGTTCAGTAGTTTGACTGATCAGATCAATTACTTTCAATGTTGTATAGACCACGGCCGGCATCAGCGAGTTGCTGAACAGATACGGACGCGCGCGCTGTTTCAGCAAATCAACGATCTCTTTCCTGGCGGCGATACAACCGCCGGTAGCGCCGCCCAGCGCTTTGCCAAAAGTGGTGGTGATAATATCCACCTGATCCATCACGCCGAAATGTTCATGCGTGCCGCGGCCGGTTTTGCCGATGAAGCCCGTAGCATGCGAATCATCCACCGCCACCAACGCATCGTATTTACGCGCAATCTCACAGATTTTATCCAGCGGCGCCATGTCGCCGTCCATGGAGAATACTCCGTCGGTGACGATGAGTTTCAGACGGCATTGCGCGATTTTTAATTTCTGTTCCAGGTCCGCCATGTCGGCGTGCTCATAGATGATCCGCTGCGCTTTGCATAATCGCATGCCGTCAATCAGCGAGGCATGTACCAGACGATCAGAGAACACGGTGTCCGCGGCGGTCAGAATGGCTTCAAACAGCGCGCCGTTAGCGTCGAAGCAGGACGAAAACAAAACGACATCTTCAACACCGAGAAACTGGCTGAGTTTCTGTTCCAATTCGCGGTGAATATCCTGCGTGCCGCAGATGAATCGCACGGAAGACATGCCGTAACCGCGTTGGTCAAGACCCTCGTGCGCGGCTTTTAGAACTTCGGGATGATTGGAAAGTCCCAAGTAGTTGTTTGCGCAGAGATTGATAATTTTCTTTTCAGGCGCGTCGGCGGGAAATCGAACAACAACTTCGCCGGCCTGTGGCGAACAGATCAGCCGTTCGTCACGGTACATGTCTTCCTGGTGGATTTTGGCAA